>NZ_CP133778.1:1222857-1528571 GCF_034347405.1 Pseudomonas sp. CCC3.1
AAGCGCGGTGAAAATCTTACGGTGCGTGTGTTTGTCAGTTTTGATCAAGGAGTAACGTGGCCTATAATTGAAAACTTTACCAAGTTATACATAAAGTTGAGTGACTGATACGTTCGCTTTGTCGCGGTGGGCAGGCATCTCTCTGAGCGCGTTTTCACCGATAAGTAATTGAAAAGTTTAGTGCCCCTTTAGCCAAGCCCGGTTCAACATCCTCAGGTTGTCCCGTTTGATAGAACCGGGCGTTGAATGGAAGGCTGGTAACACCGTCAATGATAGGAATCAGTGGCACTTCTGTGCTGAGTTCTATAGGGGTTACACCATCCTCTTTAAGGATTTGAATACCTACGCCCTCTGCAGTCGAGTCTGAACTTAAGGTGAATACGCCACTGACAGGCGGAGTAACAGGTACCGAGCCATTGAGCCCATCCAGCCGAATATTGGCGGTGGCGATTCAGAGACACGTCAGCGTTTGCAGTCGATACCCTTCGCGAACGCGGTTAAGCCTGATTATGCGTCGCACGGGCACGGCTAACGGGTTGATCGACTGGAGCTGTTTGGTTTCTATCGGAATACTAAGGAGACTCTTGGGGCGTGAATATGAGAGAACTCTCACTTTTCGGGTGTACAGCGAAGTGATTTCCAGCGAGCACGACAAAGCGAAGCACAACGAAAAAGCCCGTGTAGCGCTTGAGCGCTACACGGGCTAAGGGGGCGGCGTTTAAACAAAAAGATGAGCGATGTCTTTAGGAACTTTAAAGCTGGATGGGCCTAACCCAAAAGAGGCGAACAACCTAGAGACTGCATCACCGCTACGCCCGGTGGATTGATACCCCGCGTTTGAGATATCAAGCGCACTTGGTGGTTGTAGAGCAGGCGCTGGCGGTGCAACAGGCACCTTAGAGAGGTTCTCTAGAGGCGCAGCAGTTTCCATGGCGGGGGAACTTGACCTAGGTGCCGCACTTGTATTGCTACTTGATGAACGAATACTTGGCGCAGGACTAGAGCTGGTTGTTGGGGGTTTGCGAACAAAGCTGGCCGGCTTGAGGATTGCTCCGGATGTGCTGGCTTTGCTGGCTTTACTGGCGCCGCCAAGGTTAGATATCAAACGAGCCCTTGGGAGGAATCCCATCGAGGTTTGAGTGGACTGCACTGCCGTGGCGCCCGGTTTCGCAACTGCACTTGCTTTTGTCGCTAGCTGCATGGCAGCGGCTTTGCCAGCACCCATGAATGAAATCATCCCGCCTATGGCGCCGAGCGCTACCCCAGCGGCTGTAAGTTCACCGTTTTCTGAGGCAGTGCCAGCTATTTGCAGTCCTAAGCCAACGATTTGCATGACTGCACCCGCAATCATGGGGGCAGAGATGGGTAGAAAAATTATTGAGGCAATGACACCTAGAGCGGCCAGCCCCACATACAGCCATTTTTCCAGGAAGCTCGGACCTTCAGGTTCAGGAAGAGGTTCGTAGTACTGCGGTAGATTGCCTCGATCACCGATGTAATGCCCTGTTGGATCGCGGAAGCGGATTGGGTTGCCCAAGCAATAAACATAAGGGTTGACTCCGCCCGCACCGAACGGGCTGAGCGAGTCCGGCGAGTGAAAGCGCATCAAGCCCGGGTTGTAGGCGCGGTAACCACGGCCCAGCAGGTACCAGCCTGACAGCGGTTCACAGACTTCGCTGTTAAAGGCCAGTAAGGTCTGCAACCGGGCAGTCTTATCTTGTTCGCCGTAAGCGCTGTAGCTGACCAGGTGGATCTGACCGTTAAGACTTTCGCCAATTACGCTTGGGCTGGCATCTGTGAGCAACAGCAGGGTCTGGTTGTGGTCATCCAATTGCTGGCTCAACGCTACCCCGCCACTTAATAGAAAGTGTGTGTATTTATTATCTTGTAGTGTATGGCTCAATTGAGTGCCTTGATAAAAGCGCAAGCACTCATTTTCTTGTTCATGAATAACGCCCACCAGATGATTATGTCCGTCATAGCGATATTGACTGCTGACGGTGTCATCAACGGCGGATTTGACTTCGGTCAATCGTCCTTGATTGTCATACTTAAAACGTTGTCCCAGTTCATCGTTCAGCATGTTTCCATTGGCGTCGTACTCGAATGTTTGAGAGGCTGGATAGCCGCCGTCAGTATAGGTGTGTGTGACTTTTATGAGCTTGAATCGATCATCTTCATCGTATGAAAAGAACGCGATGTCATCTTTTTTACCCTCCGCGGTTAGGAATTTACTGATGCAACGTTTGATATTGTCCAGCTCATCAAAAATGAAAATCTGTCTCTCTATTGCATTCCCAAATTGGTCTTTTGGCAAATACGCCATCTCCCCCTCGCATACATGTTCTTGCAGGCGTCCACGAGGGTCATATAGGTAGGTTTCTTTAAGCAGGATGTTGCCTTGATGTTCCAGGGTGCGACTTTGCAACTGATCATCTTCAAACCAGGTTTGGCTCACTGTATAGAGCGGTTGTTGATCAAGTTCGAAGGTACGTTTGATTTCACGATTCATCGTGTCGTAGTCGAGTGTCGTCGTCAGTGTGCTTTTGTTCTGCTGATTGTCTGGGTTGGCAGTTGTGACGGTGCTGTGGAGCAACCCAAAAGCGTTGTAGCTGAACGTTGCACTCACATTGTTTTGAGAGATGCTGAACAATCGACCGTACTTGTCATACTCGCTTTTAGTCTCCACTGCGCCATCACTGCGCCAAATGTTGCGCCCTTGCAACGAGTTGTTGTACACGACTTCGTGGGGAATTGGGGAGTTGTCAAAAAATGATTCTTTGCGCAAGTGATTGTTACTGTCATACAGGTATGTGCGTTGTCCCCCGCTTTTACTCATGCCCGTGATGTCAGCAGTTTTCGGGTCATAGGTGTAGGTCGTGGAGTCGATGAGGGCTGTGGTCTTGCTCAGGATATCGATCTGAGTGGGTCGCTCGGTCAGTAGCGTGTTATAGCTGTATTTGATGGTATTACCTTCGGGTGTAAGACATTCACTCACCAGTGCCTGACCTTCCTTGTATCGATACTTCTGCGTTCGGGGGTGGCTCAGGGGGCCGGTTGATACCTCCGTCAGACGCAACAGACCGTCGTAGTGCTGGCGCCCAACGATGGTGGCCGGTACCGATGTATTGGCAGGGAAAACCTGTAACTGGCTTACCAGTTCCAGTTCTGAATGTTCGGCAAAGACTCGATGAACGCGAGATCCATCAGGTAAGACTGAACTGATTTGCCGACCCCAGCTGTCATATTCAAAGCGTGTTAAACGCTGTTGACCCGTGAATTTTTCGGTCTGTAGCAAACAGTTCCCTAAACCGTCATAGCTGTATTCAACGCTGCCTTGGGCTGGCAGTTCATTGAGAAGCATGGCCATTTTAAGTGCTGTTCTGACCTCTGCCTCTGTCGGGGGCGGCGTCATGGTTTGCATGCGGCTGTTAAATGCCTGTGTATCCAGGCGCTTGACTAGCGTTGGTTTGTTCAACGCGTTGAAGTGGGTAACGTTGAGGTCGCTGATGAGAATGGGCGTGCTATTGCTTTCAAACCAACTGGTTTGAATAGGTCCGGTGTTATTGGTCGGTGTAGTTTGTTGCACCGATTTCAGGCCGCTGCTGTCAATTTTGAATTCCAGCTGGCCCCAATCGTCGTATGTATAGGACGTCCTCAAGTTCATATTTTGTTCATTGAGCCAGTCGATGCTGGTTTCCTCACTCAAATTGCCCCAGGCATCCCAGGTCGCGGCGTAGGTTTGCCGAGGCTGTGGCGTCGGGACAGTGTCACTGGGTATCAAGCGTGCTTCAGACAATACGCGGTTAAGGCCGTCGCACTGAATATGGGTTTCGACACCCTTTGCATCCCGGTGTATTTGACTGGCATATTGCCCTGCGGCCTGTGAAAGCGTGTAGGTATAGCTAATGCTGGTTTCATCTTCTTCTTGTCCCGGCGCAACTATTTCTTTTACTACACGATCCATGCTGTCGTAGAGATAGAGAACGGGAGTGCCATGCAGATCTGGGGCCATTAATAGCTGGCCGCTTACAGGAGAATATTGCCGGGTACTGGTTTTACGTATGGGTTGTTTGCTGGTGTCGTCGAAGCCGACCAATGTTTCTTTAATCTGCAGGGCAAACTGATCAGCACGAAGACCTTTGAGCGTGCGAATGTCCAGAGGTGAAACAGTAACGTGCGTACGGCTCTGTTCTTGTTTGACAGCAAACATTACGGGCGAGTAGTCAAACAGACTTTCAGTTTGCAGGTTGTTGATCACGGTGCATTGGGATTTGGCTTGTCCATGAATCAACGCATCGTCTGGTTGGTCGAACCAATCTCGCGATGTGAGTTGCAACTCGATCTTTTGCCCCGATCTGATCTCTACCAGACGCTCTTTTGCGATCACCAGAAACGCAGGTTGTTCGCTGCCATTGAGTGCTGGCAGTGCCTGATAGCTGTAGAAAGTTTGCAAAATCTGAGCGCCAGGGAGCATGTCGCCGCTGGGGGTTACCGTTTGCGATCTCAGATTGCGTACAAAGCAGTGCGGATCAGGCGGGCAATCGTCGCCTACGTAGTCCGCTGGGTAGTAGCAGTAGTCAACGGTGACACCACTGCTTTTGATCTCTTGCAACGGGTTTCCGTACTCATCGAATGAGGTGGTGACCGTTTCCTCGCGAAATTGGGTCGCGTTATCCCGCAGAGACCAGCGCGTCACAACCTGTTTGGGGGCCTGGAACTGCGGCGGTTGATAGTCAAAGCTCTCATTCGTGTTGTGGTAAGTGGTCGTCACTTTCTGGACGCAATTGTTTTGCGTGGTTTCTTCTTCAATCAGCAAGTGAAAGCGGTTATAGATCCGCTTGACGCTACGCCCAATCTTATTGGGCGCCACCATCAACTGGCTGGTCGAACTATAGGTGTAGCTACTGGGTGCTTTATAGAGGTTGTCCACCCCGTCCGGCTCCCAGCTTACGTCGGCGCCCGCGCCCAAAAAATTGTGCCCGTTTTGATTCTCTGTGCCGGTATAAACATAGTTCACCTGCAGCGTTCCAGGGTCTGACGCAGATCCGGGGTAGGTCATGTGGCGAGTGACGCGAGGCAGATTATCTTTCCTCTCGGCATTGTCCGGATAAGCATGACCTTCATCATCATAATGAATAGTTTCCCGCCCTCCCGTAGGTGTGAGGACTCTGTTCACACACAAAAAGTCGCCAAAGGACGTGTATTTCAGGCGCCATGAAGCTTTATCGTCAGAAGGCAGCACGATTTCTGTCAGTTCGCGATTGACGAGTTTCAATTGGTAGCGGGCTTTAGGGATACCGCTGCCACCTGCCTCTGGAGCAATATTAATATCGATCTGGTTAATACTGGCATAGTCAATCTCTAGCAACAGACCTTGCTCATCCCGGATGCTCTTTAGGCGCCTGCCAAATTCAGAGGGATCGTAGTCCAGATAAATCGCGTGCCCTGACGCGGCGTAGATGGTATGTGGCAGGGCGACTAGATTGTCCCCGGAACCATAGTTTTTCAATTCCTCGACCAGCCCGGATTTATGCACAATCCGATACTTGTTATTGTTCAGAAAGCTGAAGTGAAAAGAGTCGAGTTTATGCTCTCTAATGGCGGCGTTTTCTCCGCTGCCAGTCACCTTGAAACTTTCGCCCGTACTCAGCGCCACCATTTTACTGGACGGGGTGTATTGGGACAGGTTGAGGCTCCAGCCTTTGCCAAAACCGGCGTCCTGAGTATTGAGCGGACTAAAGGCCAACTGCAAAGGTTGCGAAGGCCCGCGCAAAGCATTGGCGTTCAGGGTAGGGAGGTTTATTGAAAGTACATACTGCCCGGTTCTCGGATCAACGGAGTTATTTAGAAAGCTCATAAAGCCAAATGCGTTGGAATGTACAGTATTGGAACTGGCCATGAAGAGGTCCTCAAAGTGAGTGCGAGGTGACGGTTAATGAAGAGTTATCATGGTGTTGTCTGAGTGGGGGTCGCAACTGGATATATTAGAGTGGCGCAGCGATGATAAGCGGTAAATGGCACGCCTGAATCGTATCGAACGCGTTCGCCAACAAGGACTTGATTGCCAGGGCAGGACTCACTGGTGGGAGGGTTTAATCCCCATGATGAATCATTAACAACAATCATGTTGTTATTGTTGTTGTCGTGGACTTTTCCGCATCTAACTTTAAATAAATGTCGGCCCTGGGAGTGTTCAATACCCGTAATCATCGAGTCTTCATCGCACACAAGTTTTACGTTGTTATTATGGATTTCTCCTTTTTTCCAACTTTCGTTAGTTACACTTAGCGGGATTGAGTTGTGTAAGACTTTTTGGCAGGTAATCAATGTCCTTCTATTATCTCCTTCAGTTAATTTAATGTCGCCTATCACTTCGTTTGGGTCGCAGGTTTTTATGTAGCTAAAAGAAGAGCCTGCATCTTCCCATGCCGGTTCAGACAATTGAACAGGAAGCGGTGATGGGGGGATGTTAGGCGCTGAGGTGGTAATACGTATACAGGATAACGATTCGCGCAGTGAATGAACACCGTCAAATAATTCTTTATCCAGCATTTGAAGGCCGGGGGTAACTATCTTGTTTTTAGCAGGGATCGCAATAGTCTCAAGTGTAAGCGCAGGGTCGTAAGGGGTTGAGAAATGATTTTTTGTTGTCTTAAATTCAACCCAAAAGGTGCTTTTGAAAAAATCAAGATGGTCTTTGGGGGCGAGTTTTCTAGCGCAAAAACTGGTGTCGGCTAGCAGTATTTTAGTAGCAGAAGGGATGTTTGTAAAAATGATCTTCTCGGCTGTATTGTCCTCACAATCAAGGCCTATGTGATCAAAGTCATACTCCCAAACTCTACCTGTGGTAGGGGGTGGGAGAGCGATAGTGCATTTTTTATTATCCTTGTCCAGTAATATAATAGTGCCATAGTCGTCATTTGTATTTTGAGCAGGCTCGGGATCTGCCGCATTAACCCCCGCGGGTAATATCAATGTCAGTGAACAACTGAGGATGCAGGTTGCGATTGTGAAGTTTTTCATTTGAAAATCCTTTAATAGGTTGATTGGGCTCACATAGTGTCCGGACGGTGCATGCAAAGCTGGGCAGATACGATCAAGGTTAAAGGGAGGCATTGGATAACCCTTGTTTTCTAAGGGCTCATACCTCTAGTAAATACTTCAAGCCGTTATCTGTATACCTGTTAGAACTGCTAGGTTCAGCAAGGCGCAGGGTTGCAAGCGGTGTACTGTTTTGTCGAATAACCTAGCATTTCTACCAGTATCAAGATTGCCGTGAGGGGTGTAGAACAGACATAAGCGGTCTGACTCACTCAGTGCCTGTAGCCGATGGTCAATATTCAGGGGCGTGTTATGGGCTCTGTGACACCTGCCATCATCAGGGGCAACTGTGGTCGCCATGAAACTAGGGTGCGTAATAATACTGCGGCATAAATGGAGTAATGCAATGTCCGATAATTCAGTTAACTCAATGGCATCGATTAAAGCGTGGATGAAACAACAACCTCGCACCCTGGGGTGGGATGCAATCCTGGCTTACGATCGCGTGAAAACTAACCAAATGTTGATGCAGGAGTATATCGGGCGTTTTGACAATCCGAGTGGTTATCTCGCCCCTATTACGAGCGTGGTCCCGGAAACGAGTCCTTCTGAACATTTTTATGGGGTTATTGTATCTACCCCTGTGTTGTCATTTGAAAACTCTACGATTGCTTCCAGTGACGCAAAATTAACGTTTGATCTGGTCGGTGGTAGCCATATTACGATGTCGATACCCACTGGTGGAACAGTCAAAGAGGTGACTCAGATCAGTGAGTTTAGCCCGTTGGCCGGAGAAAAAATCTGGCTGAATATCGGCTTGGAGCAAGCACCGGGCACCGTAACAGGTGAAAGGAATGTGCAGCTGGATTTGAGTAAGGTAGGAGCCGCGGTCTGGAGATCCTCACTCGGGGCGACCGAACAAAATCGCCAACGGGTCGCCGAGTATTTTCATGACTTATTTGCGGAGCTGGAGCCGAAGTACCAAGTGTTTGTACTCAATACTATAAAAAATAACGACAGTCCATTAGCCAATCCAGGGGATTTTGAAATTCGCGTACAACCAAAAAAAGGGTCCAGTCTTATAGGTCTTGATGCCGAAGGTGTTGATGAGGAAGATGGGCAGATCTTAGTGTTTATGGCGATGAAGGGGAGGGAGAGTGGTAGCCTGCCGGCGAAAGACGGTGACATGGCTTATCTGATTCCTGATGAGCCTGGGTATTCGACAACATTATTGTTCGGTTCAGATTATATCTATTCAAGATTATTTGTAGAAGGCTTAAAAACATCAGATGACTGGCTGTTAGAACTGCCAGGATTTGAAATTGTACAGCCAGACGGTGAACATGTGACTGTTGTAACCGGTGTTGCTGGTCAGACTAATATGCATTTTGCTGCTGTACATCAAGAGTTCTATGACGCACATTGCGGTCCTGTAAACATGGAGCCTTATTTGAAGGGCGATGAAAGCGAGCGAGAATCCACATTTGCTATGACTCCGAATCCGAGTTTGGAGGCGTTGGAGGGGAGGGTGGATGGAGGGCTGACTTTGCATTGGAAAGGGGAGTCGAAGGGGGTGGGGGGCTGGGGATTGAGGGTAGGAGTTTTAGAGTAACGTATCATGCGAAGTGGGATTATATTTGTCATTGTGCGTTTTATATTGACCATCAGGGTGCATACCTTGTGCAGTACATGGATTTTGACAAAGCTGAAAGTCGTGCATGGATGGATCAGGTGCTCAGTTGGCAGATAGAGGATGAATATTACGATGATATAAAACGTGCTATATGCACACAGTATGAAGGTGAAATTGATAAAGGATTCTTTCTCAGAACTTCGGATTTGGTGTCTGCATTAAATAGTATTAACGTGCTGGGTCTTAAGAGTTTGTTGTTTGGGAATGAAGATGTAATAGGATATAGTGCTACATGCTTTACGGGTGATTTGGCTCTGTTTGGTGATATCTCACCACAAGAAACCAGTTTTAGTGTGTCTCCGATATCCCCTATTGTTGTTGCCGGTGAAGTACACACCTGTGTCACTGAGCCTCCCGTAACCGGGCTTGTATGGACAATAACAGCCTTGGGGGGCGACAACGCTATTGGTACCATTGATTCTATAAGCGGTAAATATACGGCACCAGCAGCTGCTCAGATTACGGGCCCGATGACTCGTGTCCGCGTAACCGCAACGAACGCCTTAAACGGTTACAAAAGTTCCGGGCTGATTTCAGTGGTGAAAACGTCGCTTAACGTTAATCCATTGGTCCAAGTGGCAACGGCCGGTCTCGATCTAAAACTGACTCTGACAGCCGGCAGTGTAAAAGGGCAGCCCAAAGATATTGTTTGGGATATAGAAGATGACGCCACCGGGGCAATAATCACTTCGAATCTTGACGGCACATGTACTTATCAGGCTGGCCCCCCTGTTACAGGTAAATATTCTTGGGTTGATACGGTTGTCGCCTCTTATGGTAATGATTCTTCGAGTTGCGCGGTTGTAGTGTTTAACGGGCAACAAAATCTGAGCATTACTATAGACGCTGACAGCGTACGCAGCGAAAAGGCTGTTGAGTCAGTTACATTGGTTGCGCTAAACAATGGAGGTAGTCCCATTCCTGGTGTCAAGTGGGCCTTGCTCACAGGCTCTGGCAGCGTGAATGAGAATACGGGTGTATTCACGGTGAATCCGCAGGGCTCTTATCGCTATGCAGTGGTTACAGGTACCTTAGTTATACCGGGAATAATAACACTGCTGGGGCACATTATTTTGCCGTTACCGTTACTCACCATTGATCGTGCAGTGGAGTTGCTGAACGGCTGAACAAGGGTGTGTGTTGCTGGGGTTGCAGGTGTTTAGAACGTTACATGAAAAAATCGCTGCCCCTATACGGCACCAATAAATTGTTTGTTGAATACCTGTTCGTTTTGCCAGTAGGCAACGCACATGGGTAAGTGTAAAACTAGACTGAGCATCAGCACTGACTGAGTCACTCCGCAGAGTGAGTCAATACGTTTAATTTTACGAGTGAAAAAAATGAATGATTTGTTTGCGCCGCCTTCTGTTCCAGCGTTAAAAAAATAAGCGCTGGATTGATCTGTCGGAATTGGGTGATGGGCCTTTACTGACGTATATAAAGTATGACGGTATTGCAGAAGGCGACAAGCTGAACCCTAACTGGCGTGGCTGTTCGGTGAATGGTACACCCGCTGATGTCGCTAACTCTCTGGTTATTGTGTAGACACCTGACTACACCGAAAAACTGGGTATGCTGATAAGAGTGCCTAATCACATTGTTAGAGCGTTGGACCAAGGCTGGGCCTTTTATTCCTACAGCGTAGGCCAGACTGAGTGTGATGTATTACTTCCTGAGTCACAACGGTTATTCATGTACATAGGAGCGCGATCAATGAAACTTCCAGTAGCGCAGATCAAAGAGTCCCATGGGCTGGAAATTAATGGAGATAGTGTTACTACCAACGGCGCGACAGTTGTTGTGGTGCCTTATCAGGCGATGGCCGTGGGGGATAAAGTAAGCTTGACATGGCAAGGGTATTCTGATGGTTGGGACGAGGACCCTTGGACTTTGACGGTTGAAGTTAAAGAAGATTATGTTGGAAAACCATTGCTGTTTAATCTGCCTAGAGGTCAGGTTGCTCAAATCTACGAGGGGTATGCCGAACTCTTCTACAGTGTTGAGCACAATGAAAGTCGTGACGTAAGTCTTTCGGACGTGCAGCGTTTCGATATTGTTGCGCAGGGTACAGACCGCCTTCCCGCTATTCAGATTAAAGGGTATGCAGGTGGAACGATCGACCCTAAACAATACCCTGATGGTTTGCGGCTGCAAGTGATCCCGCTGTACCCAACCATTCAGCCCGGCGACGATGTTTTGTTTTATTTTGATTCTTCTGACGTTTCACTTAGTCAAGTGTATTGGCAGCGGGTAGATCCTTCAACGTTGGGCAGTGACATGCTCGAATGCATCGTGCCGGTGCAAATATTAAACGACAATGTAGGTCGAACTATTACAATGGGTTATCAATATGCGCGCTTTGGGAGTGCCTTGAGCAGCGAGTTAATAAGCGTGTTGATTGAAGCGTCCCAGATCTTGCCACCTCCTATCATTAAAGACGCGGTAGCGGGTGGGGTGAATAAAGGAACGCTGGAAGCATTGATAGCGGCCAGTGGGGTCACTATACATGTACCTAATGAAGTGGTTTTAAAGCCGGGCGAGACACTTGAGTTGCATTGGCAAGGCCACCCCAACGGTGGAAATACAATAGTTGGGCCAATCAATGGTGTCGGCAAAAAGTTCTACATTGCGCCTGAGTATGTCGCCGCCAATATGGGCAATGCGGACAAGCGTTTTCCCGTGTTTTACCGAATTAAAGACGGTGAAATAACCAAGAATGAGTCCATCGAATTTGAACTGCGGATAATCCCAGTGGCGGTGTTGTATTACCCGAGTGTTCAATGTAAGGAGTTAGGCGGCAGAAAAACCTTATCGTTGGCCCGTTTGGGCGAAGACGGAGCAAAAGCATACAGTGATTTGTGGATGTTTGTGGCCGTTGGTCAATTGCTGACGATTAAGGCCAGTGGTGTGTCTGAGGGCGGCGCAGTAGAGGTCATCCTGCGCAATGCCACGAGTGTTTCTGCGCTCGAAATTGAAAGTGAAGAAGTTAGTGCGCAAGTCACTATGGACTTCTTGCGGACTTTGGATCTGGGTGAAAACATGGCACTTAAGTTTTTTGTCAGCTTTGATAATAGTGAGCCTGACCCCCTCTATCCATTTGTGCAATTGTTAGATGTTAAAGTGGTTGCATAGGCAGGTGGCGGTTCTACGGTGAACGCCGAAGCTGATAACAGTCGGCTGTTATTCAATTAATGAGGTGTGTCATGTCTAATAGTTTAGAGCAATTATTACTCCGGATGAAGGATACGCCGTCTACCGTTGGGTGGGGGGCAATCCTGGTAGTGGGGCAAAGCCAAGTGAACGCTTTATTCACGCAACAGTATGCTGATGCCTTCAGTGAGTTACAGTTTTTGCCGCCGTTGACTGATGAGCTATATCTGGACTCAGGGCAAACGATAAAAGCACAGCTGAAGGGTGTTGTATTAGGACCACTGGAAGTGCTGTTTGATTTTGAACACTCTAGTTTGCAAAGTTCAGTTTTGACAATCCGCTTAAATATTGTCGGGGGTACATACACGACTTCACGGCGTGATGTTGGATCATCTGAAACCACGGTCATTGCCTCCCAGCGTATGACCGCGGGTATGGGGTTTTATGTACAAGCGAGCCTATCGCTGAGCCAGGCATTCGGGCAAGTCGATAATTACGGTATTGCTAAGCTCGATTTTAAAGTCGATGACGATACGCGCTTTTATTCTAACCTTGAGCGGTCTGAGGTATTTCAAGAAGCTTTGGGCGGTGTGTTCAAGGCGTTTCTCCAGGCACAAAAAGATTTTCGCTTCAGTTATGAGCTTGGGCATATGGCTTTTAGACGTAACCATGTACTGAGTCCCGTAGAGTTTTTTATCAGAACCCAGATTAACCCTAGCCCTAATCCAGAGGGCACCTCTGAGGGAGCGGTCGTATTTTTTATCAGGCTAAAAGGGACAAAGGGAACACCTGGGCTGCCAACGGATGGTTCAGGGTTTCCTTATTTTATACCGGATGATAAAAACGATAAGAAAGACCTCTACAGCGTTGCATTAGTGTTAAATCATCAGTTGTTAGGCTTCGCCGATGAGATGCAATTGGGGTTGCTCAAAAATATTGGGTTGGGGCGCAAGCATGAATTTGTAGAAGTACCGGGTCCGCGAAGAGAGCCCTGCGATTTGTTGTTGTTAGGTAACACGAAACTAACCGCAGAAAACTTAACAATCGAGCCTCAGTTTCTGCAGTTGAAAGGCGGGGATTCACAACAGTTCGTTGTGCGGGATGCAGCGGGGAAAGAGGTCACAGCCGTTAATTGGTCTGTGAGCAGTGTATCCAGCCCCTTGGCGGTTGGCGAGATTAGTGACACTGGGCACTATACCGCTTTCCGTTCGACACTGATGGATCAAGATTTGCTGCCGACCGCAGTGACGGCTACCTCTAAAAAAGCAATTAACGGTTTTACGCGAAAAACCACCGCAATGGTATTGAGTAACTTTGAAGGGGTGAGCGTTGCTCCTTTTGTGCGTACGATAACGTTGGGCGATCAACCTTTTGATTTAGTCGCCACCAGTGCCAAGGGGGCTAAGTTGACCTGGACATTACTGGATTATGCACCCGGGCAACCTGGGCTTGGCAAACTCGACGTTACAAGCGAGAACCGTGCGAGTTATACACCCCCAGCCCCCATGGCCGGTGTGCCGTTAGTGAGGTTGCAGCGAATCCGGGTAGAGGACACCCTGGGTAACGTTGCCCATACTTCTGTAGCCCTGTTGAGTGGCAGGTTAGAATTTGAATTAACACCTTCCTATACAGAACATATTTCCAAACTGACTGGCACCGTGCAGTTAAAAATGGTTGATCAAAATTTATATCATCAAGCGGAATTAGTGTGGGGGGTGCTAGGGCAAGGCACGATAGCAGACGGTTTATATGAAGCGCCAGCGACCTTGGACGAAGGGATTGCCGTCAACATCATAACCTGCGATCTAAAAGTAAATGATGGACTAGCATTTAGTAGCTTTGCAATTGCTCAACCCTTGCTGCGGCACATTGACCCTCCGCCACCCACTTGGATAGGGTTGGATACATTCAAAGTTGAGGCAATCGAGCCATCTCCGACGTGCTACGCCAATGGCTATCAGCAAATTCCTGTCAGAATTACCATCGGGACAGCTTCCATCGAGATTGAGGACGATGAGGGTAATAAAGAAACTGTATTTATCCCGGTCAGCGATAAGGAGTTAGCGACGCTAGTAATTTATGATGAAAGTAATAATAGCGATTTGGACTTCATTGAAGAGTACCAGGAGGGTATTCCCGACGAAAATGATGATAAGTGGGCCGTGAATTTGCAGCGAAATCGATTTGATCTAATGAACACTGCTTCATTTGAGCCAGCGTCTACCTTGATAGGAGAGGGTGAACGGATTAAAGATGTATATATTCACTGTAACTCTCAGGGTACCCGAACGTTAGCAGCACGTTTTAAGAAGGATAATGGTCAGAGCTTTCGATCCGAAGATCACGGCACGGGAAATACGACTGTTAGATTAACAGCAGTAAACGTTCCCACGCCCGCCTTGACAGATTATGGCTTTGTTGGAAAACGTGTGTTCAATGGGGAGGGCGCTGAAGGCTATAGCGATGAAGATGAATTTAGCTATGTACTGGACTCAATAGATTACTGGGCTCTTGGTTATAAGAGGTTGGGGTTATATCCGAAGAGGTTTGTGAGTGTCGAATTTGAGGATAATGTATCATTGATTCGCTGGGAAAGTGAGCAGCGCGATGAGGTTTTCTTAAGTTATACCGGCTATGTTTTTTATCCGGCGCCATATTATGATATCAACGACAAGCCCACCATGATTGTCTATGATTCGGCACTGAGTGCGTTTGCTCTGCGCCGACAATCAAAATTGAACACGATGCTGAGCGAGGCAGATGCGCCGGTCTCCCCTGGGCAATTAGTCATAACATTGAATCGAGAAGCAAATATTCCTTATTTTACAAGTATTCCAGGTGTAGCAAATGGAGATGCATTGGATAATGAAACTCGTGAGCATTTAAGCAAAGTATTGAAGGTTTTATTGTTTGATGTTGAGGGTAATCGACATAGATTGCAGATTTCGTTTGAATCCACAACCCTGCCTGATAGTCGTAATAAATTGCTGCTTGGATTTATAAAAGGTTAGGCTTGAATTATACTTTAACGTGCTAAGAGATTATCGCTATGGTCGCATCAAGTGTTGTGCATTCCAATGCATTCAATTTTATGAGCTATCTCCAGAACGGTGTCGATCCCCGCACCGGACAATATACTGTAAGTATTAATTTTCCTGTATTGAATGCTAATAATTTACGAGGGCCCTCATTTCCATTACAACTTGCCTTCAGCCCGCTTAATACACTGGATACAGGGTTTGGCAAAGGCTGGAGTCTTAATCTGTCCCAATATATACCCTCCAGCAAGATGTTGGCGCTGAGTACGGGGGAAAGTTTTAAGGTGACTGGCAGCGGAGAAAATGCCGCGATAAAAGAGCGTAAAATTGACTCCTTTCACTTCAGTTTTTTGGCAAATAAAACTTACCGGATTGTACATAAATCCGGGCTGGTCGAGGAATTGAAAAACTATGGTTCCGGGGACAATCTAGTCGCCCTGCCACACACCATCTACGCCGCGTCAGGGCACGCGATTTATCTGGACTACGATCCCTCTAAATTTGGCAGGCGCCTAAAGAGCATCCGGGATGAGCAAGGTCTGTTGCTAGAGATTGACTATGCCAGTGATAACTCGATAAAGATTGATATTGCACCCGATCCCGATGGAGTGAGTAACCCTAGAGCCCGCTACGAGTTGGGATTAACGGAGCGATTGCTGAATGTCATCGTATTACCCTCAGACGATAAAGCATCATGGCGCTTGAGTTACATGCTTGTTCATGACTTTTTTTTGTGCCTGTCAGAAATAAAAACGCCTGTGGGGGGGCGCGAAACTATTCATTATGATGATGAAGGTCATACTTATCCGACCGGTGCGGGTAATGATAGAAATCTGCCTCGCGTGACGCGCCATATGTCGTATCCCGGTCTAGAGTCAGATCCAGATGCGCTGCATACTGAATATGCTTATACCGGTATAGGTGATCAAAACGGGCATAACTTCTTGGGGGCTGGCGCGCAGGTGAGTTGGGAGCAGGGTGGTGTTGATAACCTCTATAAAGCCCCCAGTAATTACACCTACAGTTCGACCAGTATAGTAATGGTCAAAGGTAAGCCAATACGGACTACCAAAAACACGTATAACCGATTTCACTTGCTGATCGAAGAGCTGACCAAACAGAATAACTGTATCCAGACGGTGACCACCACTTACCATAGCACCAATGCCGAATTCGACCAGCAGCCACCTCAATTCCAGTTACCGAAACAAATAGATACCGAGTGGTCGCTGGAGAATGATGCTACACGTTCTCGTGTACAGTCGGTTTTATCCAGTTTTGATGAACATGGTAATCCGACGAAAGAAGTAGAGGTCAGTGGCACCATCACGGAGTACGATTATTATCCAGCGAACGGTGATGGTAATGACTGTCCGGCCGATCCACACGGTTTCGTACGCAACCTTAAAATGCAAAGAGTTACTCCAAGTGCTGATTTTTCGCCCGGCGCCCACGTGTTGGAGACTCATTATAGCTATAAGAGTTTACCGGCAATCTCCGGGAGTGATCAAAAGTACTGGTTGGTTTCAAGCTCAGAAAGCGTATTTGATCTGAGCAGTAGGGCGCCTGTTGAGTTGCTTAAAACCAAAAACGTCTGGATAAATAAACCGGATGATGTACTTGCTCATGGCCAGTCTGAAAGTCAATTGAGCATTTTTAACTCTCCGGATGATGAGAAACCTAAGCAAACGTGCACGACATATTCATACAGCGTACTCAATAGTCTCTTGGCTGCTGAGCCTGTCGTTCAAACGGTGCAGACCGTGACCGGTTATGACAATGAGAGCAAGATCATTACGTTGCAGTATTCATTGTTCAGTGGTCAGCCGGTTTTGACTCGAGACGACAATGATATAGAAATACTCTATACCTATGATGCTTTGCAACGAGTAACCAGTGAAACAGTTGCACCTAATGACGCCCAGTACAGTGCAAGCCGTTATTATTCTTACTCTTTGACCTCTGCTGACAATCAGCGTGCTAGCCAGTTGTCGACCAATGTTAAAGGTGTGCAAACGCGTAGTTATGTAGACGGACTGAACCGGCCGGTTCAAGAAGAACGCCATGACGCTGATAATCCGGAGTCAAACGGAATATTCCGTATGACTTATGAAGCTACTTACAACGCGCTGGGCGATATGAGCTCAGAAACCAACTACGATTGGAGAGGCACAGAGAATATACCTTTGCTCAGCACGTTTGATTATGACGATTGGGGGCAACAGCAAAGTGTTGTAGGGCCTGACAACGTTAGAGCCTGGGAAATAACGGATCCCATTGGGTCTGCAGAGTGGAGGGGGCCTATCGTAAGAAGTTGGCAGGAATCTACACTCGATAGTGTGCCGTTGAGGACTGGTGAAGTTGTGGCCTGGATGAACCTGCTGGGCAAAGTGGAGCGTGTTAGCCGTTTTTTCCTGAACGGCACTAGCTACAGTATTGATAAAAAAGAATACGATGGTTTGGGCCGCCTAGCCCGTGAGATCAATGCGCTCAATCATGCAACGGCCTATGAGTATGACGCTTTCAATCGAATGACGAGTCGAACTTTGCCTGGCGGAGCGATAGAAGTGCGTGAATATGCACGGCACAGTGCCGAGGATTTGCCCACGCTGATCAAAGTCAATAGCAGTGTTTTGGGGCTTCAGGAGTTTGATGGTCTGGATCGAATGACAAAGTCTGTCACAGGCGGCCGAGTCCAGCTGTATACCTATGAGGAAGGTCAGACCCAACCCAGATATGTCACCACACCCAGTCTTCAAACAATAGAATATAAGTACAATCCACAACTGGGTGAAGAACCAACTCAGCGTATATTGCCCGATGAGGATTCACCCGCTATCTATGAATATGATCCCCGCAATGCACGGATGCTCAATTGCAGCATGTCGGGGAAAGAGGGGTCCAAGTTAACTCGCGAATATTTCAGTACCGGGCAACTGAAAAGTGAGAGCTTTGAGCAAAATGGTGTCGTGAATAATATGACCTACGTTCATAGCTTGCAAGGGTTGCTGCTTAGCTATACCGATGTGTTGGGTCAGGTTCAGAACTACGAATACGACACAGCTGGTCGTATCATCTCTACTCGCTTGGGAGATAATTTAGTATCGAGTTTTACCTATGACGGTTTGGGTCAAACTAAAACGATTGCGACAGTTGATTCATCAACAACACCTGCACTGTCCGTCATCATTGAGCTTGGCTATGATGAGTTTGGTCGTGAAATACTACGTAAGTTTGACCTTAACGGTACCCAGCAAGCGTTGGCTCAGACATACAGCAAGGCCGACGCAATTGCTTCGCGTGTCTTGAGTGAAGGGGAAACCCTGTTGCGTAAAGAAACGTATGAATATGAACCACGCTCACGCCTGCAACGCTATACCTGTGAAGGTATACAGTCTCCAGTGGACCCATATGGGCAGGTGATCACCAAGCAGGAGTTTTTCTTTGATGATCTAGATAACATTACGCGGGTTATCACTACTTCTGGGGATATCACTAACGTGGCCAGATATTTCTACGAATGTGACGCTGACCCTGTACAGTTAACACGGATTCTTAATACACATGATCAGATTTATCCGGCTGAAATCGTGTTGGACTATGACAGTCATGGCAACTTGAGAGTGGATGAGGCAGGTCGGACGCTTGAATATGACTCGCTTAATAGATTGAAGAAGGTAACGACGGCTCAAGTGTAAGCATTCAAACGTGATCAGCCTCTCCCCTATGTGCTGGAGGTTTTTTAACTTGTGATATTGGAGTTAAAGCACTTGATGTGCTGGGACTGAGCCAAGTCGTTCAGCCCCAGCTTTTTACTCGGCAATCTGCAGTTTTCGTGCTGCGGTATAGATATACCTCAATTTGTCATATTCAAATGGCGAGTCGAATTGCCCATATCGGAAACTGGTGCTGTAGCGTTTGTCGATGGCTTGCAACACCCAGATTTCCGGATGGCGGGTGCTTTCGTGCGGCACATTAAGGAAGTTGATTTCCTGATTGGCGCCATAGTCGACCACCAACCCGGTGGTGTCCCGCAGGTTTGACGGGCCCAGGATCGGCAGCATCAGGTACGCCCCTCCAGGCACGCCATAAAACCCCAGTGTTTGCCCGAAGTCTTCGCTCTGGCGCGGCAGGCCCATGGCGGTGGCTGGGTCCCACAGTCCGCCAATACCCAGCGTCGTGTTCAACAGCAAACGCCCGGTGGTTTGCATAGAGCGCTGGCCTTTGAGTTGCAGCAAGCTGTTAAACAGGTTGGGCACATCGCCAAGGTTGTTGAAAAAGTTACTCACACCGGTACGCAGAAAGCTCGGCGTGACATAGCGATAGCCATCCACCACAGGCAGGAATACCCACTGATCGAAGCGGTAGTTGAAGTGATAAATACGCCGATTGATCGATTCCAGCGGGTCATAGACGTTGAGCGCGTTCATGGTTGCGCGTTCAAATTCGCGCTGGTCCAGACCGGGGTTGAATTTCAACAGTTTTAACGGCTGGGTAAAGCCGTCAACGTCGTGAGTGGGTTCGATATTGGCCTTGCTGTTGTCTGCCTGGGCGTAACCAGCGCTGAGTAAGGCGGCGAGAAGCCATAGATGTTTAGCCACGGAAGAACTCCAGCATATCGTCGGCGTTGACGCGGTAGTTGAGGTTGCCGCAGTGGCCACCATACGGGTAGACGGTCAGGCGGTTGCCGAAGGTTTTGCGCAGAAATCCAAGATCGCCAGGGCCCAGGATGATGTCGTCGGCATTGTGCATGACGGCAATCTTCGGGCTGTTTTTGAGATAGTCCTGCAGGGCATACAGGCTGACCTGGTCGATCAGTTGCAACAAGCTGCCGCCGTCGGTCCGGGCGCGCCACATGGGGATCACTTGTTCTGTCAGGTAGCAATCGAAGTCGCATAGCAGTGAGCGCTTGAGAAACGGCGTCAGGCTGGTGCCTTCGGTAATCGGGTAGTTGGGTGGCGTGATCAGACCGCGGCGGTTGATCAGGTCCGAGGTGAACACAATGTCGGCCGACGAGAAGCGGAACATGGTGCCGATCAGCATCGCCATCTGTTCGTTGGTCAGGCGTTCTTTAGAGTTCTGCAGGTCGTAGACCAGCGCGGCATTGATATCGACGTAACCTTTTTGCTTGAAGTACTCGGTGAGTTTGTTCAGTACCAGTTCGTAGAACGTGGTGCTGTTATTGATGCCTTTGACTTCGGTCTGCACCAGTCTGTCGAGGTTGCTGATAGAGGTGTAGAGGTTGACCGGCGGGTTGAGCATCAGCACTTTTTTGAAGTTGAAACTTTTGCGCGTTTCGTCGAGGTGGCTGACGAAGGCTGCATCCAGTGCGCCCAGGCTATAACCGGCAAGGTAATACTCGGTAACGGGAACATTGGCCTGTTGCGCGCGCACGGCTTGCATCACGTGGTACAGGTCTTCGGCGTCGTATTGGCTGATACCTGGGGTGGCAAAACGTGAGGCCGCGCTCATGAAGTCATAGCTGGTGGGCGATGACAGTTGCACCACATGGTAGCCGGCTTGATAGAAGAGCTTTTTCAGGTATTCGTTGAGGCTGCTGTCATAGGGCGCGCCGGTGCCTGCAATCAGAAACATCAAGGGGGCGGGGTGGTCTTGCTTGGCCATCCGGTAAGTGAGCTTTTTAACCGCCCAGAAGTTGGCCGGCAGCGTGAACTCGCGTTCCGGGCGCAACTGCAGGGTGTAATCCGACTGATTGATGTCATCCACACTTGGAAGCAGCGGGCGCATCTCTGGCGGAGTTGTGGCAATCGTGGCCTCAAACGGGTTTTTAAGGGGGTAGCCATACGTTGTGGGGTCGACATCGACCGCCTGTGCGGACGCACTCAAAATAAGGCCGCAGAGCAAGGCGGCGAAGGGCAGAGAACGAAGCATGACGACTATCCCTAGAAGAGGTGCGGAAAAGATTCGCAGGCTATGACCACAGGGCTACAGTCGAAGTGCCATGGTCTGGCACTAAATAAATCCCCAAGACTGTACCTAGGCTCTGTACGAAATGTATCTGCTCTCGGTTATGCGGCGTTGAAAACAGAATTAACCTTCGCTCGAAAACATTTCGTACAGACCCACACAGGCAAATTGTCGCCTGAAGATACACGTTGAATGACTTTAGTGAACAGTTATCTGTTTGCAAGGGTTGCATACCCATTAGGGGCGATTAAGCTGGGCGCCGCTTTTGTCTATTGGAGTTATCTATGCGTCCGCGTTTGCCGTTGGTCATGCTGCTAATAGCCTTGCCTGTTTGGTTGGCGGTCAGTTATGGCCTGCGTTACGGCTTTATGGAAGACCCGCAATGGGTGGGGGCGTGTGCTGCCGAAGCTACGCGTTGGGAGTGCCAGTTGCGCTCAAACCTGGGCTGGTTGATTCACTTCAGGGTCATGGGCTGGGCGGCGCTGGTAACGTCAGTCATTGCTTTTTTTGTGCGCGGGCGTTTTGGCAGTGGGCTGGCAGTTCTGGCTTTACTGTTTGGTTTGCCCGCATTGGCGCTCTACAACGCTAGTTTGGCTGTGTTTGCCGTGGTGATTGCAGGGTTGCGATTGGTTCGCGCCAAGAAGGCTTAAAGGCTGAGTCTGCGTATTTTTTTACGGGCGAGAGCTGATCTGTGAGGCTTCAAATACAGCCAGAAACCTGTGGGAACCAGGCTTGCCAGCGATGCAGGCGATGCGTTTTTTCTGTTGAGTCGCGTCGATACATTCGCGAGCAAGCCAGCTCCCACAGGGGCTTGCGGGCCGCCTTGTCTGCATCGCTGGCAAGCCAGGCTCCCACAGGAGGTGTGGAAACCCGGAGTTGCCGAGGTTTATGGTCTGTGTGAAGTACGCAAGCTGCGCCACAGTGCGATAACCATCAATACACACACCAAGGCCCAGCCCCAGGCTTGTTCATTATTCAACCCTTCGCGGTACAGCTGCAGCGGGATGCCCGCGCCAATAATAAAGGCCAGCAGACCGAACTCTCGGCGCGGTCCGGTGACGGGGTGCAGCAGGTAGACCAGTGCTGGCAAGATCAGCGCGGCACTGGGGAAGCTGCGATAGCGCGGTTCGAACACCAAGCCCAGCATCATGACCGCACCCGCGAACCCCGCTGCTGCCAACCACCCGCCGCCACGGCGCTCCAGCAGGTTAAACAGGCGTCCACGCCAGCCCTCTTTTTGCCCCAGCGCCAACGCGCCGTGGGCGAGTACGATCAGATTAAGCGCTATCAATACACCGGCCCATGTCCATTCTCCGACGAAGCGGCTGGTCACCGAGGCCAATTCGGCCCAAGCCACGATGCTGCATCCTGCTACGGCGCCCAGAGCGGGCAGCAGCAGGGCGGAGCGTGTGGTGCGTACGCGTCCGCCGATGATCAGGGTGCCGAGAAACAGGGCTACGCCCACACCTAACCAGGCGGGCCAGTGCGGCAGATTGGAGACCGGGCCGGCAAGAATGCCTTTGTCTTGGCGGTCGGCATCGAACAGTCCCCAGTAACCACCAACAGCACCTTCACTGGCGCGTTTCCAGGGTTGGTCGAAGGCTTCGATCAGGTTGTACTTCCAGTCGTTTTGTTCGGCGAGGGTGACAAAGCCGCGAATGAATCTAGCTTCATTGACCCGGCTCGGCAGGGCGGTTTCGCGCTGACGGCCTTCGCTTGGCCAGCCGGTTTCGCCGATCAAAATGTCTTTGGGCGCGAACTTAAGACCAAACACCTGGCGTATTTCTGCGACATGGTTAAGGGCACGCTCGATACCTGCCGGATCATCTTCCCAATAAGGCAGCAGGTGAATGGTCAGAAAGTCCACTGCCGATGCGACCTCCGGGTGTTGCAACCAGAACTCCCAAACATCGGCGTAGGTCACAGGTTGTTTGACCTGGCTTTTAACTTGCTTGATCAATTCGACCAGCTTCGAAGCGGTGATTTCTTTGCGCAGCAAGGTCTCGTTACCGACGATCACCGCGCTGACGACGTCTGAGTTGGCGTTGGCGGATGCGACCAGGGCGCTGATTTCTTTTTGGGTGTCGGCCTCATTACCGTTAACCCAGATGCCGCTCATGATTTTCAGACCATGTTTGCGTGCGAGCTCCGGCAAGGCTTCGAGGCCTGTCTGCGAATACGTGCGAATGCATTGAAAGCGCGTCGCCAGCAACGCCAGATCTGCATCCATGCGTTCAATGCGCGGCACAAAAGGCTGGTCGAACGGGGATTGGTCCTTATCGAACGGTGTGTAGGACGCACATTGCAGTTTATGGGTGGGGGTGGCGGCATCGGGCAGTATTACTGGCCGACCCAGCCCATACCAAAAACCGGCAATGGCAAACACGCCCAGTAAGCAGGCGAAGAGATAAGGCAGCACAGCAAATCGGGCAGTCGCAGACATGGTCAGGCCGTATAAGAACAAAGCCGCGCATCTTACCTGCAATGAGCGAGGGGTAGCGGCTCCGTATAATTTTGACATGCAAAGTTTGGGCGGCCGCGCGAGCAACGGGCGTGGAGTTGTTGATGATGTCGCTCGTGGCTGCCTGAGCGTCGTCGTCAGAGCAGGACGCTAAGCGGGCGAGGTTGATGATCAGGGTGCATGTTATGACGGGGTGTCGATAAAACCCTGAAATCCTGATGTGGTCCGGCACTCGTCGGGCCCGGCACTGTGGGGAATCAAAGATGAAGATGCGACGACTCTTGAGCGCGGGAGCTGCCTTGGTGCTGGCGATGAGTGCAGGTTTGGCAAGTGCAGAGAGCAAGCCGACCCTCAACATTGGCTATGTAGATGGCTGGTCTGACAGCGTGGCCACGACGTTTGTGGCCGCAGAGGTTATTAAGCAGAAGCTGGGTTATGGGGTGAAACTGATGCCGGTTGCCACCGGGATCATGTGGCAGGGCGTTGCTACCGGCAAGCTCGATGCGATGTTGTCGGCTTGGTTGCCAGTGACTCACGGCGAATACTGGGCCAAGAACAAAGACAAAGTGGTTGATTACGGGCCCAACTTTAAAGACGCAAAAATTGGTTTGATCGTGCCGGAGTATGTGGCGGCGAAATCGATTGCCGATTTGAAAGACGATAAAGGCTTTAAAAATAAAATAGTCGGGATTGATGCCGGTTCAGGCGTGATGTTGAAAGCGGATGAGGCTATTAAGGACTACGGCCTGGATTACAAGTTGCAGGCGAGTTCCGGGGCTGCGATGACGTCTGAACTTGGACGTGCTTATGCTAAAAATGAACCCATTGTGGTCACTGGGTGGGTGCCGCACTGGATGTTCGCCAAGTGGAAGTTGCGCTTCCTGGATGACCCTAAGGGTGTATTTGGAGCCGCAGAAACGGTTAATAGCATCGGCAGTGAGGAATTGAATAAGAAAGCGCCTGAAGTGGCTGCCTTCTTGAAGCATTTTTCTTGGGCTTCAAAAGACGAAATTGGTGAAGTCATGCTGGCTATTCAAGAGGGCGCGAAGCCCGAAGCCGCCGCTAAGGATTGGGTTGCCAAACACCCTGAGCGTGTCGCCGAGTGGACCGCTAAATAATCGCGACGTGTCTAGCTCGCAGCACACAGAACCGCCTGGTTTTTTTGACAGGCGGTTTTTCTGTTTTTGGCACTGGCGCAATGATGTCATCGTCCGCGCAGACTAGATAATACGCGGGCTGCAGAGGGGTCTGGGTTCTACTACTAAAGTCGTCTGGCTTAGATTTTCAAGCCCCCTAATAGTGAAACCGTTCCATCTCATCTGTGCTGCGAGGACAAAAATAATGAACGACAGCATCTACCTCTCGATTCAAAACAGCCCGCGTTTTAAGGAGCTGGTCAAAAAAAGAGAACGATTCGCCTGGATTCTCTCGGCAATCATGCTCGGGTTATATGCCGCCTTTATCCTGTTAATTGCTTATGGGTCGCACATCATGGGGGCTAAGTTAAGCCCGACTTCGTCTATTACCTGGGGTATTCCGATCGGTGTGGGGCTGATTCTTTCGGCCTTTGTTCTGACCGGTATCTATGTACGTCGGGCCAATGGCGAGTTTGATGAGCTGAACAATGCGATTCTCAAGGAGGCGGGGCAATGATCGGGCGTCTATTGGCAACACTGGGCATTGCTGCCTTTGCACCGGCGGTCTGGGCGGCTGATGCCCTGACTGGTGAAGTGCAAAAACAACCGCTTAATATCTCGGCGATCATCATGTTCGTCGTGTTTGTAGGCGCGACCCTCTGCATCACTTACTGGGCATCAAAGCGTAATAAGTCGGCGGCGGACTACTATGCAGCGGGCGGCAAGATCACTGGCTTTCAGAATGGCCTGGCGATTGCCGGCGACTATATGTCTGCCGCGTCCTTCTTGGGTATTTCCGCGCTGGTTTACACCTCTGGCTACGATGGCCTGATCTATTCGATCGGCTTCCTGGTGGGCTGGCCGATCATCTTGTTCCTGATCGCAGAGCGTCTGCGTAATCTGGGCAAGTACACCTTTGCTGACGTCGCCTCATACCGCTTGGGTCAAACCCAGATCCGCTCGCTGTCTGCCTGCGGTTCGCTGGTGGTGGTGGCGTTTTACCTGATCGCGCAAATGGTAGGCGCGGGCAAGCTCATTCAGTTGCTGTTCGGTCTGGATTACCACGTTGCGGTGATTTTGGTGGGCATCCTGATGTGCCTGTACGTGTTGTTCGGCGGCATGCTGGCAACCACATGGGTGCAGATCATCAAGGCCGTGTTGTTGCTGTCCGGCGCGACGTTCATGGCTGTGATGGTCATGAAACACGTGAACTTTGATTTCAACTCGCTGTTTGCCGAAGCGGTCAAAATTCACCCTAAAGGTGAAGCGATCATGAGCCCTGGCGGTTTGGTGAAGGATCCGATTTCGGCATTCTCCCTAGGCTTGGCGTTGATGTTTGGTACTGCTGGCCTGCCGCACATTCTGATGCGCTTCTTCACCGTGAGTGATGCGAAAGAAGCCCGTAAGAGCGTGTTCTATGCCACTGGCTTTATCGGCTACTTCTACATCCTGACGTTCATCATCGGTTTCGGCGCGATCATTCTGGTGAGCACCAACCCGGACTTCAAAGACGCAGCAGGCGCTTTGCTGGGTGGTAACAACATGGCGGCCGTGCATTTGGCGGACGCGGTGGGCGGCAGTATCTTCCTGGGCTTTATCTCCGCGGTAGCCTTCGCCACGATTCTGGCGGTGGTTGCGGGTCTGACGCTGGCGGGTGCATCGGCGGTTTCTCACGACTTGTATGCCAGTGTGATCAAGAAGGGCAAGGCCAACGACAAAGAAGAAATTCGCGTCTCCAAAATCACCACCGTTGCGCTCGGCGTGCTGGCGATTGGTCTGGGCATTCTGTTTGAAAGCCAAAACATCGCGTTTATGGTGGGCCTTGCGTTCTCCATTGCGGCGAGCTGCAACTTCCCGGTACTGCTGCTTTCCATGTACTGGAAAAACCTGACCACACGCGGTGCCATGATTGGTGGCTGGTTGGGTCTGATAAGCGCTGTTGGCTTGATGGTTCTGGGCCCAACCATTTGGGTACAGATCCTGCACCATGAAAAGGCGATCTTCCCTTACGAATACCCGGCACTGTTCTCCATGATCATTGCGTTTGTGGGTATCTGGTTCTTCTCGATCACTGACAAATCCAAGGCGGCAGAGAAAGAGCGTGCGCTGTTCTTCCCGCAGTTTGTGCGTTCGCAGACGGGTCTTGGGGCGAGTGGGGCGGTGGATCACTAAAGCAGCGGCAAGTTTTTAGCTGCAAGTTTAGAAGCGGTCTGTTTAATGAGATCCCCCTGTCGTGAGGCAGGGGGATTTTTTATTTACTGCGACATTTATGGCAACTGCAAAACCCGTAGCAGTTGCCGAGCCTGCGAGGCTACGTCCGGCTGCGCAGCAGTCGCAAACGCTAATGCTAGGTTGAACTGATACACCGCAGCGTATGACTTTACGACTGCTTCGCAATCGGACGTAGCCTCGCAGGCTCGACAACTGCTACGAAATTGGCTTGGTTTTTGTGGGCGCAAAAAAATACGGCCTCTATTAAATAGAGGCCGTATTCGGTGCAGCTAAGACACTATCGTGGAATGACGGGTCTTACTTGCGGTCTTCAAGCTTGGTGATGTCACGCGACTCGTAGCCGGTGTACAGCTGGCGCGGGCGGCCAATCTTGTACGGGCTGGAGAGCATTTCTTTCCAGTGCGAGATCCAGCCGACTGTCCGCGCCAGGGCGAAGATTACGGTGAACATGCTGGTTGGAATGCCGATCGCCTTGAGGATGATTCCCGAGTAGAAGTCGACGTTCGGGTACAGCGAGCGCTCGATGAAGTACGGGTCGGTCAGCGCGATCTCTTCGAGGCGCATGGCCAGTTCGAGTTGCGGGTCGTTTTTGATTCCCAGCTCTTTAAGCACTTCGTCGCAGGTTTTTTTCATCACTGTGGCGCGTGGGTCGCGGTTTTTATAAACGCGGTGACCAAAGCCCATCAGTTTGAATGGATCGTTCTTGTCCTTGGCCTTGGCGATGAACGTGTCGATGTTGGACACATCGCCAATTTCGTCGAGCATGGTCAGAACAGCTTCGTTGGCGCCGCCGTGAGCAGGGCCCCACAGTGCCGCGATGCCCGCAGCGATACAGGCGAACGGGTTGGCCCCCGAAGAACCTGCCAGACGTACAGTGGACGTCGAGGCATTCTGTTCGTGGTCGGCGTGCAGGATAAAGATCTTATCCATGGCCTTGGCCAGCACCGGGCTGATCGGTTTGATCTCGCACGGTGTGTTGAACATCATGTGCAGGAAGTTTTCGGCGTAGCTCAGGTCGTTACGCGGGTACATCATGGGTTGCCCCATGGAGTACTTGTAAACCATTGCCGCCAGGGTTGGCATCTTGGCAACCAGACGGATCGCGGAAATTTCGCGATGCTGCGGGTTATTGATGTCCAGGGAGTCGTGGTAGAAGGCCGAGAGTGCGCCAACTACACCGCACATGACCGCCATCGGGTGGGCGTCACGACGGAAGCCGTTGAAGAACGTCTTCAACTGTTCGTGAACCATGGTGTGGTTTTTTACGGTGCTGACAAACTGAGCCTTCTGTTCTACGGTCGGCAGTTCGCCATTCAGCAGCAGGTAGGCAGTTTCGAGGTAGTCAGAGTGTTCAGCCAGTTGTTCGATCGGGTAGCCGCGATGCAGCAGGATCCCGTTGTCACCATCAATATAGGTGATCTTCGACTCGCAGGACGCGGTCGACATGAAACCAGGGTCAAATGTGAACCGGCCCGTGGCCGTCAGGCCTCGCACATCGATTACATCGGGACCAACGGTGCCAGTTAAAATGGGCAGCTCGACGGGGGCTGCGCCCTCGATGATCAACTGCGCTTTTTTGTCAGCCATGTGGCCTCCTATTTATGCTTGAAATCATCAGACAGACCCCCCACGCAGGGCCCGCACCACTATAGTGAGATAAATTTGAATGTCAATTTGCCTAAAGTCTTGCTGTACAAGGCTTTGGGGAGTCATTTTGGGCGATTATCCCTGCCATTTACGCCTTTTATAGCGCAAGCGCAATGAGCTATTAGGGGGGAGGTGATTGCGTTGTCATTAGTAACCTAACTGTCTATACTCGGCAGCCGACCGCCAGAGGCTTTTGGGCCTGTTTAGATGGGGGTCGTCACTCCCGGGTGGTGGGTACCTGACCAGTGCGCATCCCAACAAACTTGCCCTGATTGTTAGGGGCTCTTCAGTGTGAAAAAAGCCGTGAATAGCCAACGACCTGTAAACCTAGACCTAAGGACCATCAAACTCCCCATCACCGGCGTTACGTCGTTTCTGCACCGCGTATCGGGCATCATTCTTTTTCTCGGCCTGGGCTTCATGCTTTATGCATTGAGCAAATCCCTGGGTTCAGAAGAAGGTTTTGCTGAGGTGAAGGCATGCTTGACCAGCCCGCTGGCCAAATTCATTGCATGGGGCCTGCTATCTGCCTTGCTGTATCACTTGGTTGCCGGTGTGCGCCACTTGATCATGGATATGGGCATCGGTGAGACGCTGGAAGGCGGCAAGCTGGGCTCAAAAATCGTAATCGTCATTTCTGTGGTGATGATTGTTCTGGCGGGAGTTTGGATATGGTAACCAGCGTTACGAACCTGTCGCGTTCGGGCCTCTATGACTGGATGGCACAACGTGTCTCTGCGGTCGTTCTAGCGGCTTACTTCATTTTCCTGATCGGATACCTCGTTGCGAACCCTGGCATTGGCTACGCCCAATGGCACGAACTGTTCGCAAGCAACTGGATGCGTATCTTCAGCCTGCTGGCCCTGGTTGCTCTGGGCGCTCACGCCTGGGTCGGCATGTGGACCATCGCGACTGACTACCTGACGCCAATGGCGCTGGGCAAGTCCGCGACAGCAGTACGTTTCCTCTTCCAGGCAGTCTGCGGCGTTGCAATGTTCGCTTACTTCGTCTGGGGTGTGCAGATTCTTTGGGGTATCTGATTCATGGCTAACACAGTTAATACACTTTCGTTCGACGCCATTATCATTGGCGGCGGCGGTGCTGGCATGCGCGCTGCGCTGCAGCTGGCTCAGGGCGGTCACAAGACTGCCGTAATCACCAAGGTTTTCCCGACTCGTTCCCACACCGTATCGGCTCAGGGTGGTATCACCTGCGCGATCGCGTCCGCGGATCCAAACGATGACTGGCGCTGGCACATGTACGATACCGTCAAGGGTTCCGACTATATCGGTGACCAGGACGCTATCGAATACATGTGTTCCGTAGGCCCGGAAGCCGTGTTTGAACTTGAGCACATGGGTCTGCCGTTCTCCCGTACCGAGCAAGGCCGTATCTACCAGCGTCCTTTCGGCGGTCAGTCCAAGGACTTTGGTAAAGGTGGCCAGGCTGCGCGTACTTGCGCTGCTGCTGACCGTACCGGTCACGCACTGCTGCACACCCTGTACCAGGCTAACCTCAAGGCGGGCACTGTATTCCTCAACGAATACTACGGCGTCGATCTGGTGAAGAACGAAGCGGGCGATTTCGTCGGCATGATCGTTATCTGCATCGAAACCGGCGAGACTTCGTACGTTCGTGCTAACGCCACCGTATTGGCGACTGGCGGTGCAGGCCGTATCTACTCCTCGACGACCAACGCCCTGATCAACACCGGTGACGGTATCGGCATGGCCCTGCGTGCAGGCGTACCGGTGCAAGACATCGAAATGTGGCAGTTCCACCCAACCGGTATTGCCGGCGCCGGTGTACTGGTTACTGAAGGTTGCCGTGGTGAAGGTGGATACCTGATCAACAAGCACGGCGAGCGTTTCATGGAGCGTTACGCTCCGAACGCCAAAGACCTTGCGGGTCGTGACGTTGTTGCGCGCTCGATGGTTAAAGAAATCATCGCGGGCAACGGTTGCGGTCCAGATGGCGACCACGTAATGCTGAAACTTGATCACCTGGGTGAAGAAGTTCTGCACAGCCGTCTGCCAGGCATCATGGAGCTGTCCAAGACCTTCGCTCACGTCGATCCGGCCTTGGCGCCGATCCCGGTTGTTCCAACTTGCCACTATATGATGGGCGGCGTTGCCACCAACATTCATGGCCAGGCAATCACTCAGGACGCCGACGGCAACGACCAGATCATCCCTGGCCTGTTCGCAGTAGGAGAAGTGGCGTGCGTATCGGTTCACGGTGCCAACCGTCTGGGCGGCAACTCGTTGCTCGACCTGGTGGTATTCGGCCGTGCAGCCGGCCTGTTCCTTGAGCAGACCCTGAAAGAAGGCGTTGATTACGCGCGTCCACGTCAATCCGACATCGACGCTGCTCTGGCGCGTCTGGATGGCCTGAACTCGCGTACAGATGGCGAAGACGTAGCAACCCTGCGTAAAGAGCTGCAAAGCTGCATGCAGAACTACTTCGGTGTATTCCGTACTGGCGAATACATGCAGAAGGGCATTGCCCAGCTGGCTGATCTGCGCAAGCGTATCGCTAACGTGAAAATCAACGATAAGAGCCAGGCATTCAACACGGCCCGTATCGAAGCCCTTGAGCTGCAAAACCTGCTCGAAGTGGCTGAAGCGACTGCAATCGCTGCTGAAGTTCGTAAAGAATCGCGCGGTGCTCACGCCCGTGAAGACTTCGAAGATCGTGACGACGTTAACTGGCTGTGCCACACCCTGTACTTCCCGGGTGACAAGCGCGTAGCCAAGCGTGCGGTGAACTTCTCGCCGAAAACCGTTCCGACCTTTGAACCTATGATTCGGACTTACTAAGGGTGGCCGATATGTTGAAAGTCAGTGTTTATCGCTACAACCCGGATCAAGACTCCGCGCCGTTCATGCAAGAGTTTCAGGTTAATACCCACGGTAAAGACCTGATGGTGCTGGACGTACTGGCCCTGATCAAAGAGCAGGACGAAGGTTTCTCCTATCGTCGCTCTTGCCGTGAGGGCGTTTGCGGCTCCGACGGCATGAACATCAACGGTAAGAACGGCCTGGCGTGCGTAACGCCGCTGTCCTCCGTTGTAAAAGGTAACAAGTTGATCGTTCGTCCTCTGCCAGGTTTGCCGGTTATCCGTGACCTGGTCGTCGATATGAGCATCTTCTACAAGCAATACGAGAAGGTGAAGCCGTTCCTGCAGAACGATACGCCGGCTCCGGCCATTGAGCGTCTGCAATCGCCAGAAGAGCGTGAAAAGCTCGACGGTCTGTACGAGTGCATCCTGTGCGCGTGCTGCTCGACTTCGTGTCCGTCCTTCTGGTGGAACCCGGACAAGTTCCTGGGCCCTGCTGCGCTGCTGCAAGCCTATCGTTTCCTGGCTGACAGCCGTGACACCAAGACCAGCGAGCGTCTGGCTTCACTGGATGACCCGTTCAGCGTATTCCGCTGCCGCGGGATCATGAACTGCGTCAACGTGTGTCCGAAGGGCCTGAACCCGACTAAGGCCATCGGTCACGTGCGTAGCATGCTGCTGCAAAGCGGCGTGTGATTCAAAGCTGTAACGCAACACCGCTATACCCGTAGATGCTACGGCGCAGGCTTCAACCGGCGCCGTAGTTATAACCTGAGCAGCAGCTCACAAAGTTGCGGCTCTTATTTTGAAGAAATGAGACCAGCAGGGGCATCCGGGCTGGTACCCGGACTATCAGCGTGATCCTAAGTGGCTTGTTTTAGTCGCTGTATTCGGACTTTCTCAAGTGTGCTGTGGTGTTTTCGCCGATGGTGTCCCCTAACCGAGGGTGACCAAGCATGCAAGAAAGCGTGATGCAGCGCATGTGGAACAGCGGCTATCTTTCAGGTGGTAACGCTGCCTATGTGGAAGAGCTCTATGAGCTCTACCTGCACGACCCTAACGCTGTGCCAGAAGAATGGCGCACCAAATTTCAGACGTTGCCTACTGACGGCAACTCTGCCAACGATGTTTCGCACTCCACAATCCGCGACCATTTCGTGCTGCTGGCAAAGAACCAGCGCCGTGCTCAACCGGTATCTGCCGGGAGCGTGAGCAGTGAGCACGAGAAGAAGCAGGTTGAAGTGCTGCGATTGATCCAGGCCTATCGGATGCGCGGCCACCAGGCAGCCCAGCTTGATCCGCTGGGGCTGTGGCAGCGTCCTGCACCTGCAGACCTGTCGATCAATCATTACGGCTTGACCAATGCCGATCTTGATACGACCTTCCGTGCCGGCGACCTGTATATCGGCAAAGAGGAAGCGAGCCTACGCGAAATTCTCGAAGCGTTGCAGCAGACATATTGCCGCACCATTGGCGCCGAGTTCACGCACATCGTCGATTCCGAGCAACGCCACTGGTTTGAACAGCGTCTCGAAAGCGTACGTGGCCGTCCGACCTACTCAGCTGACATCAAGAGCCATCTGCTTGAGCGCGTGACTGCGGCTGAAGGTCTGGAAAAGTACTTGGGCACCAAGTACCCGGGCACTAAACGTTTCGGCCTGGAAGGCGGCGAGAGCCTGATTCCTTTGCTGGACGAGCTGATCCAGCGTTCGGGCAACTACGGCACCAAAGAAATCGTTATCGGCATGGCCCACCGTGGTCGTCTGAACGTACTGGTCAACACCTTCGGTAAAAACCCGCGCGACCTGTTCGACGAGTTCGAAGGCAAGAAGAAGATCGAGCTGGGTTCCGGTGACGTTAAATACCACCAGGGCTTCTCCTCCAACGTCATGACCTCGGGTGGCGAAGTTCACCTGGCGATGGCGTTTAACCCTTCCCACCTGGAAATCGTTTCTCCAGTGGTTGAAGGTTCGGTACGTGCCCGCCAAGACCGTCGTAACGACACCACTGGCGAAAAAGTGCTGCCTATTTCCATCCACGGTGACGCTGCATTCGCAGGTCAGGGCGTGGTCATGGAAACCTTCCAGATGTCGCAAACACGCGGCTTCAAGACTGGCGGTACCGTTCACCTGGTGATCAACAACCAGGTTGGCTTCACCATCAGCAATCCGGAAGACTCCCGTTCGACCGAGTACTGCACCGACGTCGCGAAAATGATCCAGGCGCCGATCCTCCATGTAAATGGTGATGATCCGGAAGCCGTATTGTTCGTGACCCAGTTGGCTATCGACTACCGCATGCAGTTCAAGCGTGACGTCGTGATCGACCTGTTCTGCTACCGCCGTCGCGGTCACAACGAGGCCGACGAGCCAAACGGTACTCAGCCGTTGATGTATCAGCAAATCGCCAAACAGCGCACCACCCGTGAGCTGTATGCCGAGCGTCTGACACACGAAAGCGTGGTTGACGCAGATCGCGTTCAGGCCAAGATCGACGAATACCGCAACGCGCTGGACAACGGTCTGCATGTTGTGAAAAGTCTGGTCAAAGAGCCGAACAAAGAACTGTTCGTTGACTGGCGTCCGTACCTGGGCCACGCCTGGACTGCGCGCCACGACACGCGTTTCGATCTCAAGACCCTGCAAGAACTGTCGGCCAAGCTGCTGGAAATTCCAGAAGGCTTCGTCATGCAGCGCCAGGTGTCGAAGATCTACGAAGACCGTCAAAAAATGCAAGCCGGCGGCCTGCCGATCAACTGGGGTTATGCCGAAACCATGGCATACGCGACCCTAGCATTCGAAGGTCACCCGATTCGCATGACCGGTCAAGACATCGGCCGCGGTACGTTCTCGCACCGTCACGCTGTGTTGCACAACCAGAAAGATGCCAGCACCTACATTCCGCTGCAGCACTTGTACGAAGGTCAGCCTCGCTTTGACCTGTACGACTCGCTGCTGTCCGAAGAAGCGGTATTGGCGTTTGAATATGGCTACTCGACAACCACGCCAAACGCGCTGGTTATCTGGGAAGCCCAGTTCGGCGACTTCGCCAACGGTGCTCAGGTTGTTATCGACCAGTTCATCACCAGCGGCGAGCACAAGTGGGGCCGTCTGTGCGGTCTGACCATGCTGTTGCCACACGGCTACGAAGGTCAGGGCCCAGAGCACTCCTCTGCACGTCTTGAGCGTTACCTGCAACTGTGCGCCGAGCACAACATTCAGGTGTGCGTGCCTACCACGCCAGCGCAGATCTACCACCTGCTGCGCCGTCAGGTCATCCGCCCGCTGCGCAAGCCGCTGGTAGTTCTGACACCGAAGTCGTTGCTGCGTCACAAATTGGCAATCTCGACACTGGAAGATCTGGCCGAAGGTTCGTTCCAGACCGTTATTCCAGAAATCGATGCACAAGATCCGGCCAACGTCGGTCGTATCGTGCTGTGTAGCGGCAAGGTCTACTACGACCTGTTGGAAAAACGCCGTGCCGAAGGTCGTGATGACATCGCCATCGTGCGTCTTGAGCAGCTGTACCCATTCCCTGAGGACGACTTGATTGAAGTCCTGGCCCCGTACAAAAACGCCAAACACATTGTCTGGTGTCAGGAAGAGCCGATGAACCAGGGTGCCTGGTACTGCAGCCAGCATCACATGCGCCGCATCATTGGCGGTCACGATAAATCTCTCGTACTTGAGTACGCGGGCCGTGACGCTTCTGCTGCACCTGCTTGTGGTTACGCATCGATGCACGCCGAGCAACAGGCCAAACTGTTGCAAGACGCGTTCACTGTTTAACGCCTTCGCGCACTGAAACCGAATTTAAGGAACCAAAGAACATGGCTATCGAGATCAAAGCCCCAACATTTCCGGAGTCGGTTGCCGATGGCACCGTTGCCACCTGGCACAAGCAACCAGGCGACGCTGTAAAGCGTGACGACCTGATCGTTGATATCGAAACCGACAAAGTCGTGCTGGAAGTTCTGGCAACTGCTGACGGCGTGCTGGGCGCTATCGTCAAGAACGAAGGCGACACCGTTCTGTCTGACGAAGTCCTGGGCTCCATCGTTGAAGGCGGCGCTGCTGCCGCTCCGGCCGCCGCTGCTGCACCGGTTGCTCAAGCTGCTGCCCCGACTGCTGATGGCGAAGACGATCCGGTGGCAGCGCCTGCTGCTCGCAAGATCGCTGAAGAAAACGGCATCAACATCGCTTCCGTTGCCGGCACTGGCAAAGGCGGTCGTGTCACCAAAGAAGACGTGGTAGCGGCTGTTGCTGCCAAGAAAGCCGCTCCGGCTGCTGCACCTGCCAAGCCTGCTGCTCCTGCCGCAGCGGCACCGGTGTTCGCTGCTGGCGACCGTGTTGAAAAACGCGTTCCGATGACCCGCGTTCGCGCTACTGTGGCCAAGCGTCTGGTAGAAGCTCAGTCGAACATGGCGATGCTGACGACCTTCAACGAAGTTGACATGACCGAAATCATGGCACTGCGTTCGAAGTACAAGGATCTGTTCGAGAAGTCCCACAACGGCGTACGCCTGGGCTTCATGTCGTTCTTCGTTAAAGCTGCAACTGAATCGCTGAAGCGCTTCCCGGCTGTGAACGCGTCGATCGACGGCACTGACATCGTTTACCACGGCTACGCTGACATCGGTGTTGCAGTGTCCAGCGACCGTGGCCTGGTGGTTCCAGTCCTGCGTAACGCAGAGCTGATGAGCCTGGCTGAAATCGAAGGCGGCATCGCTGCCTACGGCAAGAAAGCCCGTGACGGCAAACTGTCGATCGACGAAATGACCGGCGGCACGTTCACCATCACCAACGGTGGTACTTTCGGTTCGATGATGTCGACCCCGATCGTTAACCCGCCGCAAGCCGCGATCCTGGGCATGCACAACATCCTTCAGCGTCCAATGGCAGTCAACGGTCAGGTAGTAATCCGTCCGATGATGTATTTGGCTCTGTCTTACGATCACCGCTTGATCGACGGCAAAGAAGCTGTAAGTTTCCTGGTCGCAATCAAAAACCTGCTGGAAGACCCAGCACGCTTGCTTCTGGATATTTAAGAGAGGCAGCTGCGAGTTTCAGGCGACAAGCTGCAAGTTACAGCAGCTTGACTTGAGACTCACTTCATAGGAAACAGCGACAAGCTGTGAGTTGAACACTGCCATTGATGTGGTTTTGCTTTTAACTTGCAGCTTGCTGCTCAAAGCTTGTAGCTAAAGAGGATTCTTTCCCCATGTCTCAGAAATTTGACGTTGTAGTGATTGGTGCCGGCCCTGGCGGCTACGTTGCTGCCATCAAGGCCGCGCAACTGGGTCTTTCCACTGCTTGCATCGAAAAATACACCGACAAGGAAGGCAAACTGGCATTGGGCGGTACTTGCCTGAACGTTGGTTGCATTCCATCCAAGGCGCTGCTGGACAGCTCCTGGAAGTATCACGAAGCCAAGGATGCGTTCGCTATCCACGGCATCACCACCGGTGAAGTGAACATGGACGTGCCAGCGATGGTTGGCCGTAAAGCCAACATCGTTAAAGGCCTGACCTCCGGTGTTGCTACCCTGTTCAAGGCTAACGGCGTTACTTCCCTGCAAGGCCACGGCAAACTGCTGGCCGGCAAGCGTGTTGAACTGACCAAGCCAGACGGCAGCGTTGAAATCATCGAAGCCGAGAACGTGATTCTGGCTTCCGGTTCGCGTCCAATCGACATTCCACCGGCTCCAGTTGATAACAACGTGATCGTTGATTCGACCGGCGCACTGGAATTCCAGTCTGTACCTAAGCGTCTGGGCGTTATCGGCGCTGGCGTGATCGGTCTGGAACTGGGTTCGGTATGGTCCCGTCTGGGCGCTCAGGTAACGGTTCTGGAAGCGCTGGACACGTTCCTGATGGCGGCTGACGCTGCCGTGTCCAAAGAAGCCTACAAAACCCTGACCAAACAAGGTCTGGACATCAAGCTGGGCGCTCGCGTGACCGGCTCCAAGGTGAACGGCGAAGAAGTCGTTGTGACCTACACCGACGCCAACGGCGAACAGACCATCACTTTCGACAAGCTGATCGTTGCGGTCGGCCGTCGTCCAGTGACCACCGAACTGCTGGCAGCTGACAGCGGCGTGACCATCGACGAGCGCGGTTTCGTGTTTGTTGACGATCATTGCGCGACCAGCGTACCGGGCGTTTACGCTATCGGTGACGTGGTTCGTGGCATGATGCTGGCGCACAAGGCTTCCGAAGAAGGCATCATGGTTGTTGAGCGCATCAAAGGTCACAAGACCGAGATGAACTACGACCTGATTCCATCGGTTATTTACACTCACCCGGAGATCGCGTGGGTCGGTAAAACCGAACAGGTCTTGAAAGCTGAAGGCGTTGAAGTTAACGTCGGCACCTTCCCGTTCGCAGCCAGTGGCCGTGCCATGGCAGCAAACGACACCGGTGGCTTTGTAAAAGTCATTGCTGATGCCAAAACTGACCGCGTATTGGGCGTCCACGTGATTGGCCCGAGCGCAGCAGAGCTGGTACAGCAAGGCGCAATCGGTATGGAATTCGGCACCAGTGCCGAGGATCTGGGCATGATGGTTTTCTCCCATCCAACCCTGTCCGAAGCGTTGCACGAAGCAGCGCTGGCAGTGAATGGCGGCGCCATTCACATCGCCAACCGTAAGAAACGTTAAGACCAGACAATAAGAAACCACGGCGGTTTGCCCGTCGTGAGCCTTGCTAGCAAGCCTCACCGCGGAACTTCCGCCGGACGCAGTCTTGTCTTGTTTGAACCATGCCCGATTCACGCTCTGCGCGAATCGGGTTTGTCAAAGCAGCACAAGCAGCAGTCACAGGTGGTGCGGCACTAATTAAAGTGCAGCGCCGAATGCGCAGTACCTAACGAAGACGGTAAAAAGCATGAATCTTCACGAGTATCAGGGTAAGCAGCTGTTCGCTGAGTACGGCCTGCCAGTATCCAAGGGTTATGCAGTAGATACCCCGGAAGCGGCGGCAGAAGCTTGCGACAAAATCGGCGGGACCGAATGGGTTGTAAAAGCCCAGGTTCACGCAGGCGGTCGCGGTAAAGCGGGCGGCGTTAAGCTGGTTCGCAGCAAAGAAGACGCTAAAGCATTTGCACAACAGTGGTTGGGCAAGCGTCTGGTGACTTACCAGACTGATGCCAATGGTCAGCCGGTCACCAAGATCCTGGTTGAATCGTGCACTGATATCGCTAAAGAGCTGTACCTGGGCGCTGTCGTTGACCGTTCAAGCCGTCGTATCGTGTTCATGGCTTCCACCGAAGGTGGCGTGGACATCGAGAAGATCGCACACGACACACCAGAAAAAATTCTGAAAGCAACGATCGATCCACTGGTTGGCGCTCAGCCATTCCAGGGTCGCGAGTTGGCTTTCCAGCTGGGTCTGGAAGGCAAGCAAGTTTCCCAGTTCGCCAAGATCTTCGTTGGTCTGGCCAAACTGTTCCAGGACCACGATCTGGCCCTGCTGGAAGTAAACCCGCTGGTTATCAAGACTGACGGCGATCTGCACTGCCTCGATGCGAAAATCAACATCGACGCAAACGCCATGTACCGTCAGCCTAAGCTGAAAACTTTCCACGATCCGTCGCAAGACGATCCGCGCGAAGCGCACGCTGCCAAGTTCGAACTGAACTACGTAGCCCTGGAAGGCAACATCGGCTGCATGGTGAACGGCGCTGGTCTGGCCATGGGCACCATGGACATCGTTAACCTGCATGGCGGCAAGCCAGCCAACTTCCTCGACGTTGGCGGCGGTGCTACCAAAGAACGCGTTACCGAAGCGTTCAAGATCATCCTGTCCGACAGCAATGTCGCTGCAGTATTGGTCAACATCTTCGGCGGCATCGTTCGTTGCGACATGATTGCCGAAGGCATCATCGGTGCAGTGAAAGAAGTCGGCGTTAAAATCCCGGTGGTTGTGCGCCTTGAAGGCAACAACGCTGAACTGGGCGCTAAAGTACTGGCAGAAAGCGGCTTGAACATCATCGCTGCTACCAGCTTGACCGACGCTGCTCAACAAGTAGTTAAAGCTGCGGAGGGCAAGTAATGAGCGTCCTGATCAATAAAGACACCAAAGTTATCTGCCAAGGCATCACTGGCTCGCAGGGCAGCTTCCACACCCAGCAAGCCATTGAATACGGCACCAAGATGGTCGGTGGCGTGACTCCGGGCAAAGGCGGCACCACTCACCTGGACCTGCCTGTTTTCAACACTGTAAAAGAAGCCGTAGCGGCCACTGGCGCAACTGCCAGCGTTATCTACGTACCGGCTCCTTTCTGCAAGGACTCCATCCTTGAAGCAGCGTTCGGCGGCATCAAGCTGATCGTTTGCATCACTGAAGGCATTCCTACCCTGGACATGCTGGACGCTAAAGTTAAGTGCGACGAGCTGGGTGTTACCCTGATCGGCCCTAACTGCCCAGGCGTTATCACCCCAGGCGAATGCAAGATCGGCATCATGCCAGGTCACATTCACTTGCCAGGCAAAGTAGGCATCGTGTCGCGTTCCGGCACCCTGACTTACGAAGCGGTCAAGCAGACTACTGATGCTGGTTTCGGTCAGTCGACGTGCGTAGGTATCGGTGGTGACCCGATCCCGGGTTCTAACTTCATCGACATCCTGAAGTTGTTCCAGGAAGACCCGAAGACCGAAGCGATCGTCATGATCGGTGAGATCGGCGGTTCGGCTGAAGAAGAAGCGGCTGCCTATATCAAGGCACACGTGACTAAGCCAGTTGTTTCCTACATCGCTGGTGTGACTGCCCCTGCTGGCAAGCGCATGGGCCATGCGGGCGCAATCATCTCTGGCGGCAAGGGCACTGCAGACGAGAAGTTTGCTGCTCTGGAAGACGCAGGCGTTAAAACCGTGCGTTCGCTGGCAGACATCGGCAAGGCTCTGTCCGAGCTGACTGGCTGGGCAATCAAGTAAGCCTCGCGCTTAACTGATCGCTACACCAGACAAAGGCCACCTTCGGGTGGCCTTTGTGCGTTTTGGGATCGCCAACTCCTACATTAATTTGGGAAGACCAATGTAGGAAAATCACACCAAAGCATTTTTCGATGTCATCCACGCGACAACTGCGTTCGTTCATCGGACAGACCGCCCTGTAACAGTGCGCTTATCTTAAAAACTCGGTAATCTTGCCGCCATTCTGCTTTTCTGCGTGTGCGTCCCACAAGGAAGCCACGCGCTAGACGGGTCGGACTTATTCAGACCGACAACATTTCCCATATCCGCACGGGAAATTCCCCTCTAAATCCCGATTTAATAGTGTGGTATTTCCGTAATGAAAGTTTTGAAAGGCCAGGACATTCTGGCACTTGGGTTTATGACCTTTGCCCTGTTCGTTGGGGCTGGCAATATCATTTTTCCGCCAATCGTTGGTTTGCAATCCGGCCCCAATGTCTGGATCGCTGCGCTGGGCTTTTTGATTACGGCTGTGGGCCTACCGGTTGTCACTGTTGTTGCCTTGGCGAAAGTCGGCGGCGGTATGGATGCACTGAGCAGCCCGATCGGTAAAGTTGCAGGCGGCTTGTTGGCGGCTGTGGCCTACCTGGCCGTTGGCCCTCTGTTCGCCACCCCGCGGACAGCGACTGTGTCGTTTGAAGTGGGGCTGGCCCCGCTGACCGGCGAAAGCCCGCTGGCGCTGTTCTTGTACAGTTCGGTGTACTTCCTGATCGTGTTCTTTGTTTCGCTGTATCCGGGCCGCTTGCTGGACACCGTCGGGCGTTTCCTGGCGCCGCTTAAAATCATCGCTCTGGCGATTCTCGGTATCGCGGCATTCGCCTTGCCTGCCGGTGATATCGGCGTAGCGACCCCTGAATACGTGGCATCGCCGTTCTCGCAAGGGTTCATCAATGGTTACCTGACCATGGATACTTTGGGCGCATTGGTGTTTGGCATCGTGATCGTGAACGCGATCCGCTCCCGTGGCGTTGAGTCACCGAAGTTGATCACCCGCTACGCGATCATTGCCGGCCTGATCGCCGGCGTGGGCCTGGCCCTGGTGTATGTCAGTCTGTTCCGCCTGGGTTCGGGCAGCCATGAAGTGGCCGCCGGTGCAACCAACGGCGCGGCCGTGTTGCACGCCTATGTTCAGCACACCTTTGGCTCGCTCGGCAGTGGTTTCCTGGCCGTGCTGATTGCCTTGGCTTGCCTGGTAACGGCGGTAGGCCTGACCTGTGCGTGCGCAGAATACTTCAGCAAAGTCTTGCCGCTGTCCTACAAGGCGCTGGTGATTATCCTTGCTGTGTTCTCGCTGGTGGTGTCGAACCTTGGCTTGACCAAGCTGATTGCGTTCTCCATCCCGCTGCTGACCGCGATCTATCCGCCGTGCATCGTGCTGGTGGCCTTGAGCTTCTGCAAAGGCTGGTGGAATGTGCAGACGCGCATCGTAGGCCCGGTAATGCTGGTGTCGTTGATCTTCGGTACGGTTGATGCCCTTAAAGGCGCTGGCCTTGCCGATAGCCTGCCGCACTGGCTGACTCACATGCCGTTCAGCGAGCAAGGTCTGGCCTGGTTGGTGCCGTCGCTCGTTGTGCTGGTCGCGGCTTTCATCTGCGACCTCATGCTGGGTAAGCGTCAAGAAGCAATCGCATAAAGACCGTGCTCGCCAAAAGCGCGCACTGAGTCCATAAAAAAATGCCCTGGCTCGATGAGAGACAGGGCATTTTTTATGGGCGAATGCTTTACATCGCGGGCTCTACAGAACAGTAAATTACTTGTTCTCTGGCGTTGGCTCAGTCGCTGCTGGGGCAGCTTGACCGGCTTCTTTAGCCGCCGCTTCATTCGATTCAGCCTGAGCTTTAGCCGCTTCGGCGTTCTCTTTGGCTGCATCGTTCACTTTGTCTTGAGCTTCAGACATTTTTTGTTGAGCTTGCTCAGCGTGCTGATTAGCGTCTTGAGCTTTGTCTTCGGATTTTTTATCGCAAGCAGCAAGGCCCAGAGTGGCGGCAAGCATCAAGGCAACAGCAAAAGTATTACGCATCGGGTGTTTCTCCTTATGAGTGTCTCTACGGGGCGTTTGAGCTTGTCCGCGCGAGTTAAGTTCCTTTGTCATGCAGATATATAAGTAGTGCCGCCCGCACAGAATCAATTGGTAAAAAGTATCAGGCCTTGAAATCCCGAGTTCAGGCCCCAACTTTCATCACATCCCGCCGCCAACCCTCTTGGGCGTGGCTCATGCCATCTAATTCGGAGTTTGATAACAATGAGCGTGGAAACTCAAAAGGAAACCCTGGGCTTCCAGACCGAGGTCAAGCAACTCTTGCACCTCATGATCCATTCGCTGTACTCCAACAAGGAAATCTTCCTTCGCGAGTTGATCTCGAACGCCTCTGATGCTGTCGATAAATTACGTTTTGAAGCGCTGTCCAAACCAGAACTTCTGGAAGGCGGCGACGAACTTAAAATCCGTGTGAGCTTCGACAAGGACGCCAAGACCGTCACCCTCGAAGACAACGGCATCGGTATGAACCGTGATGACGTGATCGCCCACCTGGGGACGATTGCCAAATCCGGCACTGCCGACTTCATGAAAAATCTCTCGGGCGATCAGAAGAAAGATTCGAACCTGATCGGCCAGTTTGGCGTGGGCTTCTACTCGGCCTTCATCGTTGCCGACAAAGTTGACGTCTACAGCCGTCGTGCCGGTACGCCAGCGAGCGAAGGCGTGCACTGGTCTTCCAAAGGCGAAGGCGATTTTGAAGTCGAGAACGTCGAAAAAGCCACGCGCGGTACCACCATTGTTCTGCACCTCAAGTCCGGCGACGACGAGTTCGCTGACGGCTGGCGCCTGCGCAACATCATTAAAAAGTATTCCGATCACATCGCTTTGCCGATCGAGTTGCCGAAAGAGCAGGCTGTTGCCGAAGGTGAAGAAGCCCCTGCGCAGGAATGGGAAACCGTTAACCGCGCCAGCGCCCTGTGGACCCGTCCTCGCACTGACGTGAAAGACGAGGAATATCAGGAGTTCTACAAGCACATCGCCCACGACTTTGAAAACCCGCTGGCCTGGAGCCACAACAAGGTTGAAGGCAAGCTTGAATACAGCTCGCTGCTCTATGTTCCGGCACGTGCACCGTTCGACCTGTACCAGCGTGAAGCGCCAAAAGGCCTGAAGCTGTACGTGCAACGTGTGTTTGTGATGGATCAGGCTGAGTCGTTCCTGCCGCTGTACCTGCGCTTCATCAAAGGCGTGGTCGACTCCAATGACCTGTCGCTGAACGTGTCGCGTGAAATTCTGCAGAAAGACCCGATCATCGATTCCATGAAGTCGGCGCTGACCAAGCGCGTACTCGACATGCTGGAAAAACTGGCGAAGAACGAGCCTGAGAAATACCAGGGCTTCTGGAAAAACTTCGGTCAGGTGATGAAAGAAGGCCCGGCTGAAGATTTCGCCAACAAAGAAAAAATCGCCGGTCTGCTGCGTTTTGCATCGACCCACGGCAATGACGGCGAGCAAAACGTTTCGCTGACCGAGTACCTGGCGCGTGCCAAAGAAGGTCAGGACAAGATCTACTACCTGACCGGTGAAACCTACGCACAGGTCAAAAACAGCCCGCACCTGGAAGTCTTCCGCAAGAAAGGCATCGAAGTGCTGTTGCTGACCGATCGCATCGACGAGTGGCTGATGAGCTACCTCAGCGATTTCGACGGCAAGAGCTTTGTTGACGTGGCACGCGGTGACCTCGATCTGGGCAACCTGGACTCCGAAGAGGACAAGAAAGCCGCAGAAGAAGTGGCCAAGGCCAAAGAAGGTCTGGTTGAGCGTATCAAAGCCGCGCTGGGCGAAAGCGTCAGTGAGGTGCGTGTATCGCACCGCCTGACCGACTCGCCGGCCATTTTGGCCATCGGTGAGCAAGACCTGGGTCTGCAGATGCGCCAGATCCTGGAAGCCAGCGGCCAGAAAGTACCGGACTCCAAGCCTATCTTCGAATTCAACCCGGCTCACCCGCTGATCGAAAAACTGGATGCGGAGCAGAGCGAAGAGCGTTTCGGCGACCTGTCGCACATCCTCTTCGACCAAGCAGCTCTGGCGGCCGGTGACAGCTTGAAAGACCCTGCAGCGTATGTCCGTCGGCTAAATAAGTTGTTAGTTGAGTTGTCCGTGTAACACGTCTATAAAAACCCGCTTCGGCGGGTTTTTTTTGTTTTGAATTCAGGAGTTTTTGATGAAATCAATTACGGTCAGTTCTGTGGTTTATCAAATCGATGGCCAAGCGTACGAAGGCCGTCTTGCCTACGACCCGAGCCGCGAAGATCCGCTGCCGGGTTTGTTGATGGCGCCGAACTGGATGGGCATCAGCGCTGGTGCCGAGGAAATCGCCAAATCCGTGGCCGAGCAGGGCTATGTGGTCTTGATCGCAGATTTGTACGGCCAAGGCGTTCGCCCAACCAACGCTGATCAAGCCGCCAATGCCATGATGCCGCTGAAAAATGACCGTGCCTTGCTGCGCAAGCGCATGCAGGCGGCCTACGCTGCGCTGAAAAAGCAAACTGAGCCCAAGGTCGATAGCAATCAATTGGCGACCTTTGGTTTCTGTTTTGGTGGGTGTTGCTCGCTGGAGCTTGCGCGTGATGGCGCTGAGCTTAAGGCTGTGGTGTCTTTCCATGGCTCACTGGATACGCCTGCCCCGGCAGACGCCAAAAACATTACCGGCTCCGTTTTGGTGCTGCACGGTGCGTCTGACCCGTTGGTGCCTCATGAGCAGTTGCCAGCGTTTGAAGATGAAATGAACGCAGCGGGCGTGGACTGGCAACTGACCAGCTACGGCGGCGCGGTGCATTCTTTCACCGACCCGCACGCCAACGTGCCCGGCAAAATGATGTACGACGCCAAGACCGCGCACCGTGCTTTCACCGCCATGCACAACCTGTTGGATGAAGTGTTCCGCGACTAACGCAGAGAACAGCCCTTGTAGGAGCGAGCTTGTCTCGCGATCTTTTGATCTTAAAAAGATCGCGAGACAAGCTCGCTCCTACAGGATTTATATTTATTTTCTAAGTCGAACGCTCAATCGTTTCACTCACGGTCAAATCACGCATCAGCAGCGCATAGCTCAAATCCACCTGTTCGGGGATCGGCATGTACACCGTGTGCCCATCGCCCGGCGCCACTTGAATCGGTAACCCAGCGCTGTTGTGCAGTTGGTCCAGATCAAAGTGGTAATTGCCGCGCGGGGTCATCAATTCCATATGATCGCCCAGCGCAAAACGGTTTTTGACTTTCACCTCGGCCAGCCCCTTGCGCCGCTCCCCGGTCAGCTCTCCGACAAACTGCTGGCGATGCGATAACGAGCTGCCATGCAAGTAGTTCTGATACTCGTCATGCACATGCCGCCGCAAAAAGCCTTCGGTGTAACCCCGTTGCGCCAGTGATTCCAGATCGCTCATCAGGCTGCGGTCGAATTCACGACCGGCCACTGCGTCATCAATTGCCTTTCGATACACCTGTGTGGCGCGCGCGCAGTAAAAGTGTGACTTGGTCCGGCCTTCGATTTTCAGCGAGTGCACGCCCATTTCAGTCAGCCGTGCCACGTGCTGAACAGCGCGCAGGTCTTTGGAGTTCATGATGTAGGTGCCGTGTTCGTCTTCGTACGCCGACATCGGTTCGTCCGGGCGGTTGGCTTCGTGCAGCACGAATACCTCGTCGGTCGGCGCGCCCAGGCCAAGCGTGGGCTCAACCACCTTCACCACATTGCCGAGTTCGTTTTCAGTGCCGGGTTTTGCCTCGTACTTCCAGCGACACGCATTGGTGCAACTGCCCTGGTTGGCGTCGCGCTTATTCATATAGCCGGATAACAGGCAACGGCCGGAGTAGGCCATGCACAGTGCGCCATGCACGAAAATTTCCAGTTCCATGCCCGGTACTTGCTCACGGATTTCTTCGATCTCTTCCAACGACAGCTCACGGGACAAGATGATCCTGCTCAAGCCTTGTTGGCGCCAGAATTCGGCACTGGCCCAGTTCACGGTATTGGCCTGAACTGACAAGTGAATCGGCATTGTCGGGAAGTGCTGGCGAACCAGCATGATCAGCCCTGGGTCGGACATGATCAGTGCATCCGGGCCCATGGCAATCACCGGAGCCAGGTCTTTGAGAAAGGTGCGCAGCTTGGCGTTATGCGGAGCAATGTTGACTACCACATAGAAGCGTTTGCCTTGGGCCTGAGCCTGCGCGATGCCGATGGCCAGGTTGTCGTGGTCAAACTCGTTGTTACGCACCCGCAAGCTGTAGCGCGGTTGTCCTGCGTAGACGGCATCGGCGCCATAGGCAAAGGCGTAGCGCATGTTTTTCAGGGTGCCAGCAGGGGCGAGGAGTTCGGGCGGGACGAGGGGCATGGTCGGGTCATTCGCAAAAGGGCGCGATGGTAGTCGAGCCCAGTTGCAGGCTTATTGATCTGGATCTACAAACCCGCGTTTGTTACAGCGGCCGATACTGCATGTGGAAGTTCAAGCTCGCCGACTGCCCCTTGTGCAAGAGCTGCAAGCCCGGCCGCCCTGGCAAATGATGAGCATTGACCGGGTGGCTCACGGGTTCGAAGCAGAAGAAGTCTTCACCGGGCGGGCAATACACCAGGCAGTACGGGCTGTTGGTCGCCAAGCATTCCAATGCATAACCCAAGTCCGGCTGGCTGATCAGTGCACAGCCATCCCAGCCGGTAAAGCAGTTGTCGAGCCGTCTTTGGGGCAAGGCGTTGAGTCGATTAAAGTCCCAGTCATCCGGCAGCGGCACACGTTCTGTGGGCAAACCCAGCACATCGCAGAGCCAAACCTGCGAGGTGTTGGCCTGTAAACGTGTGTTGGCCGTGCGCGGTAAATAAGGATGCAACCCCAAGCCGTGCCAGGCGGCGTGCTCGTCCTGATGCGTCACGCTCAGCTCAATACTCAACTGGCCGCGCTCCAAGGTGTAACGCAGTGTGGCCCGATAGGCGAAAGGGTGATGGCTGTCGAGTTGCAGGCAGGCGCAGTGCGCTGTGTGTTCAATCACATCCCAGGCTTGCTGCCAGGCGCTGCCATGGATTGGCAAAGCCACGGCGGGGTTGTTGGGCTCCAGCGCAAACCAGTGGTCGGGGCCGTCAAAGCCACCCCCGCCGATCCGGTTCGACCACGGCACCAGCGGGTAACAGGCCAGTTGATTGGCCGAACCGCTGCTCAGTGCCTGGGCCGCGCTGGCCCGAAGCAAGGGTTGGCCACTGGCAATCACCTGCCAACTGGCGATGCTGCCCCCGATGTGTGGAGCAAGGGTCAGGCGGGTCAGGCCGTCTTCGAGGGTCAGCAGGTTTACGGACATCGTTGTCTACCCCACGTCAATGAACGATTAATCGGCGGCACGGCGCCACGTCAGCATCACAATGCCTGCGACCACAATCAGACCGCCGATGACCTGACCGCTGCTGAGCACTTGGTCGAGGATCAGCCAGCCGAACAGCAGGCTCGCCACTGGCTCCACGTTCATCACCGGCGCGTTTTTGGCCATGTTCAAGCGCGTCATGCAGATAAACAGCAGGCAGAATCCTAGTCCATAAAGCACCACCAGGCAGGCGAGGGCGGTCCAGCCGGTGGATGAACTGGGCAGCGACACGCCGCCGGGCAATACGCCACTGACCCCGGCCAACGCGGCAGCGCTGAACACAATCAGCATCGTCAACATGCTACGCACGGTGCCACGCAGGCTCGACAGCTTGTGATCGGTGATCCACAGCGCACAGGCAAACACGGACGCGGCGGCAAAGCCGAACAGAATGCCCTCCAGCCATTGCGCTTCGCTTGTGTGCTGATTAGACAGACGTTCGGGCACGTCCAGCGCAAACACCAGGCCGCACATGATCAGCCCCATCAGCATGGCTGCGCGTCGCGAGGGTGGGGAGCCGCCCAGCGCCCAGGTCAACAACACCAACAGAATCGGCGCCACGTTACCGATCAGCAGCGCGAGCGCCACAGGGATGCGTGCCACGGCCGAATAAATAAAGAAACTCTGCGCGGCGATCAACAGCCCCAGCAGCAATTGCCAGCGCCAGTTGGCAGGGGTTAACCGAGGGCGTTCACGCTGCCACAACACCAGGCTGGTCAGCACCAGCAGCGTCACCCCGGCACGGCACAAAATGGCCAGCAACAGGCCGGTGTCATGGTCGAAGGCAATGCGTGCGGCAATGTGATTACCGGCGAATGCACAGGCCAGCAACACCAGAATCAATACCGCGATATGGCGGGGAAATAGTGCAGGAGCAGACATAAGCAACCAGCCTCCTTGGCTGGATAAACACCGATGGTATCGGCGAACAATCTGTAGTCGCTGCCGCAGGCTGCGAGCTTTTAAAAGCTCGCAGCCTGCGGCAGCGACTACAGATTTTTGGGGGGTTACAACACCATGCTTGGCAGCCACAGCGAGATGGCCGGTACGTAGGTCACTAGCATCAAGACTGCGAACAACGCCAGGTAGAACGGCAGCAAGGCTTTAACGGTGTTTTCGATAGTGACTTTGCCCACCGCAGCGCCCACGAACAGCACCGCGCCCACCGGCGGTGTTATAAGCCCGATCCCCAGGTTCACCAGCATGATCATGCCGAAGTGCACCGGGTCGACGCCGATGCCAATAATCACCGGCAGCAGAATCGGGGTCAGGATCAAGATCAGCGGTGCCATGTCCATCACCGTGCCCAGCAGCAGCAACATCACGTTGATGCACATCAGGATCACGTAGCGGTTATCTGACAGTGTCAGAAACGCAGTCGTGATTTTCATCGGGATTTCCATCAGCGTCAGGATGTAACCGAAGCTGGCGGCAAAACCGATCAAGATCATCACGATGGAAATAGTGCGCACGGCCCGGTGCATCAGCTTGGGCAGGTCGCGCCATTTGTAGTCGCGGTAGATAAACATGGTGACGAAGAACGCCCACAGCACAGCAATCGCGGCTGATTCGGTGGCGGTGAAAACCCCCGTCAAGATGCCGCCCAGGATGATGACCATGGCCATCATGCCCCAGAGTGCCTCACCGGCGATTTTCAGCGCCTTTTTCAGCGGGATCACTTCGCCTTTGGGGTAGTTGCGCTTACGCGCGAAGATCATGCACAGGCCCATGAGCACTGCACTGAGCAGCAGCCCCGGCATGATCCCGGCCATAAACAGTGAGGCGATCGACACCGTGCCGCCCGCGGCCAGTGAGTACAGCACCGAGTTGTGGCTGGGTGGCGTCAGCAGCGCTTGTACCGAGCCGCTGACAGTCACGGCCGTGGAGAACTCGCGAGGGTAGCCAGCCCGTTCCATCTCGGGAATCAGTACCGAGCCCACCGAGGCCGTATCCGCCACCGACGAGCCGGAAATCGCGCCGAAGAAGGTCGAAGCCACAATGTTGACCAGCGACAGGCCGCCGCGCACGAAGCCCACCAGTACCCCGGCAAACGCTACCAGCCTGCGCGACATGCCGCCCTCGGCCATGATCGCGCCCGCCAGGACGAAGAAGGGGATCGCCAGCAGCGAGAACTTGTTCACGCCTCCGGCCACTTGAATCATCAGGGCATCGAACGGAATATCGATCCACCAGGCACCGACCAACGCTGACAGGCCCAAGGCATAAGCGACCGGCATACCGAGCAGAATCAGGGCAATAAAGCTGCCCAACAATATGAAAGCATCCATTTATACGGCCTCTTCGCTGGCTTCTACGATGTCGAACCGCACGGCTCGGCGATGGCTTTGGTCACCCAGGAAGAGTTTTTCCAAGACGAAGACCAGAGTGATGAGGCCGCCCAAGGGAATGGGCAAATAGGAAATACCCACCCGCATGCCCGGCATCTCACCGAGAAACTGGTTCCAGGTGGTTGCACAGAGCTTGAAACCCTTGACCGTCATAAACAGGCAGACGATGACCATCAGGATTTGTACCAGCACAGCTACGTGCTTGCGCACCTGTGCAGGCATGCGTTCAACCGCCATCGCCACCGCCATGTGCGCGCCAGCGCGATAACTGGCGGCAGCGCCGAAGAAGGTAAAGACCACCATCAGCAAAATTGAGGTGGGTTCTGGCCAACTGGAGCCGGAGCCCAAGACGTAACGGGCAAAGATGCCCCAGGGAATGATCAGGCTCATGGTCAGCACCGACAACCCGGCGATCCCGATACAGACCCTGTACAGCAAGTCGTTAAAACGCAGTACGGTATTTTTCATGGGGCTCACCACTGCAGCGGAAACGGGCTCGCGCCCGCCACCGCGGCGTTATCGGACAGGCTTATTGAACGGCTTCGATACGCGAGATCAGCTCTTTGTAGTTCGCGCCGTATTTGTCACGCACTGGCTGAGTGGCGTCGTAGAACGCTTTTTTCTGTTCTGGGGTGAGGGTGATGAACTCCACGCCAGCGGTTTTAAGCTTGGTTATGCTCTCGTCCGATTTTTTGTCCCAGAGCACGCGCTCTTCTATCTGCGCTTCACGCGCCAGTTTTTGCACCAGTGCCTGTTGCTCCGGGTTGAGCATGTTCCAGGTGGTTTTGGCGATCACGATTGGTTCCGGCAGGATCAGGTGATCGGTCCAGGTGAAGTATTTGGCGTTCTGGTAGTGGTTGTGCTCAAGGAAGGTCGGCGGGTTGTTTTCGGCGCCGTCAATCACACCGGTTTGCAGGGCGCTGAAAATCTCGCCGGTGGCCATGGCAATGCCGTTGCCACCCATGTCATTGATGGTGTCGATAAACACCGGGTTGCCTTGTACGCGGATCTTCATGCCTTTGAGGTCGGCCAACTGACGCACCGGTTTTTTGGTGTAGAGGTTGCGGGTGCCGCCATCCATCCATGCCAGGGCGACCATGTTGAAGTTGGAGTTGGTGATTTTGTCGAGCATCTCCTGGCCGATTTCACCGTCGATGATTTTGCGCATGTGCGCCTGATCGCGGAACACGAAGGGCAGGTTAAATGCGTTGGTTTCCGGTACTACAGGGCCGAGGATGCCGAGGCTGACGCGGGTCATCTGCACGGCGCCCGACTGCAACTGCTCGACCACTTCTTTCTCGGAACCCAGTACACCACCGGCAAACATCTTGAAGGAAATATCACCGTTGCTTTGAGCCTGGAGCTTTTTGCCCATCTCTTGTTCAGCCACCACGGGCGGATAACCCGCGGGGTGAACTTCGCCGAATTTGATTTTGATTTCTGCCTGGGCTACGCCGCTGAGGCAGAAAGCCAGCGGCAATGCGGCGATGAGTAAGGTGCGTTTGAAATCCATGGGTCACTCCATATTTTGTTTTTTTTATTTAAAGGTCTTGGATCAGCAGGGGTAAAACGGTCAGCTGTTGAACGTGGGCTCCGTCAGCCCTTTAACGCCAGGGTTCAGGGCAAACACGCCGCCCGCTAAAGGTTGGTCACTGATGTCGCCCGCAGGGCGAATCGAGGTTACAAACAGCGTGTCCAGTTGCGGCCCGCCAAAGGCGCACATCGCCGGTTTTTTTACCGGCACGGCCAGCGAGCGGTCGAGCGTGCCATCGGGGGTAAACCGATGGATCTGGCCTGCATCGTTGCCGCAAATCCAGTAGCAACCCTCTGCGTCGACAGCGGCGCCATCCGGGCGGCCGGGGTGTTGCGTCATGTCGACAAACAGGCGGCGGTTGTGCGGGGTGGCCGTATCGATGTCGTAATCAAAGGCCCAGATTTTTTGCTCGTCGGGGTGCGAGTCCGACAGGTACATCGTCCGGCCGTCCGGGCTGAACGCCAGGCCGTTAGGCACGATAAATCCGTCGATCTGCGGCTTGAGGCAATCATCCTGGCCAGCGCTGTAGCGATACATCGCGCCCACCCGCGCCCCTGCCGACATGTCCATAAACATGGTCCCGGCCCAGAAACGTCCCTGACGATCACAGCGGCCATCATTGAAACGCATACCGGGTTGTGCGTGTGCGACGCTGCTCAGCAGTCGGGCACTCAAGCGGCCATCGGTTTGGGGGGTGAGGGCGAATACGCCGCTTTCCATGCCGCCAATCCAGTTGCCATCGCCGCTGCGAGCAATGCACGCGAGCATCTGCGGGGCTTCCCAGCTTTGGCTGTGGCCATCGGCCAAATTCCAGCGGTGCAGGCGCTTTGCCGGGATATCAACCCAGTACAGCGCTTGCTCAGCGGTACTCCAGACCGGGCTCTCGCCGGTGGCATTGCGTGCATCGAGAATCAGTTCGGCAGTCATGCGGCTTGATCTCAGTGGCTGTTGTTCTTATGGGATGCGAAGCCCGTTTATTCGTCGCCAAACGGACCGGCGGCAACAAACGCACCGCCTTGATACACCCTCGCAGGATCATTGGCCGCGGGCATCGGCTGGGCTTCAACCTTGGCGCGGAACACTTCAGAGGTGTCCTGGGGTTCGAAACCCAAATGGGCCGCAAAGCGATTGTCCCACCACACGTCCACATTGTTAGAAGCGCCGTAGACCACGGTGTGGCCCACATTCGGTGTGTACAGCGAGCGTTCGAGCAATTGTGTGAGGTCGTCGAAGCTCAGCCAGGTGCTCATCATTCGGCGGTTTTGCGGTTCCGGGAATGAAGAGCCGATGCGGATGCTGACGGTTTCGATGCCATAACGGTCGAAGTAGAAGGTCGCCATGTCTTCGCCGTACGACTTGGACAGGCCGTAGTAGCCATCAGGGCGGCGCAGGGAGTGGGCATCTAGCTTTTGATCTTGCTTATAAAAGCCGATCACATGATTGGAGCTGGCGAAAATGACACGCTTCACGCCATGGCGGCGTGCGGCTTCGTAAATATGGAAAATGCCGCTGATGTTCGGGCCGAGAATTTCTTCAAAGGGACGCTCTACCGAGACACCGCCGAAATGCAGAATGGCGTCTACGCCTTCGACCAGTTGGTGCACGGCGTGTTTGTCGGCGAGGTCGCACAGCAGAACTTCTTCGCTGTTGTCGACAGCAGGCGCCATTGGCGCGATATCAGACAGACGCAGGACCTTGGCATAAGGCTTGAGGCTTTCGCGCAGCACCTTCCCCAAACCACCCGCGGCACCGGTAAGAAGAAGGCGATTGAAGGGGGTTTGGACAGTACGAGTGTTTGTCATCAAGAGTCCCTGCATTTCTTATTAATGTCATCTGTTGTCGTATGACTTGGTTCGGATTATTCACAGGCATGGCGGGTGTTGTCAATGCACGATTCGGCAAACTTTAGCGATGTGCCATCATTGCGGCGGAATCACCTGTAGGAGCGAGCTTGTCTCGCGATCTTTTGATCTTTTAAAAGATCGCGAGGCAAGCTCGCTCCCACACAATTCAGGCGTTACAACAACGACAGCGGGTAGCTGATGAAGATACGGTTTTCGTCAAACTCGTGGGCGCTGTAGTCGCGACGAATGGAAGCGTTGCGCCAGCGCACCGTCAGATCCTTGAGCGTGCCGCTTTGCACGGTGTAGGCCAGTTCCGATTCGCGGCCCCATTCCTTGCCGTTATTGACGGTTGCGGTATGGATGTTATCGCCGCTGATGTAGCGGTTCATCATGGTCAGGCCAGGTACGCCAAGTACGGCAAAATCCAGGTCGTGGCGCAGCTGCCAGGAGCGTTCTTTGGCCAGGTCATAGCTGGAGTTGTAGCTGTCGTTGGCTAGGGTCCCGCCGCTGGTGCCGTTGACGCGGAACCAGCCATCATCGCCGCTGACTTTCTGCAAGCCGACATACAACGTGTTGCCTTTGTATTTGGCGGAGAACAGTGCAGAGGCAGTTTTGTTGTCCAGATCGCCGGCTCGTTTGCTGCCGTCTTCTTTGCCCCAGAAATAACCCAGGTTCGCGCCGAGCGTGACATCGCCAATTGGCTGGCTGTGAATCACGTTAAGGAATTGTTGCTGATAGATATTTTCCAGTTCCGCGTACCACACGCCTACTTGAGTGCGTTTTTCATTGAAGGTGTAATCACCGCCGGCAAAGTTGAAACGGTCAGAGGTAAACGCGCCTTTGCCGTTGAGCGACATGTCTTCCATGCTCGCATCGTTACGCGGGCTGTTGGCGCGGAACTGGCCGCCGTAGAGGTTAAGACCCGCGATTTCCTTGGAGGTGATCTGTGCGCCACGGAAGGTTTGTGGCAGGGAGCGGCCATCGTCTGAACGCAAGATCGGCAGCACGGGCATCCATTCGCCCACTTTTAATTCAGTGTTAGAAAACTTGGCCTTGGCCGCGACGCCGAGGCGCCCGAAGTTGTCAGCCGGTTCACCATCGCTGTGGGTGGGCAGCAGTTGAGTGCCGACGGTGCCTTTGCCACCATCAAGCTTCTGCGAGTACATGCCCAGCACGTCAACGCCGAAACCGACGGTGCCTTGGGTAAAGCCGGATTTGACGTCCAGAATGAAGTTTTGCGTCCATTCCTCAGCCTTGCTTTGTGGGGCGCGGCTGCTGGGGTAGTCCGGGTTGGTGTAATTGCGATTGATGTAAGCGTTGCGCAGCGTGAGGGTGGCTTTGGTGTCATCGACAAACCCTTCAGCCATGCCCGTCAACGGCAGCGACAGACTCATGCTGCCAAGCCCCATAAGAATCAATGAACGGGTGTTTTGAGATCTCATTATTGTTGTGCTCCCATTTTTGACAAAGCCGTCCTTCCTTGACCGACATAAGCGGTCAGTAAACTGAAGGCGGTGTGTGGTGCCCTGGTGTCAGGGCGCTGGCTCAAGCCGCTGTGGCGAGTGAGCCATTTGCTGCGTACAGTGGTTCAGCAAATGAGGCAGGCAATCAACCCGTGGGGGATCGGGTTCGACAGGCGTGTTTGGGGGGCGTGACAGAGGATGGGGCGCAGGTGAATGCGTTCATGCAGAAGCTCCCTGGTTATTATTGTTTTGTTATCCGTTGTCGTACAACTTTGTAGGATTATTTACACCTTCCCTAGCCTTTGTCAATGCAGGGCTAAGTAAACAATTCAGGGTTTCGTCGGGATGAGGGGAGGGTGATCGCGTTGTCGATTAGTGATCGTACAACCAGCATGAGCTATGATGCGGGTATTGCAGTCCGTGCCCTTGAACCCGAGAACAATGTTTACCATGGAAAAACCGACCGACGTTCCCCGCCTTCCTCGCAAACGCCGCAGCCTCGCGCAGGAGTTGGTGACGGTGCTGTCCGAGCAGATTCGCGACGGCTTGCTCAAGCGCGGCGACAAACTGCCCACCGAGTCCGCGATCATGGAAGCACATGGCGTAAGCCGCACGGTGGTGCGTGAAGCCATCTCCCGTTTGCAGGCGGCGGGGCAAGTCGAGACCCGGCACGGCATCGGCACCTTTGTGCTGGACACCCCGAGCCCGAGCGGTTTTCGCATCGACCCGGCAACCGTGGTCACGTTACGTGATGTGCTGGCGATTCTGGAATTGCGTATCAGCCTGGAAGTCGAGTCGGCCGGTCTGGCGGCACAACGTCGCAGTTCCGAACAATTGGCCGCGATGCGGGCTGCTCTGGATGCCCTGAACGAAAACACCGCGCGTAACGGCGATGCGGTGGCGTCGGACTTCCAGTTTCACTTGCAGATCGCGCTGTCGACCGGCAACCGCTACTTCACTGACATCATGAATCACCTGGGCACCAGCATCATTCCGCGCACCCGTCTGAACTCGGCGAGCCTGGCCCATGACGACCAGCAACACTACATGAGCCGCCTGAGCCGCGAACACGAAGAAATCTATGCGGCCATTGCCCGCCAGGACTCCGATGCCGCCCGCGCCGCCATGCGCCTGCACCTGACCAACAGCCGCGAACGCCTGCGCCACGCCCATGAAGAGGCAGAGGCGCAGGGTTGAATAATGACCTGTAGCCGCTGCCGAAGGCTGCGCAGCCCATCGCAGCCTGCGGCAGCGGCTACACGTTTTGCTGACATGGAAGCCCTATGAACGAAACAAGCCTGCAACGCAAAACCCTGATTTTACTGCTGGCCTTCGTGACCATTGCCTTTATCTGGATCTTGTTACCGTTTTACGGGGCGATTTTTTGGGCCGTGGCGCTGGGCATTCTGTTCGCGCCCTTGCAGCGCAAACTGGTTCTGAAATTCAAAGGCCGACGCAACCTGGCCACCTTCACCACCCTGACCACGTGCACCCTGATCGCGATTTTGCCCGTGATATTCACCACCATTTTGCTGGTGCAAGAAGTCGCGACACTCTACAGCGATGTGCAAAGCGGCAAGATCAACGTCGCCAACTACGTGGCGCAAGTTGAAAGCATTATGCCGCGACAACTCCAGCAGTGGCTCGACCAACTGGGGCTGGGCAGTATCGACGGTGTCAGCGACAAAATTGCCAAGGGCGCACTTGAAGGCAGTCAGTTCTTTGCCACACAAGTGTTTAACTTTGGCCAAAGCACCTTTGAGCTGGTGGTGAGCTTTTTCATCATGCTCTACCTGTTGTACTTCTTTATCCGTGACGGCCAGGCCATGGTGCGTCTGATCCGCAACGCGGTGCCCATGGCTGAACAGCATAAGCGCCTGCTGCAAATTAAATTGCGCCGCGTGGTCAGGGCTTCAGTCAAAGGCAATCTGGCGGTTGCAGTGGTTCAGGGCGCGCTGGGCGGGATGATCTTCTGGATCCTTGGCATCCAGAGCTCACTGTTCTGGGCGGTGCTGATGATGTTCTTGTCCTTGTTGCCCGCCGTGGGTGCGGGCATCGTCTGGGCGCCAGTGGCGGTTTACTTTCTGACCACCGGGATGATCTGGCAAGGCGTGGTGCTGGCATTGTTCGGCGTGTTCGTGATCGGCATGGTCGACAACGTACTGCGCCCGATTCTGGTGGGTAAAGACACCAAAATGCCGGATTTCCTGATCCTCATCTCGACCCTGGGCGGCATGGCCATCTTTGGCCTCAATGGCTTTGTGATCGGCCCCTTGATTGCCGCCCTGTTCCTATCCAGTTGGGGACTGTTCAGCGGCACTCGACGTAAAGTGCGGCTACCCGCGGATTTCCCTCAAAACGATTAGCGGAAGCTGTACGAAACCCCGACGTAGGCACCCATGCCTTCGCCGGGGGTGGAGCGGGCGGCATCCAGCCCTTTGTCGTCGTAGCCAGGCGTAATCGTGGCGGCGTAGCGTTCGCCTGTCAGGTTGCGCAAGTCGATCCAGGTTTGCCAGTCCTGCTTGGGCGAGGCATACCCCAGCGTTGCGCCCCAGAGCATGTAGGACGACGAGTAATACGAGTTGGCGTAATCCACCGCCATGCGTGAGGCGACTTGGGTGTTTACCCCAGCATAGAAACCTTGCGGGTGGTCGTAACGGATCTCAGCCTGGTAGTAATGCTGTGGGATACCCGGCAAGCGGTTGTCACCAAAGCGTGAGTCATCGCGGTAATGGAAGTCGCTGAAGGTGTAGGCCTGACGCAACGACACTTTGCCCACGCCATCGCGCTCCCATAACGGGCTGTTGAGCCCGGCTTCGATGCCTTGGTGCACGGTAGGGCTGGCGTTGGACTCGCCGACTATCGGCGCCAGGTCGGCGGTTGCGGCTTGCAGTTCAACGGTCAGCAGTTCATGGCGGACCGCCGAGTAGTACCAGGCCAGGTCCCACTGGCCCACCCATGAATCGCCGCGGGTGCCCAGCTCAAGCGTGGTGGCGGTTTGGTTCTGCATCGCAATCGGTGTGCTTTGGCGCCCAGTGGCCGGGCCGCTGCCGACCGGGAAGACGTACGGCGAACTCCAGATCATCGACCACGGGTGCGGCGGTTCGACCGAGCGACTGAGGTTGCCGTATACCTGCAAGTGCGGGTTGAACTCATAGCGCAAGCCGATACGCGGCGCGTAGTCCCAATCGTGCTGGCTGACCTTGCCGCCGCTCTCGGGGTAGCTCACGTCGCTTTCGCGGCGGGTATAGATCAGCGCCATGCCGGTGGTCAGCCACAGGTCGGGTATCAGCTCCAGATCATTGCTGGCGTGCAGCACGGTGTCCGAACCCTGATAACTGAAGTCGCGCATTTTGGTGCCCGGCGCATAGCTGGCGGTGTTGCCGCGCGGGATGCGCACGTATTCGGAGGCGCCGCTGTTGGGCAGGTGTTTGGTGGTGCGCAAGCCCACAGTGGATTTGCTTTGCAGACCAAACAGGGTGTCACGACGCTTGTAATTCAAAGTGCCACTGACGTCGGTGTAGGCAACCTTGAGCCGGTTGGGTCCTTCGCGCAGGTCCATTGGGTAATCGTGGTACACCAGCCCGACTTCCAGCTGGGAATCGTCGTCCAGGTACATCGTGGTTTTGTTGCCCAGCCAAGTGCTGCCGGGTTGCGGGCGGGTGTAGTCACCGCTCACATAGGCCGGGTTGGCGGCCCTTGGGTGATGTTTGATCTGATCTTTGGTGACCCGGCCAGCGAGTTCGTTATCCGTCTCGCGGTAGCGCAGGTAAAAACGTGTTTCCAATTGCGGGCTGAAGCGGTAGCCGACATTGGCCGCGATGCCTTTGCTGTTGCCTGACGTGTGATCCTGATAACCGTTGGTTTCGGCGTCGGTCAGCGACACGTAGTAATCAAGGTCGCCCACTACTTGGCCTGAACTGATCTGGCGCTTTTGGTAGCCATAGCTGCCCGCTTCGTAGCGCACTTGCAGCGGTGCGGCGTCGTAACCGGTATGGGTCACGTAATTGATCGAGCCCCCCAAGGCCAGGGCGCCGGTTTCAAAACCATTGGCACCGCGCAACACTTCGGCGCGGCTCAACCACAGGGGCTCGAACAACTCGTAAGGTGTGCCGCCGGGGCCGGTCAGCGGCAGGCCGTCGAACATCACGTACAGGCCTGAGCCGTGCGCGCCGGGCGCGCGATTGATGCCCGAACCGCGCACCGACACTTTGGTCCCTTCATTACCGCCCGACTGCGCATACACACCGGGCTGATAGGCCAGTACATCGCTGTTGGTCGCTACGCGACCATTCTCGACGCTGTTCATGTCGATCAGATTGCTGGCGCCGGGCACCTGATTCAAAGCGGCCTGGGCGAGTTCCAGCTCGCTGCTTTCTTCGCTGCGTACCTGAACCTCACCCAGCTCCAGCGGGCTGGCATAGGCAGGCGCGGCACACACGAGCGCCAAGGGGAGCAATGAGGAGAGGGCAGATCGCATTAACAGGTATTCCAGGACGATGGGCGGGCGGCGCGCCAGCCTATACAAGCTGGGAATGACTCGCAACTGTGGAGACTGGATAAACCTGGACGATGTTGTAACTCGATCTACAGGGCATCGAAAGTAGATGGGCAAGGGGATGCGCAGCAGCATCCAGCTCAATGCGTACACAGCCCCAATTTCGAGCTTGAGCGTGACTACTGCAAGTACAGATTGGGCATTGAAACGGAAGTAAAAACACAGGTTGATCAGGCAAATTGCCGTGCTTTACGCGTTTTCAAGGCCAACCCACGAGCTTGGGGTATCACCACGTTACCGCTGCAGACGATGTAAAAACGCTCAAGACCGGGAATCACGACGTTGGCCAAGGTAGTCCCCCGTTCGGAGCTAAACATGATGCTGATCCCCAGCTCTCTTTGATGCTGACGCATGTTTATCGCAAGTATTTGAATTTGTTCATCCAGAGCTGTCACGGCATAGGCCGCTGGCAAGGCGACGTTGTGCCTGTTTGCGGTGAGCATTAGGGCTTGCAGGTCCAATTGCAGGCAGCGTTGCAGGCGCGGAAAAACCGCTAAATGACGTTCCTGATGATAAAGATGGTGGGCGACTTCAGGCAGCTGCGCGCCCAATTGCATTTGCACCAGTTCGGTCAGGGCTCGAGTTACAGCATGTTCTGCAGACAGGGAGGTGCCTGAGCCGAAGATGCCCGCGTGCTGGCTACGAGGCAAGGTAAAGGCCAGATAGGTTTTGGCTTCAAATTCATTACTGATGTCGAGCACCACGACTTGCGCACTCAGTTCTACTTCGGCGTCGCGCCATAGCTGTGCCAAAGGCAGTTCAGCTCCAGGCCGCTCCAGCACGCGTAAGGGCTCTTTGTGCTGGTAGTAAAAATGATTGAGTAAAAACAGCGAGAGCGCGTCCCGCTCAAGGCATTCATTGATAGCGTGGAGCACGGCTTCGTTGTAGGTGGCGCCAATGGCAATTCCGCTGTTACAGCAGTAGCGGCGCAAGCTAGCGTAGTTGAAGGTGTCCTGTGCGAGCGGTGCATCCGCATAGTTCGGCAGGCTGAAGGCAATGGGGTAGTTGAAGCTGCTCTCGTCCAGAGGGCTTTGATAACGGCGACACGCAATGCGCGCGGTGCTGTTTTCGATAACAGCATCCAGCAAACTGTCGTCTTGAAAAAAACCGGATCGCTCAAAACTGCTTGCGTCGACATAATCCAGCGCGGCATCCAGCCCGTGAAATTCGGTCAAGTAATGTTCTAGCGCTTCGTAGTAGGCGCCGGTCAGCGCGTTGTCTTTATCTCCCTTACCGGACCCCCCGGCCTGTTGGTGCAGGGTTGCGTGTCTCAGCATGACGCGTGCATTAACGATGCGTGTGCCGAGGATTTGCAGTTGGTCATGCAGATTTAATTGCTTAAGTTCATGTTGGATTTGGGTATTGGCTTGCACCAAGTCACGTTCTCGTTCAGTGGGTACGAATAATGTGGGCATCAGAGTCTCGATAAAAGGAGGACCTTTTAAGCATCCTCCCTGTGTGGGTTAATTGTCATGGTCAAGTTCGGATTTTTTAGCGTCGGTCAGTTGCAGACTTTCGATGTGTTGTTGTTCAGTCAAACTTTCAAGTTCTTCAAGGTCGGTCATTTTTTTGCGAATTTACGGCCATGTAATAACCCATGGTATAGCTCCTTTGGTTTGGGGGGGTAAGAGTGCGCGGCAAATGACGGGCACTGTATTAATGTGTTGCGAGTGAAATTTAATAATCATCATGTCGGTGTGTCAATGCACGGGGTGTTTATCAATGGCTGTTTCTGTGTAGTTATAATTATTGTTGTGGGATGTGTTTAATAAAGGAGCCGATAGGTATTAAGTTGGCTTTCAACGTGATGGCTACTCAGTAGTAAGCTTGTTAATGATCTGCAGTTCTTGCTTGATGGCTTTATATAAGCGGGGCTCAAAGGCATTGTGTCCCGCACGAACCAATCGGCTTCGGCCCTGGGAACGTTGTTGTAACCATCGCAGGCTTAACATGCCGCAGTGGTCGAAGACGCCTTGTACCATCGTTGTCATCGCGCCTACCTGCAGCGATACGTCTTCGGGGCGGCAAAAGTAGCGGTTTAAATGGTAATGCAGGTCCAGACGAATAGAGGCGATGGCGACGTCGTCGACAAACGCTTCCAGTTGATCGGTACTCAGTTTGTCGCATAACTGGGCTTTGCTCCAAAGCAGGGCGGCCGCTCTTTGCCGTTCGGCATTATCGCTGCACAGGGCGTCATGGATGTGCTGAAGCGTGTGCGGATTATCCGGGCTGCCAAGATGAGTCAAACTGTTGGCCAATGCTTGATCATAGGGTGCGTAGACCTCTTCAATCGGTACAAACACAGAGGCAACAACACTTCTCAGCACGCGCTCCTGATACTGATGCTGATACTGCAGCACCAGCCAGCTACCCCAAGACACTCCCAGCAAGCTGATCTTTTCGAACCCGAAAAACTGCCGGAGTGAGTCAATATCTTCGACCAGTAAAGCCGTGCAGTTTTTCGTCAGTCGCCCTTGTGGCAACGAGCGGCCACAGCCGCGCTGATCAAACAACACAACCGAGAAAATCTCCAGGTCAAAAAAACCCAGGTGCTCGGGGCTGCTGTAACCACCGGGGCCTCCATGGACAAAAAATACAGGTTCACCCGTAGGGTTGCCGTGACGCTCCCAATACAACTGATGGCCGTCTGAAGTCTGGAAGTGACCGCGCAGCGGCATGGTCGGGCTCAAGGCTGAGCCTCCAATACATAAAACTCAAACAACTCAAGGTGCCCCTCGCGTGCGGCCAATGAGGACTTCAACGTCAGGCCCAGTTTTTTTGCCCAGTAGCTGACGTTTACCAGCACAGGGGTGTGGCCAAACATGATCAGCAGAGCCCCCGGTTTGAGGGCGCGTGCAAACGTGCAGAATAGATCGTGGGCGTCGTCGCGGTACAGCACTTCCGCGTTCAGGAAGCGTAGAAACAGTACGTCGCAGCGACTGACCGTTTGCACCATGGTGGCTGCGTCGGCGTTGTGGAATTCCAGTGCAGGGTGCCGAAGACGCGCATGTTCGATCATGGCCGGGGAATGATCTGAGCCGATACAGTGCGTCTCAGGAAAGGCACGCGCCATGCAACCGATAAAAGTACCCGTGGAGCAGGCCGGGTCATAGAGCAGTGTATTGGGCGTCATCAGCGGTTTCAGGAACGTGGTGCAGTAGTCGCGAAAGTGCCGTTCATCCTGGTCGAGTTGTTCGGCCTGTGCAGCAGCGTCGGCCCAATCAGCTTGCGACAGCACGCATTCCTGACCTGTGCTGTCCAGAAGCGGAAACGGGAAGTAGATATCGCTGGTGGAGTGATGGATGGCCGCTTCAAACAGGTTGTTTTTGTCAACCTCGGCCAGTGGTGTGAACGAGATGCTGAACCCGCTGTCGCCATAGTTGATCTTGAACAGTTTCCCCAGCAGGTGATCAGGCAGCAGGCAACTTGATTGCTGCCAGCCCCGGTCTGTGGTTTGGGTCAACAGTTTGCGCCCGACGTAAACATCGTTCTGTACCGTCAGAAAAAAAAGAAAATTTAAGGTTGGCCCGGCGGGCGAGTTTAAACGTGCCGGTTGTTCAGGTGTACGGCTGAGTGCCTTGATCTGCCGGATAAGACCTAGTTCATTAGCTAACATTGAACATCGTGCAGTGACCGGCATAAAGGCTCCTGTGGTTTGATCATAATGCGCAATGGGAAGCTGGGGTCAGACTGTCTCCCCATGGCGCATCAGTGGTTTACTCTAATTCAAGCTCGGTTTTTTCATCGTCGCTCAGTTGCAGACGTTCAATATGTTGCTCTTCAGTTTCAGTTGTCAGGATTTCATCGTCGACAATTGCGTTGGCATTCATGCCGCGTACCATGTAGCCCATAGTCTTTCTCTCTTCTTAATAGTGGGTAGTTTTCGTGAGTCAGTGATTGTCTTTTTGCGTTGCAATATCAATTTAGGGCGGTCGGCGAGGAGTGTCAATCCAGTGTTTAGTTGTTGAGTGAGCGTGTTGCCAAGAGTAAACGCACTTATTTATTATTTTTAGGTTGACCTGTTTAAATCCAATGTAGGTCTTTTGGTGTGAGTCGAGGGGCGGTTTAAACACTGTTTGCGGCAGTGGCTGTTGATATTTTAATTTGGAGTAAGTGTTTGAGTAAGTTGCGTGATTCGGAGGCGATGAGTTAGCGAGGGTGATTTTTATAATGACTCTGTGGTTTATGGCTGTATGTCATGTAGGGTTTAGAGGGCTAAGCCAATGGGCAGGTTTTAATTCGTGATGCATTTGCGGATTAGTCTTGAAGATGGTGTGTTTACCGTGAGCGATGTGATCGCTCAGTCGGTGTTTTCTATGTGTAATTAAGCATGCAGGCAAAAAAATACCCCGTGAAAGACAAACCTCCACGGGGTACGAGGTGCAGCAATCAGCGCTTAGCCAACCAGGCCCAGCGTTGCGCGCTGTACCAGTTCCAGCATTGGTTGCGGGTACACACCCAGCACGAATACCAGGATCGAGACGGCCAGCAGCATGACGCCACCCGCTCTCTGTTCCCAGTTCAGTGGAGCATCGTGGCGATGCAGTTTTGGCTCTACCAGGTACAGGGTCACCATCACGCGCAGGTAGTAGAACACGCCAATGGCGCTACCCAGGATCAAGGACGCTACCAGCCACCATTGGTGTGCTTCAACGCCGGTGGCGATGATGTAGAACTTGCCGATGAAGCCTGCGGTCAGCGGGATACCGGCCAGCGACAACATCATCACGGTCATGACCGCCGTCAGGTAAGGACGGCGCCAGAACAGGCCGCGGTACTCGTACAGCGCATCAGCGTCACGGCCTTTGTACGGCGAGGACATCAGGGTGATCACGCCGAACGCACCGAGGCTGGTGAGCACATAAGTGATCAGGTACACGCCAATCGCTTCCATGGCCATGCCTTTGCTCGCCACCAGGGCGATCAGCAGGTAGCCGAAGTGAGCGATGGACGAGAAGCCCAGCAGACGCTTGAGGTTGTTTTGGGTCAGAGCCAGCAGGTTACCGAACAGGATCGAAGCAATTGCGATCACGGTCAGGACGTCGCTCATCACACCGGTGGTTGCCGCCGGGGAGATCTGGAACAAACGCACCATCACTGCAAACACGGCCACTTTCGACGCAGTCGCCAGGAAAGCGGCCACCGGTGCCGGAGCACCTTCGTACACGTCTGGGGTCCAGAGGTGGAAAGGTACCAGCGACAGTTTGAACGCCAGACCCACCAGCATCATGCCCAGACCCAGCTGTGCAATGGCGCTAGGGGCGCCAGTGGCCGCCAGGGCGTGACCGATACCGCTGAAGCTCAGGCTGCCGGCTTCGGCGTACAACAGGGCCATACCGAACAGCAGGAACGCAGAACCTGCGGCCGACAGCACCATGTACTTGATGCCGGCTTCCAGCGAACGCTTGTTGAAGAAGGCGTAGGCCACCAGGCCGTAAACCGGTACCGAGAGCAGCTCCAGGCCGATAAACAAGCCAGCCAGGTGTTGCGCGCTTACCAGAACAATACCGCCAGTGGCAGCCAGCAGGGTCAGCAGGTACAGCTCTTCACGGTTGCCCGGATAACCCGTGCCGCCTTCGCCCAGGTAGGCGTGTGCCAATGTCACACACGCCAGGGTCGCGACCAGGATCAGCCCGATGTACAGGTAGGCAAAGTTGTCCATCATCAACAGCGGGGTGACAGCCAGTGGAGCCACTTTCAACGCCGGGAAGATCGACAACAGTGCCAGGTTAAGACCCGCCACCGAAAGCAGGAAGGTCTGTGAGTGGTTGCGGCGCCACGCGATTGCCAGCATCACCACCACAACGGTGAGGCTGGTAATCAGCAGTGGAGCAAGCGCGATAAAGTGTTGGATCGTAAATTCCATAGCGCTCTTACCGGGCCGAAGCGAGTTGAGTGAAGGCGGTGCCGAGCCATTGCTGCACGCCATGCATGGTCGCAGCAGAGGTATCGAGGAACGGTTGCGGGTACACGCCGATAACCACCAGCAGTACCGCCAGACCGAGCACCATGATCAGTTCACGCGCATCCATGCCGGCCAGTACTGCGTCGGACTTGGATGGGCCGAAGTAGGCGCGGTGAATCATGATCAGCGAGTAGACCGAACCAAACACCAGACCGGTTGTTGCAATCGCCGTGACCCAAGGGAAGCTGGCGAACGAGCCCATCAGAATCAGGAACTCACCCACGAAGTTACCGGTACCCGGCAAGCCCAGCGACGCGGCGGCGAAGAACAGGCTGATGGCGGGCAGGTACGCGATCTTGGACCACAAACCGCCCATTTCACGCATGTCACGGGTGTGCAGACGCTCGTACAGCTGGCCGCTGAGGATAAACAGCGCGGCTGCCGAAACACCGTGTGCCAGCATCTGGATCACTGCACCTTGCAACGCCAGCAGGCTGCCGGAGTAGATGCCGATCAGCACAAAGCCCATGTGCGAAACGCTGGAGAAGGCGATCAGACGTTTGATGTCGGTTTGTGCGAAGGCCAGGAACGCGCCGTAGAAAATCCCGATCAGACCCAGGGTCATGGCAATCGGCGCAAACTCGGCCGAAGCGTTCGGGAACAGCGGCAAGGCGAAACGCAGCAGACCATACGCAGCGGTCTTGAGCAGAATGCCGGCCAAGTCGACCGAACCTGCGGTCGGTGCCTGGGCGTGAGCGTCAGGCAACCAGGAGTGGAACGGTACAACCGGCAGCTTCACGGCAAACGCAATGAAGAAGCCGAGCATCAGGATGTACTCAGTGGTGAGCGACATCTTGGTTTTCAGCAGCTCGGCGTAGCTGAAGGTCAGCACACCGGTTTCATTGAAGTTGACCAGCACCAGACCCAGGATCGCCACCAGCATGATCAGGCCGGAAGCCTGAGTGAAGATGAAGAACTTGGTCGCGGCGTAGATACGGGTTTTCTTGCCGTCGGATGAGCTGTGACCCCAGAGCGCGATGAGGAAGTACATCGGCACCAGCATCATTTCCCAGAAGAAGAAGAACATGAACAGGTCGATGGCGAGGAACACGCCAACCACGCCGCCCAGGATCCACATCAGGTTCAGGTGGAAGAAGCCCACGTGACGCTGAATTTCTTTCCAGGAACACAGAACCGAGAGCACACCGAGCAGGCCGGTCAGCAGGATCATCAGCAGCGACAGACCGTCGAGTGCCAGATGGACGCTGATGCCGAAACGCTCGATCCAGGTGTGCTGGAACTCAAGCGCCCATGCCGGGGCAGCGCCCGGGTTCGGTGCCAGGTGGTAGTCGCCGTGAGCCCACAGCCAAAGGCCGAGTGCAAGCTCAAGAGACATGGTCAGCAACGCAATCCAGCGTGGCAGGGTAGGGCCGAAGCGCTCACCCAGCCAGCACAGCAGGCCGCCGATAAAGGGGATCAGGATTAGCCAAGGCAGAATCATGACGGGCTCAATTCCTTTCGCAATGTCGAAGGTTCATATCAGACCGCTACCAGTACGATGGCGCCCATGACCAGTACAGCACCGGCGGCCATGGAAGCAGCGTACCAACGCAGTTGACCGGTTTCGCTGCGGCTCAGGGCGTTATGCCCGGCCTTGGCCATCTGCGGGATCAAACCAATGGTCTGGTCCAGCGGATCTTTGCGCAGCACGCGGCAGATCAACAGGTACGGTTTGACGAACAGTTTGTCGTACAACCAATCAAAGCCCCAGGCAGCGAACCACCAGGCCGAGAGGAAACGACCGATGCCACTTTGGGCAACAGCGCTGACGAAGCGACGCTTGCCCAGATACAGCAGAGCCGCGAGCAGGATACCGGCCAGGGCGATGGCACCCGAGGCGATTTCCAGGCTGTGCTTGGCTTCGCCGCCAGCATGGCCAACGCTTTGTGGCAGTACGCCCGCCAGTGGTGGAGTGATCATGGCGCCGATGAAGGTCGACAATACGATCAGCACGCTCAGTGGCAGCCAGTAAGTAACGCCGTGGCCTGCGTGGGCTTCAGTCTTGGCTTCACCGTGGAAGGTGATGAAGATCAGGCGGAAGGTGTACAGCGAGGTCATGAACGCACCGACCAGACCGGCATACAGCAAGCCGCTGTTACCGCTGGCGAAGGCTTCCCAAAGAATTTCGTCCTTGGAGTAGAAGCCAGCTGTCAGCAATGGCAAGGCCGACAAGGCCGCGCCGCCGACGATGAAGCTGGCGTAAGCCAGTGGCAGTTTTTTCCACAGGCCGCCCATCTTGAAGATGTTCTGCTCGTGGTGGCAGGCAACAATCACCGCACCGGAAGCAAGGAACAGCAGGGCCTTGAAGAAGGCGTGGGTCATTAGGTGGAAGATCGCGCCGTCCCAGGCACCCACGCCCAGCGCCAGGAACATGTAGCCGATCTGGCTCATGGTCGAGTAGGCGAGGATACGTTTGATGTCGGTTTGTACCAGTGCTGCAAAGCCCGCCAGCACCAGGGTCACACCGCCGACGATGCCGACCAGGTGCAGCACTTCAGGGGCCAGGGTGAACAGACCGTGGGTCCGGGCAATCAGGTACACACCGGCGGTGACCATGGTGGCGGCGTGGATCAGTGCCGAAACCGGTGTCGGGCCCGCCATCGCGTCTGCCAACCAGGTTTGCAGCGGCAGTTGCGCCGATTTACCGACCGCGCCGCCCAGCAGCATCAAGGTTGCCAGAACGATCCAGAAGTCACCGGCCTGGAATTTTTGCGGCGCCAGTACCAGCAGCTCTTGGATGTTCAGCGTGCCCAACTGTTGGAACAGAATGAACAGGCCGATGGCCAGGAACACGTCACCGATACGGGTCACGATGAAGGCTTTGAGTGCCGCGTTACCGTTGTTGCGGTTGCTGTAGTAGAAACCGATCAACAGGTAGGAACACAGGCCCACGCCTTCCCAGCCGAAGTACACGAACAACAGGTTATCGGCCAGGATCAGGAACAGCATGCTGGCGATAAACAGGTTGGTGTAGGCGAAGAAGCGTGAGTAGCCGTCTTCACCGCGCATGTACCAGGAGGCAAACACGTGGATCAGGAAGCCCACACCGACGACGACGCCGAGCATGGTCACGGACAGGCCGTCGAGGTGCAGGGCGAAGTTGGGTTTGAAATCACCCACCGACATCCACTGCCACAGCACTTGCGTGAACTGACCGCCTTCAGGCGGCGCCACATTGAATTGCCAGATCACAAACGCGGCCACGATGGCCGACAGGCCAATGGAGCCGACGCCGACCACGGCCGAGAGGTTTTCGCTGAAGCGTCCACGGGAGAACGACAGCAGCAAAAAGCCGATCAGGGGGAATACGAAAGTCAGAAAGAGAAGGTTCATCCGCGCATCTCACTGGCAGCATCGATATCAAGCGTGTGGAAGCGGCGATACAGCTGCAGCAGGATCGCCAGGCCAATGCTGGCCTCAGCGGCTGCCAGGGTGATCACCAGAATGAACATGACCTGTCCATCCGGCTGCGCCCAGCGTGCACCGGCAACGATGAACGCCAGTGCAGCGGCGTTCATCATGATTTCCAGACTCATCAATACGAAGAGAATGTTGCGACGTACCATCAGGCCAACGAGACCGAGGCAGAACAGGACGCCCGCGACCGCGAGACCATGTTCGAGAGGTATTCCTGGCATGTTATTGCTCCTTCGCCTCGTTGCGGCCCAAGTGGAACGCCGTCACAGCTGCGGCAAGCAACAGCATCGAGGCGAGTTCTACCACCAGCAGATACGGGCCGAACAGGCTGATGCCCACGGCTTTTGCATCAATGGTGGTTTGACCGATTGCTGCACCGCTCTGGTGAGCGAACAGCACGTACAGCAGTTCGGCCAGCAGAATGGCGGACAGAATGCTGGGTCCGATCCAGATGCCGGGCTTGAGCCAATGGCGTTCTTGCGTCACCGAGGCCGGGCCCTGGTTGAGCATCATGACCACGAACACGAACAGCACCATGATGGCACCGGCGTAGGCGATCACTTCGAGTACACCGGCAAACGGTGCGCCCAGGCTAAAGAACGTCATCGCCACGGCAATCAGCGAAATAATCAGGTAGAGCAGGGCGTGCACAGGGTTGGTGTTGGTGATCACGCGTAGCGTGGACACGACAGCGACACCCGATGCGAAATAGAAAGCGAATTCCATCGTTCTTCCTTAAGGCAGCAAGCTCTTCACGTTGATCGGCTCGGCTTCGTTCTGAGCAGCACCTTTCGGCTTGCCCTCAACGGCCATACCCGCAACACGATAGAAGTTGTAATCAGGGTTCTTGCCGGGACCGGAGATCAGCAGATCTTCCTTCTCGTACACCAGATCCTGACGTTTGAACTCGGCCATTTCGAAATCCGGCGTCAGCTGGATCGCGGTGGTCGGGCAGGCTTCCTCACACAGGCCGCAAAAAATGCAGCGTGAGAAGTTGATGCGGAAGAACTCCGGGTACCAACGGCCATCTTCGGTTTCGGCTTTTTGCAGCGAGATGCAACCCACCGGGCACGCTACGGCGCACAGGTTGCAGGCTACACAACGCTCTTCGCCGTCCGGGTCGCGGGTCAGGACGATTCGGCCACGGTAACGCGGTGGCAGATAGACCGGTTCTTCCGGGTATTGCAGCGTGTCACGCTTGCGGAAGGCATGGCCAAACACCATCACCAAGCTGCGAAGCTGGGTGTAGGTGCCATGCACGATGTCAAACAGGTACTTGAACATGGGTCTTTATCCTCACTGAGCCGCGACTGCAGGCGTGTTCAGCAACACGACGGCAGCGGTCACCAGCAAATTGATCAGGGTCAGCGGCAGGCAGAACTTCCAGCTGAAGTCCATCACTTGGTCATACCGTGGACGCGGAATAGCCGCGCGCAGCAGGATGAAGATCATGATGAAAAACGCGGTCTTCAGGGCGAACCAGATAAACGGAATCTGCGGCAGGATGCCGAAAGGCCCGTGCCAGCCACCGAAGAACAAAGTCACCAGCAACGCCGAGATCAACACGATCCCGATGTATTCACCGACGAAGAACATGCCCCATTTCATGCCGGCGTATTCAATGTGGTAACCATCGGCCAGTTCCTGTTCGGCTTCTGGCTGGTCGAAAGGGTGACGGTGAGTCACCGCGACGCCAGCGATGAAGAAGGTCAGGAAACCGAAGATCTGCGGAATGATGAACCACAGGTTCTGCGCTTGGTACTCGACGATGTCGCGCATGTTGAACGAGCCAACCTGCACCACGATGCCCATCAGCGACAGGCCCATGAACACTTCGTACGACACGGTCTGGGCCGAGGCCCGCAAGCTGCCGAGCAAGGCGAACTTGTTGTTACTGGACCAGCCAGCGAACAACACCGCGTACACCGACAGACCGGCCATGGCGAAGAAGAACAGGATGCCGATGTTCAGATCCGCCACGCCCCAGGTCGGGGTGATCGGGATAATCGCGAAAGCGATCAGCAAGGCGCTCATGGCCACAACCGGTGCCAGGGTGAAAATCACCTTGTCGGCAAACGGTGGCGTCCAGTCTTCCTTGAAGAACATTTTGATCATGTCAGCGGCAATCTGAAACGCGCCGAACGGGCCAACGCGGTTCGGACCGTAACGGTCTTGCCACAGGGCCAGCAGGCGACGTTCTACCCAGCTGAGCAGCGCGCCGCACACCACAACGGCGAGCAGAATCACCACGGCTTGCACCACCGAGATAATCACGTCGATCACTTCAGGCGTAAACCAAGTCATTGGGCTGCCTCCTGCAAACCGTCAACGGTAAGGCCAAAGATCGCGGGCGGAATACCTGGCAAGCCAGCGGGCAATGCCACCAGACCTGCACCCAGCTCTTCGTTGACACGCAGTGGCAGACGCAGGGTCAGGCCAGCCACGTTCAAGCTCAGCAGCGCGCCATCATTGACGCCCAGACGGTCGGCTTCGGACTTGGCCAATGCGATGTAAGCGGCAGGAATGCGTTCTTGTACCGGCGCGGCTTTGGAAGAGTTCTCTTCGCTGCCCAGCAGGTGATAGAACGGCACGACGTGCCACGTGCCACGTGCCGGGTTGAAGGCACCCGGAATGTTGGCGAACCAGCTCAGCGCATCGCCCTGGCTTTCGATCAGGCGGATGCCCGGGTCGCCAGCGCGGATGTGCCCACCGACTTCGTCCTGGAACTTGTTCCACGCTTGTGGCGAGTTCCAGCCCGGCGACCAGGCGAACGGCACTTGTTGGCGCGGTTCTACGGAGCCCGAGTAACCTTCCATCGAGAATGCGAACGCAGTGTCCGGATCTTGTGGGGTGCGCGGTTCGTGCACGCTGATGTTGGCGCGCATCGCCGTGCGGCCGCTGTAACGCAAAGGTTCGCGCGCCAGCTTCATGCCCTTGATGCGGAACGCCGCAGACGGTGCTGCTTCAACAATATTGGCCAAGGCCGCATTGCTGGCCGCAGTGGCCTGGGTCACGTGGTCAAGCAAGGTCCAGTCAATCGGCTTGTTCAGCAGGGTGCTGCGCAGGGCGTGCAACCAGCGCCAGCCTTCGTGGATCAGAATGTTCGCGTCCAGGTAGCGCGGCTCAAACACTTGGAAGAAGCGCTGGGCGCGGCCTTCCTGGCTGATCAGCGTACCGTCGCCTTCAGCAAAGCTGGCAGCAGGCAGTACCAGGTCGGCACGGTCCGTGGTTGCAGTCTTCTGATGGTCAGCAACGATGACCACTTTGGCAGCGTCCAGTGCAGCGTTGACCTTGATCGCATCCACACGAGTGAACAGATCGTTTTCGAGCACCACGATCGCGTCGGCTTTGCCGTCGATGACCGCTTGCAGCGCAGCGTCTACCGATTCGCCGCCGAGCATGGCCAGGCCAAGGCTGTTGGCTTCTGGCACAACCAGGCTGATGGAGCCGGCTTTTTCGCGCAGGTGCAGGGCTTTGGCGATGTTGCCTGCGGCTTCGATCAGGGCGTTGGAGCCCAGCGAAGTGCCGGCAATGATCAGTGGGCGTTTGGCCGCGAGCAGGGCGTCAGCAATGCGCTTGGCCAACTCAAGGGCTTCAGCGTCCAGACCGGTCACGGCAGGTGCGCTGGCGTCGAGGGCATGCGCCACGGCGAAACCGATGCGCGCCAGATCATCCGGTGCGGCGTGTACGCATTCTTCAGCCACGTCATCGAGCTTGGTTTCAGCCAGGCTGGCGATGAACAGCGGGTTCAGCGCGTGTTGGCCGATGTTCTTCACCGCAGCGTCGAGCCAAGGCTGAACGCGCATGGCGTCGGCCATGTCTTCGGCCTTGCCTTTAACCGATTGACGCAGCGATAGCGCCATACGGGCGGCGGTCTGGGTCAGGTCTTCGCCGAGGACGAAAATGGCGTCGTGATCTTCGATCTCGCGCATGTTCGGCACAGGCAGCGGGCTGTCCTTGAGCACTTGCAGCACCAGGCGGATGCGCTCCAGCTCACCGGCTTCGATGCCGGAGTAGAAGTGCTCGGCGCCCACCAGCTCGCGCAACGCGTAGTTGCTTTCGAGGCTGGCGCGTGGCGATCCGATACCGACGATGTTGCGACCGCGCAGCAGGTCAGCAGCCTTGTCCAGCGCAGCGTCCAGGCCCAGCTTGGTGCCATCGGCCAGCAGCGGCTGGCGTGGACGGTCGGCGCGGTTGACGTAGCCATAGCCGAAACGGCCACGGTCACACAGGAAGTACTGGTTCACCGAACCGTTGAAACGGTTTTCGATGCGACGCAGTTCACCGTAACGCTCGCCCGGGCTGATGTTGCAGCCGCTGGAGCAGCCGTGGCAGATGCTTGGCGAAAACTGCATGTCCCACTTGCGGTTGTAGCGCTCGGAGTGAGTCTTGTCGGTGAACACACCGGTCGGGCAGACCTCGGTGAGGTTGCCGGAGAACTCGCTTTCAAGCGTGCCGTCTTCAACGCGACCGAAGTACACGTTGTCGTGGGCGCCGAATACACCGAGGTCGGTGCCGCCAGCGTAGTCTTTATAGAAGCGCACACAGCGATAGCAGGCGATGCAGCGGTTCATTTCGTGAGAGATGAACGGGCCGAGTTCCTGGTTCTGGTGGGTCCGCTTGGTGAAGCGATAACGGCGCTCGTTATGGCCGGTCATCACGGTCATGTCTTGCAGGTGGCAGTGACCGCCTTCTTCGCAGACCGGGCAGTCGTGCGGGTGGTTGGTCATCAGCCATTCGACGACGCTGGCGCGAAACACTTTCGCTTCTTCGTCTTCGATGGAAATCCAGCTTCCGTCAGTGGCTGGCGTCATGCAGGACATGACGATACGACCACGGGTGTCGTTCTCGTCGGTGTACTGCTTGACCGCGCACTGGCGACAGGCACCAACGCTGCCGAGGGCAGGGTGCCAGCAGAAATACGGAATATCGAGTCCTAGCGACAAACAAGCCTGTAACAGGTTGTCTGCCCCATCGACTTCGAGCTCTTTGCCGTCTACGTGGATAGTGGCCATGGTTCAAAGTTCTTCGTTGGCCCGGTGTCAGCGGGCGTGGCTAATGGAATCTTGTTATGCGTTCGAATCAACACAGCCTTCAGGGCGTCATCGAACGATCAGAGGGCGGCACGGACCACCCTCATTCAGAACGTTACGCGCCGATTACAATCGGGCGTGCCAGCGGGACGGCGCCAGGTTTTGCTTGCGCAATACCGGCTTCGAACTCTGGACGGAAGTATTTGATCGCGCTGCCCAATGGCTCCACGGCGCCCGGTGCGTGCGCACAGAACGTCTTGCCTGGGCCGAGGAAACCGACCAGACCCAGCAGGGTCTCGATATCGCCGGGCTGACCTTCACCTTTCTCGATGGCCATCAAGAGCTTGACGCTCCAGGGCAAGCCATCACGGCAAGGGGTGCAGAAACCGCACGATTCGCGTGCAAAGAACTGTTCCATGTTGCGCAGCAAGGACACCATGTTGACGCTGTCGTCGACTGCCATCGCCAGGCCTGTACCCATACGGGTGCCGACTTTAGCGATGCCACCGGCGTACATTTGTGCGTCCAGGTGTTCTGGCAGCAGGAAGCCCGTACCGGCGCCGCCTGGCTGCCAGCACTTGAGCTTGAAGCCTTCGCGCATGCCGCCCGCGTAGTCTTCGAACAGCTCGCGAGCGGTCACGCCGAACGGCAGTTCCCACAGGCCAGGGTTCTTCACTTTGCCGGAGAAGCCCATCAGCTTGGTGCCGTGGTCTTCGCTGCCTTCGCGGGCGAGGGATTTGTACCAGTCAACGCCGTTGCCGATGATGGCTGGCACGTTGCACAGGGTTTCAACGTTGTTCACGCAGGTCGGTTTGCCCCACACGCCCACAGCAGCCGGGAACGGCGGCTTGGAACGCGGGTTGGCGCGACGGCCTTCGAGGGAGTTGATCAGTGCGGTTTCTTCACCGCAGATGTAACGCCCGGCGCCGGTGTGCACGAACAGTTCGAAGTCAAAGCCTGAACCGAGGATGTTCTTGCCCAGCAGGCCTGCTGCCTTGGCTTCTTCGACCGCACGACGCAGGTGCACGGCCGCGGTGGTGTATTCGCCACGCAGGAAGATATAGCCACGGTAGGTTTTCAGTGCGCGGGCACTGATCAGCATGCCTTCGATCAGCAGATGGGGCAGTTGCTCCATCAGCATGCGGTCTTTCCAGGTGTTGGGTTCCATTTCATCGGCGTTACACAGCAGGTAACGGATGTTCATGGATTCGTCTTTAGGCATCAGCCCCCACTTCACGCCCGTGGGGAAGCCCGCGCCGCCGCGACCTTTGAGGCCAGCGTCCTTGACGGTCTGGACGATGTCGTCCTGAGCCATGTCAGCGAACGCCTTGCGGGCTGCCGCGTAACCGTCTTTGGCCTGGTACTCGTCGAGCCATACCGGCTCGGCGTCGTCACGCAGACGCCAGGTCAAAGGGTGAGTTTCTGCCGAACGCGCGATGCGGTTGGCAGGGCCGAAAGAAGTCAGGGTCATGGGTAGCCCTCCAACAACGTGGCGACGCCAGCAGGCTGCACGTCACCGAATGTGTCGTCGTCGATCATCAACGCCGGCGCCTTGTCGCAGTTGCCCAGGCAGCACACTGGCAGCAGCGTGAAGCGGCCGTCCGGGGTGGTCTGGCCGAGGCCGATGCCGAGCTTGCTCTGGATTTCGCCAACCACGGACTCGTGGCCACCGATGTAGCAGACCATGCTGTCGCACACGCGAATGATGTGACGGCCAACCGGCTGGCGGAAGATCTGGCTGTAGAACGTGGCCACACCTTCAACGTCGCTGGCTGGAATGCCGAGCAGTTCGCCGATGGCGTATACCGCGCCATCCGGCACCCAGCCGCGTTCCTTCTGAACGATCTTCAGGGCTTCGATCGACGCTGCGCGTGGATCTTCGTAGTGATGCATCTCGTGCTCGATGGCCGAGCGCTCGGTTTCGCTCAGGGCGAAACGGTCTGTCTGGATAAGCGTGCTGTTCATGCTTAGCGGTCCACGTCGGCCATAACGAAATCGATACTCCCCAGGTACGCAATCAAGTCCGCGACCATTTCGCCTTTGATCACCGAAGGGATCTGCTGCAGGTGCGGGAAGCTTGGAGTGCGAATCCGGGTGCGGTAGCTCATGGTGCCGCCATCGCTCGTCAGGTAATAACTGTTGATGCCCTTGGTCGCTTCGATCATCTGGAAGGATTCGTTGGCCGGCATGACCGGGCCCCACGAAACTTGCAGGAAGTGCGTGATCAAGGTCTCGATGTGCTGCAGCGTGCGCTCTTTAGGCGGCGGCGTGGTCAGCGGGTGATCCGCCTTGTACGGGCCGGCTGGCATGTTGCGCATGCACTGCTCGATGATTTTCAGGCTCTGGCGCATTTCTTCGACGCGCACGATGCAACGATCGTAGGCGTCGCCGTTGGCCGCCAGCGGCACTTCAAATTCGAAGTTCTCGTAGCCGGAGTACGGGCGCGCTTTACGCAGGTCGAAGTCGCAACCGGTCGAACGCAGGCCAGCACCGGTGACGCCCCATTCCAGGGCTTCTTTGGTGTTGTAGGCCGCGACGCCGATGGTACGACCGCGCAAGATGCTGTTGTCCAAAGCGGCTTTCTGGTACTCGTCCAGACGCTTGGGCATCCAGTCGATGAATTCCTTGACCAGACGATCCCAGCCATTTGGCAGGTCGTGGGCAACGCCGCCGATGCGGTACCAGGCCGGGTGCAGACGGAAACCGGTGATGGCTTCGATCACTTTGTAAGCGCGCTGACGGTCGGTGAAGGTGAAGAACACCGGGGTCATGGCGCCCACGTCCTGGATGTAAGTCCCCAGGAACAGCAGGTGGCTGGTGATACGGAAGAACTCGGCCATCATGATGCGGATGGTGTCGACCCGATCTGGCACCTTGATGCCTGCGAGTTTCTCGACCGAGAGCACGTACGGCAGGTTGTTCATCACGCCGCCGAGGTAGTCGATACGGTCGGTGTACGGGATGAAACTGTGCCAGGACTGGCGCTCAGCCATTTTTTCGGCACCACGGTGGTGGTAACCGACGTCAGGCACGCAGTCGACGATTTCTTCGCCGTCCAGTTGCAGGATGATGCGGAAGGCGCCGTGAGCCGAAGGGTGGTTCGGGCCCAGGTTGAGGAACATGTAGTCCTCGTTTTCGCCGGAACGCTTCATGCCCCAGTCTTCAGGACGGAAGCGTGCGGCTTCTTCTTCCAGCTGCACTTTGGCGAGGGTCAGGCTGTACGGGTCGAACTCAGTGGCTCGCGCCGGGAAGTCCTTGCGCAGCGGGTGACCTTCCCAGGTCGGCGGCATCATGATGCGCGACAGGTGCGGGTGACCTTTGAAGTCGATCCCGAACATGTCCCAGACTTCACGCTCGTACCAGTTGGCGTTCGGCCAGATACCGGTGATGGTCGGCAGGCTGAGGTCGCTCTCGGACAAGGCAACCTTGATCATTACGTCACTATTACGCTCAAGCGACATCAGGTGGTAGAAGACCGTGAAGTCTGCACCCGATGGCAGGCCCTGACGCTTGGTACGCAGACGTTCGTCCACACCATGCAAGTCATAGAGCATGACGTAAGGTTTAGGCAGGTTGCGCAGGAAGGTCAGGACTTCAACCAGTTTTGCGCGGGTAACCCAAAGCACCGGCATGCCGGTGCGTGTGGCCTGGGCGGTGAACGCCTCAGGACCAAAACGGGTATTGAGTTCGACAACCACATCTTGGTCGTCAGCCTTGTAAGGCGGGATGTACAGAGCGGAGCCTGTAGTCATGGTTTTTTTATCGCTTTCGGTCAACGTAAAGAATGAGGCCAGTGTTTCGTTCTATAAAAGAAGCGGCGCTGGATCAGACTTCGTCGGGGCTGCGCAGGTTAGTGACCTGAATACGCTGTTCGCGGCGCTGTTCCTTTTGGGACGGCATCTCGGCGCGATAAACGCCTTGTTCGCCGACAACCCAGGAAAGTGGGCGACGCTCCTGGCCAATCGACTCTTGCAAGAGCATCAAGCCTTGCAGGAAAGCCTCTGGGCGGGGTGGGCAGCCTGGCACGTAAACGTCCACGGGCAGGAACTTGTCGACCCCTTGAACCACGGAGTAGATGTCGTACATGCCACCGGAGTTGGCGCAAGAACCCATGGAAATCACCCATTTAGGCTCAAGCATTTGCTCATAGAGACGCTGAATGATCGGCGCCATCTTGATGAAGCAGGTCCCGGCAATAACCATGAAATCCGCCTGACGCGGCGATGCCCGGATAACTTCGGCACCAAAGCGCGCGATGTCGTGGGGCGCCGTGAAGGCGGTGGTCATTTCCACGTAGCAGCACGACAGGCCGAAGTTGTACGGCCACAGGGAGTTTTTACGCCCCCAGTTGACCGTGCCGTTCAGCACGTCTTCAAGCTTGCCCATGAAAATGTTTTTGTGGACTTGATCTTCTAACGGATCGGCAACGGTTTCCCGTGTGCCGATCGGGTACTGCTCGTTAGGAGCATCCGGGTCGATCCTGGTGAGTTCGTATTGCATTGCCAAAGCCTCATTGTTTCAGCTTGGCCTGCCGCTTACGACGAGCTTCCGGTGCCCAATCAAGAGCACCCACTCGAAATAGGTAGACAAGGCCTGCCAACAGAATTGCTATGAAAACGAGAGCTTCGACGAATCCGGTCCAGCCGCTTTCGCGAACAGACACAGACCATGCAAAGAGAAAGAGGGCTTCGATATCGAAGATCACGAACAGCATCGCGACCAGATAGAATTTGGCTGAGAGCCGCAAGCGGGCGCCACCTGTAGGTAGCATGCCGGACTCGAACGGTTCGTTTTTGCTGCGCCCCCAGGCTTTTGACCCGAGAAGGCTGGAGACGCCGAGCATGAAGGCACAAAGGCCGACAACGCCGAGAAGGAAAATGGCAAAGCCCCAGTTGTGGGCTATGAGTCCTGTCGCTTCGGGCATGCTGGAAATCCTTAACAGAGAGCAAAGGTCTCTGAGCTTAAAAAGGTAATAAAGCAGTGACGATATGTCGCAGCGCTATTGATGGCCGGGATTTTATGGCTAAACACCCAGCAAGTAAATTTTCTAAGATGAATTAATTCAATCCTTTAGTGGTAGATGACTCCTTAAAGTCTACGTAAGCCATGTGATACGGGCATTACAGCGTATTTCAGGGAATATGTTTTACCGCGAAGGTAATCAACAAAAGCAACTCTAAATGATAATTAATATCGTTTAAGGGCTGCGCTGTTGTGACGCAGTACGGTTAACCCATTGAACTTGGCTTATATAAGCGCAATTGGCAAGTTTTGAACTTGGCTTTGTAACCTGCTTCACGTTTCAGTTTATGGATCTGAGTCAGGGTTTTGTTGGATTGACCTGATCCCCCTCTCTGATCTCGTAGTCGCTGCCGAGGCACGAAGGCTGCGAGCTCTTGATCGTCATGGCTGCTTATAAACAGCTCGCAGCCTTCGTGCCTCGGCAGCGACTACAAAGGTGTGCGATTTGCAGGCAAAAAAACGCCCCGAACCAGTCGGGGCGCCAATCACTGAGAAGCAGTTATCAGTGGAACTGTTCTTCTTCAGTCGAGCCGGTCAGAGCGGTGACCGAGGACGAGCCACCCTGGATCACAGTGGTCATGTCGTCGAAGTAGCCAGTGCCCACTTCCTGCTGGTGCGCCACGAAGGTGTAGCCTTTGTCGGCGTCAGCGAACTCTTGCTCTTGCAGTTTCACGTAGGCAGTCATGTCGTTGCGGGCGTAGTCGTGCGCCAGGTTGAACATGCTGTGCCACATGTTGTGAATACCGGCCAGGGTGATGAACTGGTGCTTGTAACCCATGGCCGACAGTTCGCGCTGGAACTTGGCGATGGTCGCGTCGTCCAGGTTTTTCTTCCAGTTGAAGGAAGGCGAGCAGTTGTACGACAACAGTTGGTCCGGGTATTCCTTTTTGATCGCTTCAGCAAAGCGGCGGGCTTCTTCCAGATCTGGTTTGGCGGTTTCACACCAGATCAGGTCGGCATACGGTGCGTAAGCCAGGCCGCGAGCGATAGCCTGGTCCAGGCCAGCACGCACCTTGTAGAAGCCTTCTTTAGTGCGCTCGCCCGTCACGAACGGCTGGTCGTACGGATCGCAATCCGAGGTCAGCAGGTCTGCCGCGTTAGCGTCGGTACGCGCCAAGATGATGGTCGGCGTGCCAGCAACGTCAGCCGCCAGACGTGCAGCGGTGAGTTTCTGTACGGCTTCTTGGGTAGGAACCAGAACCTTGCCGCCCATGTGGCCGCATTTTTTAACCGACGCCAGCTGGTCTTCGAAGTGAACGCCAGCGGCGCCTGCTTCGATCATGCTCTTCATCAGTTCGTAAGCGTTCAGTACGCCACCGAAACCGGCTTCTGCGTCGGCGACGATCGGTGCGAAGTAGTCGACATAACCCTGGTCGCCCGGGTTTTTACCGGCTTTCCACTGGATCTGGTCGGCGCGACGGAATGAGTTGTTGATGCGCTTGACCACGGTTGGGACCGAGTCCACCGGGTATAGCGACTGATCGGGGTACATGGATTCAGCAGAGTTGTTGTCTGCTGCCACTTGCCAACCCGACAGGTAGATAGCCTGGATGCCGGCTTTAACCTGTTGAACTGCTTGGCCCCCGGTCAGGGCGCCCATGCAGTTGACGAAATCTTTCTCAGGACGGAAGGACGGGTGTGCGCCCTGTGTCACCAGTTTCCACAGCTTGTCAGCGCCCAATTTTGCGAAGGTGTGCTCAGGTTGAACCGAGCCACGCAGGCGGACCACGTCAGCAGCGGAATAATCGCGAGTCACGCCTTTCCAGCGTGGATTTTCGGCCCAGTCTTTTTCAAGGGCTGCAATTTGCTGTTCGCGTGTCAGTGCCATGGAGATAAACCTCGTCGCATAGGTCTGGGTTGAAAAATTTTTGCTCCACCAGCACACAGCAATAATGTTTGAGTCAGTGCGTGAATGGCTGTTCGCTATAAGGCATCCAGGGCTCTTTGCAGGGGCTCTGATTAGCGGGAGCGGGGCCATCATGCCTTCGCATTTTTAAGCCGTCAAACGTTTTGTAGTGCTTTTTTCACGGCACTACATATTTGCTCTGATGCGACTCATCAGTCAGTTTTGGGCCTTTTAGTCGAGAGCGTCTACTTTGACCCGCACCGTCATGTCATCTCGGCCTTGGGTAGAGTACGTGAGGGTTGTAGCGTTTTGGCCGGCTTGATTCTGGTTGCTGATACCCGCCAGAGTGATCCACTGACCCAGTGGGCCGCTGATGCGTGTGTCGGTATTTTGCACGTTCACTACATCGGGCTGCTCTTGGCTCATGGTGTCGAGATGCGTACTGATCGCGAGGTGTACCGTTTCACCTGTAACGTTGGCCGTGACGTAAAAACCCCGAGTAACATCGCGGTAATCGGTCTGCGCCAGCACCCGTCCGTAGGCATCCGTTTGTGTGCTGGTGAGGGGTACGCTTTGGCCGATCCGGATCTGCGCGGGGACGCCTTCAGTGGCTTGAATCTGTTGAATGCCACCTTCGCGGCTGGCGGTACTGATCACGCGGGTGTCTGGATTGGAGTCGGGCAGGGCGTTGTCGCGGGTGTCGACCGTAATCAGCAAGCGCTTGGCGGGTGTGTCGAGTTGTGCCAGCAGATTTTCGAGATTTTGAATTTTCGAGGGGGCTGCTTCGACAATCAGCTGATTGCCGTAGGCACTGACTTTGCCGTTTTTACCGATAAAGTTCTGCGCTATCGGCAGCAAATCGGCGCTGGTACGGTTTTGCAGAGTGATGACCTTGGTGTCAGCTAGTGCGCTAATGCTGAAGACCATTAGCAGGCTAGCGATGAGGGTGCGTAGGGACATGTCCGTTATCTCCGCAATACGTGAAAAATGCCTGCGGAGTGTGGCAGATAGCAAAACGCCCTGCGATCCGAAGATGGCAGGGCGTTTTGTGACGTGCCTTTGTAGCCGCTGCCGGAGGCTGCGATGGGTTGCGAAGCGACCCTTGATGAAGGTCCTTCGGCCCTTATCGCAACCTGCGGCAGCGGCTACAGGGTGGCGATCAGCTGGTGCGCTCCATATCAACGTGTGGAATGCCTGCTTCCAGGAATTCATCGCTGACGATTTTGAAGCTCAGGCGCTCATAGAACGGCGTGGCGTGCACTTGTGCGCTGAGCTTTTGTTGTTTGAGGCCGCGCTTTTCAGCTTCGCTGATAGCGGCCTGCATCAAGGCGTCACCGACTTTCAGGCCGCGCCAGTCTTTGAGGACCGACACTCGCCCGATATGGCCATCCGGCAGCAGCCGGGCGGTACCAATCGGAAAGTCGCCTTCATAGGCCAGAAAATGCACGGCATCGGCATCGTCTGCATCCCACTCCAGTTCTGGAGGTACCGATTGTTCGGCAATAAACACCGCCTCACGAATGCGTCGAAGTTCGGCGTTGTCCTTATGCCAGTCGGCGACACGTACGTGGATGCTATTCATCGGCAAACCCCAGGCTTCCTTGTTTAACCAGCTCGCAGAGCAGGTTGCTTGCGTCTTCATCGGCCAGCCATGGGCCGAGGTTTTCACTGTGCAGCGCATCGGCGGCACAAATCATTTTCAACAGTTCGCGCAGTTTACCCGGTAACAGGCGGCTTTGGCCGCTGGCGAACAACAGCAGGTCATCGTCCACTTCAGACCAGGCCAGGCGTGCGCTCGGGTTGCGGATCAGGATAGCGCCCTGTTCCAGGCTGTCGATCAGCTCTGGTTCTTCGAGTTCTGGGCCAACCACGAGTTCCGGGTAGCGCGGCTCGGTCATGAACTGGCCGAACCAGGTCAGCAGCATGCGCTCGTCGCTCATGTGTTCGGTCAGCAGGCTTTTGAGGCGGCCCAGTGCGTCGTGCTGGATCTGGTGTGGATCGCTCACCGGTTGTGCGTCGGCATCGGTGTAGCGCTCTTCATCCGACAGGTACTGGCTCAGGAAGTCGGTGAAGTGGGTCAGCACTTCTGCTGCGCTCGGGGCGCGGAAGCCCACCGAGTAGGTCAGGCAGTCATCGACTGCCACACCGCAGTGCGCCAGGCGTGGCGGCAGATACAGCATGTCGCCCGGTTCCAGGGTCCACTCATCGGTGGCTTCGAAGTCGGCCAGAATGCGCAGGTCGGCATGTTCCAGCAGCTTGCTGTCGGCATCGCACATCTGACCGATCTGCCAGTGGCGCTTGCCGTGGCCTTGCAGCAGGAATACGTCGTAGTTGTCGAAGTGCGGGCCTACGCTGCCGCCGGGAGCTGCGTAGCTGATCATCACGTCGTCAATGCGCCAGCTTGGCAGAAAGCGGAAGTTTTCCAGCAATTCGCCGACTTCAGGCACGAATTGATCAACCGCTTGCACCAGCAGGGTCCACTCGCGCTCTGGCAGCTTGCCGAATTCGTCTTCAGCGAACGGGCCGCGGCGCAATTCCCATGGGCGCTCGCCGTGCTCGATGATCAGGCGCGATTCGACTTCTTCTTCCAGCGCCAGACCGGCCAGTTCGTCGGCGTCGATCGGGCTTTCGAAGTCAGGAATGGCCTGGCGGATCAGCAGCGGTTTTTTCTGCCAGTAGTCGCGCATGAACTCGCGCGCCGTGATGCCGCCCAGAAGTTGAAGAGGAGTATCAGGATTCATGTGTAACCTATTGAAAAAATGCGCTTTGTAATCGGGAATAAAAACGCCCGGCACGGCCGGGCGTTAATAGGTCGTTGCAGCGATCAGATGCGTTTGGCTTGCTCGACCGCGTTGCCAATGTAATTGGCAGGCGTCAGCAGCTTCAGCTCGGCTTTGGCCGCTTCCGGCATTTCAAGGCCGTCGATGAACGTTTGCAGTGCTTCAGGGCTGATGCCCTTGCCGCGCGTCAGCTCTTTGAGCTTCTCGTACGGGTTTTCAATGTTGTAGCGGCGCATCACGGTCTGGATCGGCTCGGCCAGTACTTCCCAGCAAGCGTCCAGGTCAGCAGCGATTTTTTGAGCATTGAGCTCAAGCTTGCTGATGCCTTTGAGGCTGGCTTCGTAGGCGATCACGCTGTGGGCAAAGCCGACACCGAGGTTGCGCAGTACGGTGGAGTCGGTCAGGTCGCGCTGCCAGCGGGAAATTGGCAATTTGCTGGCCAGGTGCTGGAACAGCGCGTTGGCGATACCCAGGTTGCCTTCGGAGTTTTCGAAGTCGATTGGGTTGACCTTGTGCGGCATGGTCGAGGAGCCGATTTCGCCAGCGATGGTGCGCTGCTTGAAGTAGCCCAGCGAGATGTAGCCCCAGATGTCGCGATCGAAATCGATCAGGATGGTGTTGAAGCGCGCGATGGCGTCGAACAGCTCGGCGATGTAGTCGTGCGGCTCGATCTGCGTGGTGTACGGGTTGAAGCCCAGGCCCAGTTCGTCTTCGATGAAGGCGCGGGCGTTGGCTTCCCAGTCGATCTGCGGGTAGGCCGACAGGTGGGCGTTGTAGTTGCCTACGGCGCCGTTGATTTTGCCCAGCAGCGGAACAGCGGCCACTTGAGCGATTTGACGCTCCAGGCGGTAAACCACGTTGGCCAGTTCTTTGCCCAAGGTGGTAGGCGAAGCCGGTTGACCGTGGGTGCGCGACAGCATCGGCACGTCAGCGAAGCGGATTGCCAGCTCACGGATGGCTTCGGCCGTTTGGCGCATCAGCGGCAGCATCACGTCATCGCGGCCTTCACGCAGCATCAGGGCGTGGGACAGGTTGTTGATGTCCTCGCTGGTGCACGCAAAGTGGATGAACTCACTGACGTTGGCCAGTTCAGGCAGCTTGGCAGCCTGTTCTTTGAGCAGGTACTCAATGGCTTTTACGTCGTGGTTAGTGGTGCGCTCGATCTCTTTGACGCGCTCGGCGTGCTCCAGAGAGAAGTTTTCGGCCAGTTCATTCAGAACGGCGTTTGCCTCGGCGGAGAAAGCCGGGACTTCAGGGATGGCAGCGTGAGCGGCCAAACGCTGGAGCCAGCGAACTTCAACCAGAACGCGGGCACGGATCAGGCCGTACTCGCTGAAAATTGGGCGCAGGGCCTGGGTTTTGCCGGCGTAGCGGCCGTCAACAGGGGAAACCGCAGTGAGCGAAGAAAGCTGCATGGGGTGTTCTCGGACAGTCGGGCAACGAAATGGGGCGCGTATCATACATGAAAAAAACGGCCGATCCGTTGCCAACTGACCGGCGTCTTACGCGTAACGAACTTACAACGTGTGTGTACTTAAGTGTTTCAGTTGCCGCGCATCATCGGATAAAGCTCTTTGAGCAGCTTGCGGCGGCTGAAGACCAGTTGCCAGCGATGCCCGCCCAATTGGCGCCAGAGTCGCGCGGAGCGGATGCCGGCCAGCAGCAGGGCACGAATTTTTGCAGCATTGTTCGGTTGTTGCAGGTTGCGCATGTCGCCATGCACCTGAATGCGTTGGCGCAGGGTGCTCAGGGTGTCCTGATACAGCCCGCCGCATGCCGCCACCACGTTTTCATGGGCGGGGCCAAAATGCTCAACCTGTGACTGGATCTGTGGCAGGCGTTTGCCGATCAGCTCAAGCATGTCGTTGCGCTTGGCCAATTGACGCTCAAGGCCCAACATCGACAGCGCATAGCGCAGCGGCTCGCGTTGCAGGGTGTTGGGGTCGCGCTCGAGCGCGCCAATCAGGGCACGATAGCCTTCGCGCAAGTTGATGTCGTCGCCACCATAGACTTCGAGTGTGTCCTTGGGGTCACGCACCAACAAGCTGCCGAGCATGCAGGCCAGATCGGCCTCGCTGATCTGGCCAGTCTTGGCGATCTTGTCGACCAGCACGGCGGCGAAAAACACGCCGCCAAGAGCTATCAGTTGCTCCTGAGTGGGGTTCATGCGTGCTGGCCCTTGCTGGTCCATGGCTCGGCCACTTCGATAACGCCGCCGCCCAGGCAGATTTCACCGTCGTAGAACACCACGGACTGGCCTGGTGTCACGGCGCGCTGCGGGTCGTCGAAAGTCGCGCGGTAGCCGGTAGCGGTTTTTTCAAGGGTGCACGGCTGGTCGCTTTGGCGATACCGGACCTTGGCTGTCAGGCGCAATGGCGTGCTCAGGTCGATCGGGTTGACCCAGTAGATCTCGGAGGCGAGCAGGGCGCGTGAAAACAGCCATGGGTGATCGTTGCCTTGGCCAACGATCAGCTCGTTGTGTTCCAGGTCTTTGATCAGTACGTACCACGGTTCGTCGCTGGCGTCTTTCAGGCCGCCAATGCCCAGGCCCTGGCGTTGACCGATGGTGTGGTACATCAGGCCGTGGTGACGGCCAATGACTTCACCTTCGGTGGTTTTGATTTCGCCCGGCTGTGCAGGCAGGTACTGCTTGAGAAAGTCGCTGAAGCGGCGTTCGCCAATAAAGCAGATACCGGTGGAGTCTTTCTTCTTGGCGGTGGCCAGGCCATGTTTTTCAGCGATGCGGCGCACTTCTGGTTTTTCCAGTTCGCCAACCGGGAACAAGGTCTTGGCGATCTGTTCGCCGCCAACGGCGTGCAGGAAGTAGCTTTGGTCTTTGTTTGGGTCAAGGCCCTTGAGCAGCTCTGTGCGGCCGTCAATGTCGCGACGGCGCACGTAGTGGCCGGTAGCGATCAGGTCTGCGCCCAGCATCAGGGCGTAGTCGAGGAACGCCTTGAACTTGATTTCGCGGTTGCACAGGATGTCCGGGTTGGGCGTGCGCCCGGCCTTGTATTCAGCCAGGAAGTGCTCAAACACGTTGTCCCAGTATTCGGCGGCAAAGTTGGCGGTATGCAGCTTGATGCCAATTTTGTCGCACACGGCCTGGGCGTCTGCCAGATCATCCATGGCGGTGCAGTAATCCGTTCCGTCGTCCTCCTCCCAGTTCTTCATGAACAGGCCTTCCACCTGGTAGCCCTGCTCCATGAGCAGAACGGCGGAAACGGAAGAGTCAACACCACCGGACATGCCGACGATGACGCGCTGTTTTTCGGGGGCGACTAAGGCTGGATCACGCATAAGGTTTCAATGAGTGTCTTGAAAAAGGACGCGATTCTAGCAGGCCCGAGCGCTCAAGGCTAAACCGAAGGGCGGATTAACGTGAGGTCGAACAATTTGCCGGTCAGATAATCGTCAATGCAGTGCAGGCTCAACTCGCTGCGCCAGCGATGGCGTTGCGCTATTAGTTCGTCGCGGGTCAGCCACAGCGGGCCGATGATGCCGGTGTCCAGGGTGTATTCAGGGTGATGCTTAATGGCTTTGCCAGCGAAGCACACGCGCTGATAGGTCACGCCATTGCTGGGGGCGGTGTACAAATAAATACCGATGACGCCGCTCAGCTCGACGTCGTAGCCGGTTTCTTCGAGGGTTTCGCGAATGGCGGCTTCGATCAGGGTTTCATTCGGGTCCAGATGCCCGGCGGGCTGATTGAGCACGGCGCGTTCGCCGCTGTACTCCTCAACCATCAAGAAGCGGCCGTTGTCTTCGACGACCGTGGCGACGGTGATGTGGGGTTTCCATTCCATGTGAGGGTCTCGGTTTATTGGTGGATGCATATCCCCTGTGGGAGCGGGCTTGCTCGCGATGCAGGCGCTTCAGTCTGTGCTTTTTACGCGGTGATGCTATCGCGAGCAAGCCCGCTCCCACAGGGTTTGTATGGCCCGTAAAACCACAAACCCCGGCGTCGTGGGCCGGGGTTTGTGGTGTTACGTGTTGCTCTTACACAGACGCGATGATCGCGTTCAGTGTTGCGCTAGGGCGCATGACGGTGCTCACCTTGTCGGCATCTGCGTGGTAGTAACCACCGATGTCGACAGGCTTGCCCTGCACGGCGTTGAGTTCGGCAACAATTTTTGCCTCGTTCTCGGCCATGGCTTTTGCCACTGGGGCAAATTGGGCTTGCAGCTCTTTGTCTTCAGTCTGGGCAGCCAGGGCTTGAGCCCAGTACAGCGCCAGGTAGAAGTGGCTACCGCGGTTGTCGATATTGCCGACTTTGCGCGATGGCGATTTGTTGTTGTCCAGGAACTGGCCAGTGGCCTGGTCCAGAGTCTTGGCCAATACCAACGCTTTCGGGTTGTTGTAGGTCGTGCCCAGGTGCTCCAGGGAAGCAGCCAGAGCCAAGAACTCACCCAGCGAGTCCCAACGCAGGAAGTTTTCTTCCAGCAGCTGTTGAACGTGCTTCGGAGCCGAACCGCCTGCGCCTGTTTCGAACAGACCGCCGCCATTCATCAGCGGTACGATCGACAGCATTTTGGCGCTGGTGCCCAGTTCCATGATCGGGAACAGGTCAGTCAGGTAGTCACGCAGTACGTTGCCGGTCACCGAGATGGTGTCCTGGCCTGCACGGGTGCGCTCCAGCGTGAACTTCATGGCCTCAACCGGCGACATGATGCGAATGTCCAGGCCGCTGGTGTCGTGATCCTTCAGGTAGGTCTGAACTTTCTCGATCATCAGTGCGTCGTGGCTACGCTGTGGGTCCAGCCAGAACACGGCCGGGGTGTTGCTGGCGCGCGCGCGGTTAACGGCCAGTTTGACCCAGTCGCGGATCGGTGCATCTTTGGCCTGGCACATGCGCCAGATGTCGCCTTCTTCAACCTTCTGTTCCATCAGCACGTTGCCGTTGCTGTCGGTAACCCGAACAACGCCAGGTGTTTTGATCTGGAAGGTTTTGTCGTGAGAGCCGTACTCTTCGGCCTTTTGCGCCATCAGGCCAACGTTTGGCACGCTGCCCATTGTGGTTGGATCGAAAGCGCCGTGCTTTTTGCAGTCTTCGATCGTGGCTTGGTAGATGGTTGCGTAGCAGCGATCCGGGATCACAGCCTTGGTGTCGTGCAGTTGGCCGTCAGTGCCCCACATTTTGCCGGAGTCACGGATCATTGCAGGCATCGAGGCGTCGACGATAACGTCGCTTGGCACGTGCAGGTTGGTGATGCCTTTGTCGGAGTTCACCATCGCCAGTGCAGGGCGATCGGCGTAAACAGCCTGGATGTCAGCTTCGATTTCAGCTTGTTTCTCAGCTGGCAAGGCCTTGATACGGGCGTAGAGGTCGCCAATACCGTTGTTCAGGTTGAAGCCGATTTCTTTCAGGACGTCAGCGTGTTTTTCCAGCGCATCCTTGTAGAACTCAGCCACGATCTGACCAAACATGATCGGGTCGGAAACCTTCATCATGGTGGCTTTCAAGTGAACCGAGAACAGCACGCCTTGTTTCTTGGCGTCTTCGATTTCGGCCGCTACGAACTGGCGCAGGGCATTTTTGCTCATCACGGAGCAATCGATGATCTCACCGGCTTGCACGGTGGTTTTCTCTTTCAGGACGGTGGTGGTGCCGTCTTGAGCGATCAATTCGATTTTAACGCTGGCCGGGGCTTCGATCAGGGCTGCTTTTTCGCTGCCGTAGAAATCGCCTTCGCTCATGTGGGCAACGTGAGACTTGGAGTCTGCGGCCCAGGCGCCCATTTTGTGCGGGTGCTTGCGAGCGTAGTTTTTAACCGACAGCGGTGCGCGACGGTCAGAGTTGCCTTCGCGCAGTACCGGGTTCACGGCGCTGCCCATCACTTTGCTGTAACGCGCCTTGGTTTCTTTTTCGGCGTCAGTGGTGACAGTTTCCGGGTAGTCCGGAATGTTGAAGCCTTGCGCTTGCAGTTCTTTGATCGCGGCCTGCAATTGCGGGACCGAGGCGCTGATGTTAGGCAGCTTGATGATGTTGGCTTCAGGGGTAACGGCCAGGGCGCCCAGTTCGGCGAGGTGGTCTGCTACAGCCTTGTCACCCAATTGCTCGGGGAAGCTTGCGAGGATGCGGCCTGCCAGAGAGATGTCGCGCGTCTCGACGGCGATATCAGCGCTGGCGGTGAAGGCCTCGATGATAGGCAGCAGTGAATAGGTGGCGAGCGCCGGAGCTTCGTCGGTGAAGGTATAGATGATCTTCGAACGGTTGGGCATTTCGGATTAACTCTCTTCTTTGCTGAGCGTGCTCAGATACTCGAGATGCGCAGGGTAGGCGCTTTCGTTCACAGTGAACAATGAGCCGAAAGTCGAGGTTCTTCGCGGTGATGTGAATGCATCAGTAGAGCGTCAAGCGGTCGAGCCGGGGTAACGGCTCAGCCTTTCTAGGCCTGAAAGACTCATTCCAGTAGGTGTTTCTGGGTGACTCCATGGTCACCGGCGCAGTATACATAGGTCACTAAGGTTGCTGCGAGGGGGGCGGCGTATCACAAATCATCCATTGGTCTAAGAGCCTGCGTCAAAATGCCCTGATTGTTGGCGTTTTACCCCGTGTTTGCGGGGTTGCCAAGGTGGTTTTAGGGGCTGTCGTGGGATGTTTGGAACATTCTGCCAGCAGGCTATTTAACGGAGCTGCGCTCGGGGTCGCATGATGTTCTACCCATAATTGGAGTTCAGCTGGGGTTCGAGAAGATCAAGGCAGACCACACGCTGTGGAATAAAAACGGCCGATTCATAAATGTGAGTCGGCCGTATTTTTGCAACTGGTTTTTTGCTTTGCAGGTTCAGACCGAGAGGCTGTTGACCTCTGGAGCAGGCACCGATTTCAGGGTTTGCACCTTTGCATCGGTAATCGCGACGGCATGCAGGCCTTTAGGGCCTTGGGTAATTTCGAAGCTCACAGGCTGGCCCGCTTTCAGGGTTTTGTAACCATCCATCTGAATAGCTGAAAAGTGGGCGAAGAAGTCGATTGGATGTCCCTGCTCGTCGATGCCTTCCTTGGCTTCCGTATTGATAAAGCCGAAGCCTTTGGTGTTATTGAACCATTTGACCTTGCCTTGCATACTCATCTCCCTCTGCTGCAAACAACTCCATCACTGGAGTATCATCCAGTTCACTCGCACAGAAACCACTAAATATGGTTGACTGCACGGACCTTTATTCCCCACTGTGGGTTCTATTGGTTGTAACACCGTTTTACCGATAGTCAAGGTCACGCGGCGGCACAGTTGAAATTTGACATGCCTGCCTCCATCACTGTAATCGCTCAATGACGAACCTTTCTTTCCATGCATGCAATCAGCCAGATTCGACTAACATTCAATCAGGATCAGCCCGGTTTTGATGACGAAGACTCCGCTGGCTTGGCTGTGCAAGAGGCTAAGCCTGCGCTTCAGGCGCCGCCGATGTACAAGGTGGTTTTGTTCAACGATGACTACACACCCATGGATTTCGTTGTCGAAGTGCTTGAGGTGTTTTTTAACTTGAATCGCGAATTGGCGACCAAGGTCATGCTGGCCGTCCATACAGAAGGACGGGCCGTATGCGGCATTTTTACCCGCGATATAGCCGAGACCAAGGCCGCGCAGGTAAACCAGTACGCACGCGAAAGCCAGCATCCGCTACTCTGTGAAATCGAGAAGGACGGTTAACGCCGACCACTTGGGTATGAGGTGAAGCCATGTTAAATCGCGAGCTCGAAGTCACCCTCAATCTTGCCTTCAAGGAAGCCCGCTCAAAGCGTCATGAATTCATGACGGTCGAGCACCTCCTTTTAGCGCTCCTGGATAATGAGGCGGCCGCAACCGTTCTACGCGCCTGTGGCGCAAACCTCGACAAACTCAAGCATGACCTGCAAGAGTTTATTGATTCCACGACTCCCCTGATCCCTGTCCACGACGAAGACCGTGAAACTCAGCCAACCCTGGGCTTTCAGCGTGTTTTGCAGCGTGCCGTATTCCACGTGCAAAGCTCCGGCAAGCGTGAAGTCACGGGCGCTAACGTTCTGGTTGCGATTTTCAGCGAGCAAGAAAGCCAAGCGGTGTTCTTGCTCAAGCAGCAGAGCGTTGCGCGCATTGATGTCGTCAACTTTATTGCCCACGGCATCTCCAAAGTGCCGGGCCATGGCGATCACTCCGAAAGTGAGCATGAAATGCAGGATGAAGAGGGCGGCGAACCGTCGTCTTCAAGCAATCCTCTGGATGCTTACGCCAGCAACCTGAACGAGCTGGCCCGTCAGGGTCGTATCGATCCGCTGGTGGGGCGCGAAGTGGAAGTTGAGCGCGTTGCTCAGATCCTGGCGCGTCGCCGTAAAAACAACCCGCTGCTCGTAGGCGAGGCAGGCGTGGGTAAAACCGCGATTGCTGAAGGTCTGGCCAAGCGCATCGTCGACAATCAAGTGCCTGACTTGCTGGCGAACAGCATCGTCTACTCCCTTGACCTCGGCGCCTTGCTGGCCGGTACCAAGTACCGCGGCGACTTCGAAAAACGCTTCAAGGCGTTGCTCGGTGAGCTCAAAAAACGCCCTCAGGCGATTTTGTTCATTGATGAAATCCACACCATCATCGGTGCGGGCGCGGCATCTGGTGGCGTGATGGACGCCTCTAACCTGCTCAAGCCTTTGTTGTCCTCGGGCGACATCCGCTGCATAGGTTCGACCACGTTTCAGGAGTTTCGCGGGATCTTCGAAAAAGACCGTGCCTTGGCGCGCCGCTTCCAGAAAGTTGACGTGTCCGAGCCTTCGGTTGAAGACACCATCGGCATTCTGCGTGGCCTCAAAGGCCGCTTCGAGCAGCATCACGGGATCGAATACAGTGATGAAGCCCTGCGCGCGGCCGCTGAACTGGCTTCGCGTTACATCAATGATCGGCACATGCCGGACAAGGCCATTGATGTCATCGACGAGGCGGGTGCTTACCAGCGCCTGCAGCCGGTTGAAAAGCGCGTCAAACGCATCGAAGTGGAACAGGTTGAAGACATCGTGGCGAAAATCGCCCGTATTCCGCCTAAGCACGTATCCAGCTCTGATAAAGAGCTGCTGCGTAACCTTGAGCGCGACCTCAAGCTGACCGTGTTTGGCCAGGATGCGGCGATTGATTCCCTGTCGACGGCCATCAAGCTGTCGCGTGCCGGGCTTAAGTCGCCTGACAAACCTGTTGGTTCGTTCCTGTTCGCGGGCCCGACCGGTGTCGGTAAAACTGAAGCTGCACGTCAGTTGGCCAAGGCGCTGGGTGTTGACCTGATTCGCTTTGACATGTCTGAGTACATGGAGCGCCACACCGTATCGCGTCTGATCGGTGCCCCTCCAGGCTACGTGGGCTTTGATCAGGGTGGTCTGTTGACCGAAGCCATCACCAAACAGCCGCATTGTGTGCTGCTGCTCGATGAAATCGAAAAGGCGCACCCGGAAGTCTTTAACCTGCTGCTGCAGGTCATGGACCACGGCACGCTGACCGATAACAACGGGCGCAAGGCTGACTTCCGTAACGTGATCATCATCATGACCACCAACGCGGGGGCCGAAACGGCTTCGCGGGCATCGATCGGGTTTACGTTCCAGGATCACGCCTCCGATGCAATGGAAGCGATCAAGAAGAGCTTCACCCCTGAGTTCCGCAACCGCCTGGACACCATCATTCAATTTGGTCGCCTCAGCCATGAGGTTATCAAGCATGTGGTGGACAAGTTCCTCACCGAGCTGCAAGTGCAGTTGGAAGACAAGCACGTGCAACTTGTGGTGACCGATGCCGCACGCGGCTGGCTGGCGGCTGGCGGTTACGACGTGACCATGGGCGCCCGCCCGATGGCGCGTCTGATTCAGGACAAAATCAAGCGTCCACTGGCTGAAGAGATTCTCTTTGGCGAGCTGGCTGATCATGGCGGCGTGGTTAATATCGACCTCAAAGACGGCGAGCTGATCTTCGAGTTTGAAACAGACGTTGAAATGGCTTGATGTGACCGTGAAATAAAGAAAGCGCCGAAAGGCGCTTTTTTTATGTGTCCACCCTGCTGGGGCTGCCGACGGCCGTTCCTGCGGGGGTTGGCGTGCGCCATATCGCAGGCAAACAAAAACGCCCGGCAGAGCCGGGCGTCTTGTATTGACTTGATTAGCGAGCGCGGTAAGTGATGCGCCCTTTGCTCAAGTCATAGGGCGTCAGCTCGACGCGCACTTTGTCACCGGTAAGAATACGAATGTAGTTCTTGCGCATCTTGCCGGAAATATGCGCGGTTACGACGTGCCCATTTTCCAACTCCACACGAAACATGGTGTTGGGCAGGGTGTCGACGACAGTGCCTTCCATTTCGAAGCTGTCTTCTTTCGACATGCAGTAAAGCCCTCGGTGTCCAATGAATGGCCCGGTGCAACTGCGCCAGGCAAAAGCGGCGTGCATTGTGCCCGAAAAATGGGGTTTAAGCCAAGGGGTTCAGTTAAGAGTGCTCCATCTCTGATTAATCAGCAGCTCAATGGGCCTGTATTCGGTCTTGTAATTCATCTTTTTGCAGTTCTTGATCCAGTACCCCAGGTACAACGCTTCCAGCCCCAGGCGACTGGCTTCGGCGATCTGCCACAAAATGCCGTAGCGCCCCAGACTGCGGCGTTCTTCGCCAGGTTCGTAGAAGGTATAAACCGCCGATAACCCATTGGGCAAAACGTCGGTGACGGCCACTGCCAGCAAGCGCCCGTCGAGGCGAAATTCGTAGAATGTCGAGAACGGCAGGTCGCGCACTAAAAAAGTCGAAAATTGATCACGGCTCGGTGGAAACATGTCGCCATCAGCATGCCGTTGCTCGATATAGCGCTGGTAAAGATCAAAGTATTCGTCGCTGAAACTGGGCTTGGCGGCTTGCACGTGCAAGTCGGCATTGCGCTTGAAAATACGTTTTTGCTGACGGTTGGGAGTAAAGAGCGCCACAGGTATGCGCGCAGGGGTGCAAGCGTCGCATTTCAGGCAATGTGGCCGGTAGAGATGGTCGCCGCTGCGCCGAAAGCCCATTTCGGACAAGTCGGCATAGACCTGCACATCCATCGGCTGGCTGGGGTCGAGGAACAGCGTGGTGGCCTGTTCTCCGGGCAGGTAGCTGCAAGCGTGAGGTTGAGTGGCATAAAACTTCAAACGCGCCAGCTCGGTCATGATTGGCCCTCGGGAAATCTTTGAATTAAGTGTAAGCCAGCTAAAAAAACTCGCCTATAAAACCCACTGCGCGGTTGTAGGCTGATCTAGATGTTTATGTAGGTAATCGGCGAATTGCTGGCGTGAAATTGAGCGCGCACCCAGGCTTTCGAGGTGGCTGGTCGGCATTTGGCAGTCAATCAGCACAAATCCCCACGCCTTCAATTGCCTGACCAGCGTCGCGAAACCAAACTTTGAGGCATTGTCTGCACGGCTGAACATGGATTCACCGAAGAATAGCTGGCCCATGGCCAGCCCATACAAGCCTCCCACCAGCTCGCCGTTATCCCAGACTTCAACCGAGTGAGCGTGGCCGCGAGCGTGCAGCTCGATGTAGGCATTCTGCATTTCATCGGTAATCCAGGTGCCATCCGCATAGCTGCGCGGTGCTGCACAGGCTTGAATAACCCCCGCAAAATCACGGTCAAAACTCACCTGGTAACGTTGCTGGCGTAACAATTTACCCAAGCTGCGTGAGACGTGCAGTTCTTCGGGGAACAGCACTGTGCGCGGGTCAGGCGACCACCAGAGAATCGGCTGGCCCTCGGAAAACCACGGGAAGCAGCCATGGCGATAGGCCTGGATCAGCCGATCTGCCGACAGGTCTCCACCTGCCGCCAACAGCCCGTTGGGCTCACGCATGGCCTTTGTCAGAGGGGGGAATGTCAGGGTGTCGCGTTTTAACCAGGTCAGCATGGCAATCAGTCTTACAGAAGAGGGGAGGGTGGCTGCAACTCTGTCGCGTTAATGCGGTCTCAGTCGATCTGGCCCGTGGCTGTTTTGACAGTGGTATAAGTCTTTGTCACAAAAGGCAATGCATGCTCAAATTGGCGGCTCTCGGGCTAGGCGCGAGGCGTAAGCAATCGGCGCAGGCGCCAGCATGGCATCAACGGCTTAAACCCGTACAATGGCCCGCCTGTTTGAGCTGTTCTAAACTGCACAACATTCATCGTGTTCCATGGCGGGCTGGTCATGGAGTGCGAGTCATATTACAAGGCTGTGTGCAAGGCTAGTCCAGTTTCATGTCTGAACTTGTCACCTGCTCGATTTGAGCAGTATTTTGCAGTCAATCAATAGTTGGGCGCGCCACAGGCGCAGGAAAAGACGCGTTTTGAAGAAATCCACAGCAGCACCTAAAACAGTTCCACTCTGGCGTCAGCAGCTGCACTACCGGCTCAAGGAAGGTGCACTGCTTGCTATTGGCGCGTTATGCCTGTTTCTGATGATGGCCTTGCTCACCTACGGCAAGGACGATCCCGGCTGGAGCCATAACAGCCGTGTTGTGGACGTGCAGAACTTCGGCGGGCCTGCGGGCTCCTACAGCGCTGACATTCTGTTCATGGTGCTGGGCTATTTTGCCTACATCTTCCCGTTGCTGCTGGCGATCAAGGCGTATCAGATCTTCCGCGAGCGGCATCAACCCTGGCAGTGGAGCGGTCTGCTGTTTTCGTGGCGTCTGGTCGGCCTGGTGTTTCTGGTCATTTCGGGCGCAGCCTTGGCGCACATTCACTTCCACTCAGCCAGTGGCTTGCCTGCGGGCGCTGGCGGTGCACTGGGTGAAAGCCTCGGTGATCTGGCGAAAAATGCCCTGAATATCCAGGGCAGCACCTTGCTGCTGATTGCCTTGTTCCTGTTCGGTTTGACGGTATTTACTGATTTGTCGTGGTTCAAGGTCATGGACCTGACCGGCAAAATCACTCTCGACCTGTTTGAACTGATTCAGGGCGCTGCCAATCGTTGGTGGTCAGACCGCAATGAGCGCAAGCAACTGGTTGCGCAACTGCGTGAAGTGGACACCCGCGTTAGCGAAGTGGTCGCGCCGAGCGTTCCCGACAAGCGCGAGCAGGCCAAGGCCAAAGAGCGCCTGATTGAGCGTGAGCAGGCACTGACCAAGCACATGTCCGAGCGCGAAAAGCACGTGCCAGCAGTGATTGCCCCTGCACCGACCAAAGCGCCAGAGCCAAGCAAGCGCGTGCAAAAAGAGAAGCAAGTGCCACTGTTTGTCGACAGCGCAGTTGAAGGCACTTTGCCGCCGATTTCGATTCTTGATCCGGCCGAGAAGAAGCAGCTCAATTACTCCCCTGAATCCCTGGCGGCCGTTGGCCACTTGCTTGAAATCAAGCTCAAGGAGTTCGGGGTCGAGGTGACCGTTGACTCGATCCACCCTGGCCCGGTGATTACCCGTTACGAGATTCAGCCAGCAGCCGGGGTCAAGGTTAGCCGTATCGCCAACCTGGCCAAAGACCTGGCACGCTCGCTGGCCGTGACCAGCGTGCGGGTGGTTGAAGTGATCCCCGGTAAAACCACGGTGGGTATCGAGATCCCTAACGAAGATCGCCAGATCGTGCGCTTCTCCGAGGTGTTGTCGACGCCCGAGTTTGATAACGCCAAGTCGCCTGTGACGTTGGCCCTGGGCCATGACATCGGCGGTAAGCCGGTCATCACTGACTTGGCAAAAATGCCGCACTTGCTGGTCGCCGGTACCACCGGTTCTGGTAAGTCGGTAGGCGTGAACGCCATGATCCTGTCGATTCTGTTCAAGTCGGGGCCGGAAGACGCCAAGCTGATCATGATCGACCCGAAAATGCTTGAGCTGTCGATCTACGAAGGCATCCCGCATTTGCTGTGCCCGGTCGTGACTGACATGAAGGACGCGGCCAACGCCTTGCGCTGGAGCGTTGCCGAGATGGAGCGCCGTTACAAGCTGATGGCCAAGATGGGCGTGCGTAACCTGGCGGGCTTCAACCAGAAGATCAAAGACGCCGAGGCCGCTGGCGAGCCGATCAGTGACCCGCTGTACAAGCGTGAAAGCATTCACGACGAAGCGCCGCTGCTGACCAAATTGCCGACCATCGTGGTGGTGGTTGACGAGTTTGCCGACATGATGATGATCGTTGGCAAAAAGGTTGAAGAATTGATCGCCCGCATCGCCCAGAAGGCGCGGGCCGCAGGGATCCACTTGATCCTCGCGACCCAGCGCCCTTCGGTAGACGTGATCACCGGCTTGATCAAGGCCAACATTCCGACCCGAATGGCGTTCCAGGTATCGAGCAAAATTGACTCGCGGACCATCATCGACCAGGGCGGCGCCGAACAATTGCTCGGACACGGTGACATGCTCTACATGCCGCCCGGCACCAGCCTGCCGATTCGGGTACACGGCGCGTTCGTTTCAGACGATGAAGTACACCGTGTGGTTGAGGCGTGGAAGCTGCGTGGCACGCCGGACTACAACGAAGACATCTTGTCGGGCGTTGAAGAGCCGGGCAGTGGCTTTGACGGCGGCAGCAGCGAAGGCGGCGATGACGCTGAAACCGATGCGCTGTATGACGAAGCTGTCCAGTTTGTACTGGAAAGCCGGCGTGCTTCGATCTCTGCGGTCCAACGCAAATTGAAGATCGGCTACAACCGCGCGGCGCGTATGATCGAGTCCATGGAAATGGCCGGGGTTGTGACCTCGATGAACACCAATGGCTCGCGCGAAGTGCTGGCACCTGCCCCGATGCGCGACTGACCTGCTCGCGGAAAATCCGCGAGCAGCATTCAACTAATCAATGAGGATTTTCATGCGTCTTATCAGCATGTTGTTGCTGCCAGTCTTGGCTTTCTCTTCTCTTTCGGCTCATGCAGACGCAGACAGCGTGAAACGTCTTGGCCAATTGCTCGGCGCGTCCAACACCATCACGGCACGTTTCTCACAGCTCACGCAGGATGGTAGCGGCACGCAATTGCAGGAAACGGCCGGTGAAATGTCGGTCAAGCGTCCAGGCCTGTTCTACTGGCACACCGATGCGCCGAACGAGCAGACGATGATCTCCGATGGCCAGAAAGTCACCCTATGGGACCCCGATCTTGAGCAAGCTACCATCAAGAAGCTCGATCAGCGCCTGACTCAAACCCCAGCCTTGTTGCTGTCGGGTGACGTATCGAAAATCAGCGAAAGTTTCGACATTACCTCCAAACAGGCTGGCGACGTGATGGACTTCACGCTCAAGCCCAAGACCAAGGACACTCTGTTCGACTCCCTGCGCCTGTCGTTTCGCGGCGGCAAGATCAACGACATGCAGTTGATCGACAGCGTCGGCCAGCGCACCAACATCCTGTTCAACGGGGTCAAGGTCAACGAAGACATTCCGGCTTCCAAGTTCAAGTTCGACATCCCGAAAGGGGCTGATGTGATTCAGGAATAAACCGCAAGACCTGTGGGGGCGACGACCCACAAAACCTGCCAGAGGTTTCGTAAGTAGTGATGGATCTGTTTCGAAGTGCCCCGATTGCCCAACCCTTGGCTGCCCGTTTGCGTGCCGCCAATCTGGATGAGTACGTCGGTCAGGAACACCTGCTCGCGCGCGGCAAGCCCCTGCGCGAAGCGCTGGAGCAGGGCGCGCTGCATTCGATGATCTTCTGGGGCCCACCGGGGGTGGGTAAAACCACCTTGGCGCGACTGCTCGCAGAAGTGTCGGATGCGCACTTTGAAACGGTCTCGGCGGTGCTGGCCGGGGTTAAGGAGATCCGTCAGGCGGTTGAAATCGCCAAGCAGCAAGCCGGCCAGTACGGGCGACGGACCATCCTGTTTGTCGACGAAGTGCATCGATTCAACAAATCCCAGCAAGATGCTTTTTTGCCCTACGTCGAAGATGGCACCTTGATCTTTATCGGTGCTACTACTGAAAACCCGTCCTTTGAGCTCAACAACGCACTGCTGTCGCGAGCGCGGGTGTACGTGCTCAAAAGCCTCGACGAAGCGGCTTTGCGCAAACTGGTGCAACGTGCGCTCACCGAAGACAAAGGCTTGGGTAAACGTGGTTTGACCCTTAATGATGAGGGCTTTCAAACGTTGCTCAGGGCCGCCGATGGCGATGGCCGGCGTTTGCTGAATCTGCTGGAAAACGCCTCGGACCTGGCCGAAGACCACAGTGAAATCGGTGTCGACCTGCTGCATGACCTGCTGGGCGACACCCAGCGGCGCTTCGACAAGGGCGGGGAGGCGTTTTACGACCAGATCTCGGCTTTGCACAAATCGGTACGCGGCTCCAATCCGGATGGTGCGCTGTACTGGTTTGCTCGCATGATCGATGGCGGTTGCGACCCGCTGTACATCGCCCGCCGGGTGGTACGTATGGCCAGCGAAGACATCGGTAACGCCGACCCGCGAGCCTTGAGTCTGTGTTTGTCGGCCTGGGACGTGCAAGAACGCCTCGGCAGCCCCGAAGGCGAGCTGGCCGTGGCGCAAGCCATCACGTATCTGGCCTGTGCGCCTAAAAGCAACGCGGTGTACATGGGCTTCAAGACCGCATTGCGCAGTGCTGCCGAGTACGGCTCGCTCGAAGTCCCGCTGCATTTGCGCAATGCGCCGACCAAGCTCATGAAGCAATTGGGTTATGGCGACGAATACCGCTACGCCCATGACGAACCTGATGCGTATGCTGCCGGTGAAGACTACTTCCCGGATGAGCTGGAGCCGCTACCGTTGTATCAGCCCGTCCCGCGCGGGCTTGAATTGAAGATTGGCGAGAAGCTTAAACACCTGGCCGCACTTGATCGGGCCAGCCCTCTACAGCGGAGAAAACCTTGATTCCTTTGATCGCTGCGGTAACGGTGGGCGGTATTGCAGGCACTTTATTGCGATTCGCAACGGGCAATTGGGTTAACGCCAATTGGCCAAAGCACTTCTATACCGCGACATTGGCCGTTAATATCGTGGGCTGCCTGCTGATTGGCGTCCTTTACGGGCTTTTTTTGATCCGCCCGGAAGTACCGATTGAAGTCCGTGCCGGACTGATGGTCGGTTTCCTGGGTGGCTTGACCACTTTTTCATCCTTTTCACTGGATACGGTGCGCCTGCTTGAAAGCGGGCAAGTGCCTTTGGCACTGGGCTATGCAGCCATCAGCGTATTCGGCGGGCTGCTCGCGACCTGGGCTGGCCTGTCCCTGACCAAACTTTGATAAACGAGAAACCGACATGCTCGATTCCAAACTGTTACGTACCAACCTTCAGGACGTAGCGGATCGCCTGGCATCCCGTGGCTTCAAGCTGGACGTGGCGCGCATCGACGCGCTGGAAGCCAAGCGTAAAGAAGTTCAGACCCTGACCGAGCGCCTGCAGGCTGAGCGCAATGCCATCTCCAAGAGCATTGGCCAGGCCAAGGCACGCGGCGAAGACATCGCGCCACTGATGGCCAGTGTAGAAACCATGGGCAGTGACTTGGCCAATGGCAAGGTCGAACTGGACGCGATCCAGACCGAACTGGACTCGATTCTGTTGAGCTTGCCGAACCTGCCGCACGAATCGGTACCGGTCGGTGCAGACGAAGACGGCAACGTCGAAATTCGTCGTTGGGGCACGCCTAAAGCCTTTGATTTCGAGATCAAGGACCACGTCGCCCTGGGCGAGCAATACGGCTGGCTGGACTTCGAAACCGCCGCCAAGCTGTCCGGCGCCCGTTTCGCCTTGTTGCGCGGCCCGATCGCTCGCCTGCACCGTGCCTTGGCACAGTTCATGATCAACCTGCACATCAACGAGCACGGCTACGAAGAGGCTTACACGCCTTACCTGGTACAGGCGCCTGCGCTGCAGGGCACTGGCCAGTTGCCTAAGTTCGAAGAAGACCTGTTCAAGATCAGCCGCGAAGGCGAAGCCGATCTGTACCTGATCCCGACGGCTGAAGTGTCGCTGACCAATATTGTGTCGGGCGAAATCGTCGATCACAAATCGCTGCCGATCAAGTTCGTGGCTCACACCCCGTGCTTCCGCAGCGAAGCCGGTGCGTCGGGCCGTGACACCCGCGGCATGATTCGCCAACACCAGTTCGACAAAGTTGAAATGGTACAGATCGTTGAGCCGTCGACCTCGATGGACGCGCTGGAAGGTCTGGTCGGCAATGCTGAAAAAGTGCTGCAACTGCTTGAGCTGCCGTATCGCACCCTGGCGCTGTGCACGGGCGACATGGGTTTCAGCGCCGTTAAAACCTACGATCTCGAAGTGTGGATCCCGAGCCAGGACAAATACCGCGAAATTTCGTCGTGCTCTAACTGCGGTGATTTCCAGGCTCGTCGCATGCAAGCGCGTTTCCGTAACCCGGAAACCGGCAAGCCTGAACTGGTTCACACCCTCAATGGTTCCGGTCTGGCGGTAGGCCGTACCCTGGTTGCCGTGTTGGAAAACTACCAGCAAGCAGACGGTTCGATCCGTGTGCCAGAAGTGCTCAAGCCTTACATGGGCGGTATTGAGGTCATCGGCTAAATGGAGTTTCTGCCGCTGTTTCATAACCTGCGGGGCAGCCGTGTACTGGTGGTCGGTGGTGGGGAGATTGCCCTGCGCAAATCCCGGCTGCTGGCCGATGCCGGTGCGGTGTTGCGGGTCGTTGCACCCGCTATAGAGCCCCAGCTGTGCGAGTTGGTAAACAGTAGCGGTGGTGAGCTGGTGTTGCGTGGCTATGTTGAGGCCGACCTTGACGGGTGCGGGCTGATCATCGCTGCCACTGACGATGAGCCGCTCAACGCCCAAGTGTCTGCAGATGCCCATCGACGTTGCGTGCCGGTAAACGTAGTCGACGCGCCCGCGCTGTGCAGCGTGATCTTCCCGGCCATCGTCGATCGTTCACCGTTAGTGATTGCCGTCTCCAGCGGGGGGGACGCACCCGTGCTGGCGCGGCTGATTCGCGCCAAGATCGAAACCTGGATTCCATCGACCTACGGTCAGTTGGCAGGCCTTGCCGCGCGCTTTCGGACACAGGTCAAAGGCTTGTTCCCGGATGTGCAGCAGCGCCGTGGTTTCTGGGAAGACGTGTTCCAGGGCCCGATTGCCGACCGGCAACTGGCCGGGCAGGGCGCCGAAGCCGAGCGTTTGCTGCTGGCCAAGATCAATGGCGAAGCGGCGCAGACCACCGGCGAGGTTTACCTCGTGGGTGCCGGGCCGGGTGATCCTGATCTGCTGACCTTTCGTGCGCTGCGCTTGATGCAACAGGCGGATGTGGTGCTGTACGACCGTTTGGTGGCCCCGGCCATTCTGGAACTGTGCCGTCGCGATGCTGAGCGCGTCTATGTGGGCAAACGTCGGGCTGATCACGCGGTGCCGCAAGACCAGATCAACCAGCAATTGGTGGATTTGGCCAAACAAGGCAAGCGCGTGGTACGGCTCAAAGGTGGCGATCCGTTCATCTTTGGTCGTGGCGGCGAAGAAATCGAAGAGTTGGCTGCCCACGGGATTCCGTTTCAGGTCGTGCCGGGCATTACGGCTGCCAGTGGGTGCGCGGCTTACGCCGGGATACCGTTGACGCACCGCGATTACGCGCAGTCTGTGCGCTTCGTGACCGGGCACTTGAAGGATGGCACCAGCAATTTGCCGTGGAACGACCTGGTTGCTCCGGCGCAAACGTTGGTGTTCTACATGGGCCTGATCGGTCTGCCGATTATCTGTGAGCAACTGATTGCCCATGGTCGTTCGGCAGATACCCCGGCAGCGCTGATCCAGCAAGGCACCACCTCCAATCAGCGTGTGTTTACGGGCACATTGAAGGACTTGCCGACCTTGGTCGCGGAGCACGAAGTGCATGCGCCAACCTTGGTGATCGTCGGCGAAGTGGTGTTGCTGCGTGAGAAGCTGGCGTGGTTCGAAGGCTCCCAGTCGCAGGTTTAACGGCGCGGCAAAAAACTATGTAGGAGCGAGCTTGTCTCGCGATCTTTTGATCTTTTAAAAGATCGCGAGCAAGCCCGCGCCCTCAGTGTTTACATGCGTCTTTCAGCTCCTGTTATCCCCCACCAAACTCTCAACTGACGGCACCCGCGTATCGCTTTCCATCTGCGCATCGTGCTCCAACTGGTGACTAAAGCGATCCAGTGAACCTTGTGCGGGCTGCGCATCACTGGCAAATACCGGTGGGCTCAGCAGGTAGGCACTCAACAAACGGCTCAACGCCGCCAGGCTATCAATGTGGGTCCGCTCGTACCCATGCGTCGCATCACAGCCAAACGCCAGCAACGCACACCGAATATCATGCCCCGCGGTCACCGCCGAATGTGCATCGCTGAAGTAATAGCGGAACATGTCACGACGCACCGGCAGCTCGTTTTGGGTCGCCAAATTCAATAAATGCCGCGACAAGTGGTAGTCATACGGCCCGCCCGAATCCTGCATGGCCACGCTGACCGCATGCTCACTGGAGTGCTGGCCCGGCGCAACCGGAGCAATATCAATGCCTACAAACTCACTCACATCCCACGGCAATGCTGCCGCGGCGCCGCTACCGGTTTCTTCCGTGATGGTGAACAACGGGTGACAGTCGATCAGTGGTTGTTCACCGCTGTCGACGATGGCTTTGAGCGCGGCCAGTAACGCCGCAACGCCAGCCTTGTCGTCCAGATGCCGTGCGCTGATATGCCCGCTTTCGGTGAATTCAGGCAATGGATCGAACGCGACAAAGTCGCCAATGTTGACCCCCAGCGAATCGCAGTCCGCACGGGTGGCGCAGTAAGCGTCCAGGCGCAGTTCGATGTGGTCCCAGCTCACGGGTAATTCGTCCACACCCGTGTTGAACGCGTGGCCCGAGGCCATTAATGGCAGCACGCTTCCGCGAATCACGCCATTGTCGGTAAACAGACTGACCCGGCTGCCTTCGGCAAAACGGCTTGACCAGCAACCCACCGGTGCCAGCACCAGCCGGCCGTTGTCTTTGATCGCCCTGACGCTGGCGCCAATGGTGTCCAAGTGCGCAGAAACGGCGCGATCCGGGCTGCTTTGCTGGCCTTTGAGTGTGGCGCGCAAGGTGCCGCGACGCGTCAGTTCGAACGGAATGCCCAACTCGTCCAGCCGTTCGGCGACATAGCGCACGATGGTGTCGGTGAACCCGGTCGGACTGGGGATAGCGAGCATTTCCAGGAGTACCCGTTGCAGGTATTCCAGGTCAGGTTCTGGTAGGGCGTGACTCATAAAAGCTCCTTTTGCGGGAGAGACAGTTCAAGGTGCGGGCTGACTGTGGGGAAACAACAAATCAATAAAGCGCTCGGCGGTGGGCTGGGGTTCATGGTTGGCCAGGCCTGCACGTTCGTTGGCTTCGATAAAGACGTAATCGGGTTGATCGGCGGCGGGCACCATCATGTCCAGTCCAACCACCGGAATATCCAGTGCGCGAGCTGCGCGAATCGCCGCATCGGCCAGTACCGGGTGAAGCGTTGCCGTGACGTCTTCAAGGCAGCCGCCCGTGTGCAAGTTGGCGGTGCGTCGCACGGCCAGTAATTGGCCAGCGGGCAGGACGCTGTCGTACTCATACCCCGCGGCCTGCACGGCCCGCAGGGTTTCAGCGTCCAGTGGGATCCGGCTTTCGCCCTGTGTCGCCGCTTGGCGACGGCGGCTTTGGGCCTCGATCAATTGCTGGACGTTGTGCTGACCATCGCCGATCACTTGCGCCGGGCGCCGTATGGCGGCCGCAACCACGTCAAAACCGATCACCACGATGCGCAGGTCGTGACCTTCGTGAAAGCTTTCGAGCAGCACCCGGCTGTCAAAGGCTTGGGCCGCCTTGATTGCTTCTTGCACGTGCTCAATGGTTTGCAGGTCGACAGCCACGCCATTGCCTTGTTCGCCATCCAGTGGTTTGACCACCACTCGCCCGTGCTCTTCCAGAAACGCCAGGTTGTCATCGGCATTGCCCGCACGCTGTTGCGTCGGCACGTTCAAGCCCGCATTGCTCAACACGCCATGGGTCAGGCTTTTGTCCTGGCACAGGCTCATGCTGATGGCGCTGGTCAGGTCGCTCAGCGATTCGCGGCAACGAATGCGCCGCCCCCCGTGGTTGAGCGTGAACAGCCCAGCGCTGGCGTCATCAATATGCACATCAATTCCGCGCTTATAAGCCTCTTCCACCAGAATCCGCGCATAGGGATTAAGCCCCGCTTGCGGGCCCGGGCCGAGAAACAGTGGCTGATTGATGCCGTTTTTACGTTTGATGGCAAACGTCGACAACGTGCGAAAACCCAGCTTGTTGTAGAGACTTTTCGCTTGCAGGTTGTCATGCAGCACCGACAAGTCGAGGTAACTCAAACCCCGGCTCATAAAGTGCTCGACCAAGTGTCGCACCAACACTTCGCCTACGCCGGGGCGCGAGCATTGCGGGTCAACGGCCAGGCACCACAGGCTGCTGCCGTTTTCGGGGTCATGAAAAGCGGTGTGATGATTCAAGCCCATTACGCTGCCAATCACCGCGCCGCTGTCTTCGTCCTCGGCCAGCCAGTACACGGGACCGCCTTTGTGCCGCACCGTGAGTAAGTGCGGGTCGACAGGCAACATGTTGCGCGCCTGATACAACGTATTGACTGCGCTCCAGTCGGCTTCATTGTGTACGCGACGAATGCGGAAACCGCGAAACACCCGGGTCGCCGGGCGGTAATCGGTAAACCACAGGCGCAACGTGTCCGAAGGGTCGAGAAACAACTGTTGCGGTGATTGCGCCAATACTTGCTGGGGGGCCGCAACGTACAGCGCTATGTCGCGTTCACCTGTTTGCTCGTTTAGAAGCTCGTCGGCCAAGCTGGCCGGATCGGGAAAAGTGTGCCCGATCAGCACCCGGCCCCAGCCACAGTGCACGGCGGCAGGCGTTGTGCCCAGTTCGCCACCATCTTCGGCAAGGCGTGCTTGCAAGCGCTCATAAGAGGGCGTTTGGCCACGTATCAGGCGTTGGCTGTAAGCCGTAGCAAGGGGTTTCATGGTTCAGATTCCTTGTTCGCTCAGCCACAGATTCAGTGCTGCCAATTGCCACAGTTTGGAACCGTTCAGCGGCGTCAGTTGGCTGTCCGGATGGCTCAGCAAGCGGTCGAGCATGGCTGGCTGAAACAGGCCGCGATCCTGGCTCGGGTCCAACAGCAAATCGCGGACCCAATTGCGCGTGTTGCCTTCCAGATGCTTAAGCCCCGGCACCGGGAAGTACCCTTTTTTGCGGTCGATGACTTCGCTGGGGATCACTTTTCGGGCGGCTTCCTTGAGCACGTGCTTGCCGCCATTGGGCAACTTGAAGCGCGCCGGAATCCGTGCTGACAGTTCAGCCAGGCGGTAGTCAAGAAACGGCGTCCGCGCTTCAAGGCCCCAGGCCATGGTCATGTTGTCGACCCGCTTGACCGGGTCATCCACCAGCATCACCGTGCTGTCCAGACGCAGCGCCTTGTCGACGCCCGCGACCGCGCCGGGCTGGGCAAAATGCTCGCGCACAAAGTCCCCGGCAGCATCGTTGGCAGTCAACCATTGGGGCTGTACCGTGGCCTGGTACTCGGCATAACTGCGATCAAAAAACGCTTCGCGGTAAGCCGCGTAAGGGTCGCTGGCGCCGTCGACTTGCGGGTACCAGTGGTAACCGGCAAACAGTTCATCAGCGCCTTGGCCGCTTTGTACCACCTTGCAATGTTTGGCCACTTCACGTGACAACAAGTAAAAGGCGATGCAATCGTGGCTGACCATCGGCTCGCTCATGGCCCGAAAGGCCGCAGGCAACTGCTCGATGATTTCGTTTTCGCCAATGCGTAACTGGTGGTGACGGGTGCCGTAATGCTCGGCTATCAGATCCGAATACTCGAATTCATTACCGCGCTCGCCGCCCGCGTCTTCAAAGCCAATGGAAAAGGTCGACAGGTCTTGTACGCCAACTTCGCGCAGCAAACCGACCAGCAGGCTGGAGTCGACGCCACCCGACAGCAGCACCCCGACATCCACAGCCGCGCGTTGGCGAATGGCAACGGCTTCACGGGTGCTGTCCAGTACGCGTTCGCGCCAGTCTTCAAACGTCAGATTCGTCTCATCTGCATGTGGGCCGTAGGGCAGAGTCCACCAGGTTTTCTGCTCGGTGGTGCCGTCAGCGTCGATGCGAAGCCACGTGGCAGGCGGCAGTTTTTCAATGCCAGCGACCAAGGTGCGTGGCGCGGGTACCACAGCGTGGAAGTTCAGGTAATGGTTCAGCGCGACCGGGTCGAGCATCGGATTAATATCGCCGCCCTTGAGCAGCGCGGGCAGGGTGGAGGCAAAGCGCAGGCGTTCGCCGGTGCGCGACAGGTACAGCGGCTTCACGCCCAGCCGGTCACGGGCAATGAACAATCGTTGGGTGTCACGCTCCCAAATGGCGAAGGCAAACATACCATTGAGCTTGGGCAGCAGGGCTTCGCCCCACGCGTGGTAGCCCTTGAGCAACACCTCGGTGTCACCTTCTGAATAAAAGGCGTAGCCGAGCTTTTCCAGTTCGGCGCGCAGCTCAGGGTAGTTGTAAATCGCCCCGTTAAACGCCAGTGAAAGGCCCAATGGGCTGTCGATCATCGGCTGCGCCGAGCCGTCGGACAAATCCATGATCTTAAGGCGACGATGGCCCAGGGCTATCGGCCCTTGGCTATGAAAACCCCAGGCATCGGGGCCACGTGGAGCGAGGTGGTGGGTGATGCGTTCGATGGCTGCCAAATCGGCAGGTTGATGATCAAAACGTAACTCGCCAGCTAATCCGCACATGGTGTGTAAATCCTTGGTTTCTGCGCATGTGTTGCTACCGGTATGACTCGGCGCGATTGCGGCGCGCCGGGTAGCGCTTGGGCCCGGTTTTAAAGAGCGATGCCGCTTTGTGTGCATCGCCAGCCCGTGCGGCACGACGCTGAAAAGCTACGTGTCGCGATGAATGACCGTGGTTTATCGAGTCACTCAAGGCGCGATCGTTCAAAAAAAATTACCGATGGTCATTGAGTGCAACGGTCATATTTATCTATGTCATCGGCTGGGTTTCGCAGCGTTAGGTTAGGGGTTCGCTTCCACATCGACCTATAGAAGACCTGATATGACGCCCATTCCCGACAGGCTGCCGCTCAATGCACGCGACGCCACGCTCAGCGATCTTGAACCTCTGGAGCTTGCCTACAGCCACATGCCCAAATGGCTGCTGGACGCTGAGCCTGGGGTTATTGATGCCCTGAATGCGGCCATGGCTCAAAGCCGCGCCTACCATGAACAGGTCGGCAAAAAATTCAGCCAGCTGCAAAGCGTTGAGTCCTACTGCGGTGCAGTGCTGGAGGCAGAGCTCAAGCGTGAGTTTGCGCTGCGACTTGATATTCACCATGACCAATTGGCGGTGGTGCATGAACGCCTGATCACCGATGACACGCTGTTAACCACGGTGCGTCATCGGCTGGAGCATGATGAGCCCAAGTCATTGCTATGGGCAGCGTTGCAAAATTTTTCCGCCGATGAAGCCCTGGCCGATGGTTTCCATGCCCAGAGTCATATTCGCCTGGACGGCCATCCCGAGCACTTGAGCCCACTCAAACCCCATTATTTTGCGGCGGTGTGTCGGAAGCTGGACCTGGGGGCCCACTACCAAACGTATCTACAGACGTTTCTCGGGGTGGCCGCTACGGGGGAGTCGAACCCCAACGCGACCCAGTTGGCGACCGAGTCAAACCTCAGGTTGCTGAAAACCTATGACATGCAGGTGGATGCGCATATCGCATTCCTTAAGAAAAACATCGACGAAACTGCCTATAAGGCGCTGGTTGCTGTGTTGGTCGCGCCTTCGCCAACGGCTTCCGCCGCCTCGGCCAGACTCGATGGCAAGCCCGTAGTGCTCAGTTCAATCAATCTGCTCGATACGGCCATTGATGGGGTGGTGATTTTTTCATCGGATACGTTGTTGCTGCATCCGGGTAACCGGCTGATTGCTTATATCCCCAATGACCCAGTGGCTCCTTTTTTTGAGTTCAGTTCTCTGCAGGTGTTTACAGACGAGTTGAGGCAACGTCTCCAAGACCCGGACTACGTCAGTTTTTTTTCAAGGTTTGTCGCGTTGAGTGTGCGCGCAACCTTTGTCAAAAAGCTCAAGGAGCACCCGGTGCATTTGAGTTTGACGGCCAATGTTTTAAGCCACAGCGCGGCTCATTATTTGTGTGCGGCTCAACTCAAGAACATGTTTGCCGATGCTCAATTGCTGGCGGTTCCGACCGGTGTGCTGGATGAGCGCCTGCGAGAAGAGCGCTGGCAGTTGTACAAAGGCGTCGGCTTGCTGCTGATCAATGTCGCGGCGCTGTTTGTTCCGGTCTTGGGCGATGTGATGCTTGCGGTGGCTATTGGTGACATGCTCAAGGAGGTCTACGAAGGGGTAGAGGACTGGACGCAAGGCGACACGGATCATGCGCGAGAACACCTGCTGAATGTCGCCAGGGATATAGCCGTCAATGTGGCGGTGGTGGTGGGCGCTGCCGTAGTCAAAGAAGCGGCGAGTCGTTTGAGTCAGGCCACCCGGGCTCACTTCGAAGGTTTCGAAACCATAAAGCGCGAGGACGACGCTGTCCGGCTGTGGAACCGCAACCTTGAACACTATGAGAGCCCGACCGCCCACGCGCACCGCTACACGGCGGACTCGCGGGGGTTTTTCACCCACGATGCAAAGCGGCACATCACAGTTGATGCAAAGCATTACCCCGTTGAGTTTGACCGTGCACTGGGGCAGTGGCGCATCTCCCATGCGCGAAGACCACAGGCCTTTAAGCCCGCATTGCTGCATAACGGAGACGGCGCCTGGCAGCATGCTCATGAACAGCCGTTGGAGTGGCAAGGCAGCGCGACGTTATTGGGCCGGTTGGGGGGCGCTGCGGCCACACTTGATGAGCGGACCCTGGAGCAGGTTCGGCAGTTGACCCATACCAGTGAGGAGGTCATGCGTCGAGTGCACCTGGAAAACCTGCTGCCACCCCCTTTACTGGCAATCACCCTCAAGCGCTTCGAAATCGACCGGACGTTGACGGCCTTTGCCGAACAGATGAGCACCCCCCAGTACAACGCTGCGCACTGGGGGCACTGGCAGATGAGCCTGTTGCCCTACCTGGAGAAATGGCCCGTTGGCAAAGGTCTTGTTGTGGTAGACGAGGCGGGCGGCACGTTGGCGCGTTACGGCAGTACGCTGTGGCCGACGACCTCGCAGATCAACCTGACGCAGGCTGTCGTGCATGACGGCAAGCTACTGGAGGCCGTGCTCGCAGCGTTGCCCAGTGCTGAAGGCAAGGCATTGCTGAGTCATGAATTGAGGCAATCAGCGGAACCGGCGTCGGCCTTGGCTAAAACGCTCGCAGGCTATCTGCAGGACAACAGAAAGGCGGTGTTTGAGCGTTTCTACCAGGCCTTTAATGTCTCCCGCGCGCCCGAAGCCAAATCCATCGAAGCGGTGTTTCCCGGCTTGCCTCATGCCGTGACTCAGGCACTGGCTGAGTCAGCCAACTCCGCGCAACGCGATGTTTTGCGTACCGTCAAAGTCCCACTGAAAATGGCCGAAACAGCCCGTTATTACTTGCGCGAAGCCAGGCTGGATCGGGCTATCGAGGGGTTTTACTTACAGGGTCAGGCGACTGCGGATACTGAACGATTAATGCTGCACTTTCTGGAGCGCTTGCCGGGTTGGCCGGCCGATGTGCCGTGGGAAGTACGCACCGATTCGCTTCAAGGTCCGCTCACTCGCCGTCTTGGCAATAGCGTGTTCACCGCCCCGCGCGTGCTGGTGAAAACGGCGCAGGGAGTTTTGCGTTATAAGCCAAGAGGGTCGGTTTACACCCTGGAGCCGGGAACGTCGGCCTCACTGTCTGATGCCATTTTTCAATCATTGACAGCCTTGGAGCGTGAACGCATGGGGCTTGACGCTTTGAGGGGCCGTGAAGCCTTTAACGAAGCCATCGCCGCGCAGGCGGCTAATGCGCGTCAGGAATCAGCCCAGGTGCTAGGGATGCAGCCGCTCAAACCCGGCTTTAAGCCACCCAGCGTGATGCCTGACGGGCGAATCGGCTATCCCTTGTGCGGCCTCGACGCTGGCGGGCATTCCAGTGCTTTGCAGCGTCGAGTGCGTGAATTGTTTCCGGAGTACAACCAGGACCAAGTGCTGGATTATCTCGACATATTGGTCGAGAGCGGGGTTGCGCCTTTGCAGGCATTGCGTGAGCGCAAGCGCGTCAGAACTTCATTGCGCAAATGCCTGCAAGTCTGGATCGACGCCACGCCCTCAGAAATTCCTCTGGCGCATTCGCCCGTTGATCATGCTGAAGATCGCTATCAGGCCGCCGGAATAATCGAGCGTATCTGGCGCAGACACCCCACGTTTTACCCACAGGCGGACAGTGGCGAAGGTCGCACCTTGAACCTGAGTGGCTTGCGGGTCGGCAGTTTCCCTGCATTGCCGGTCATGGCTGACTTCACCCATATTCGGGTGCTCAAGCTGAACAACATGAATTGCAAGAGCACTGTGGATGGATTTCTTGAGCATTTCAGCGGCGTTGAAGTGCTGGAAATGGACAATAACCAGATAAACAACCTGCCGTCGCAATTGAAAGGGATGGTCAATTTGCGCAGTTTATCCATGGCTCAAAATGAGCTGTTCATGAGTGCCCATAATCAATCGGTATTGCAGGGCCTGAGCACGCTGGAAGTGCTTAATCTCAACGACAATTTTCTAGGCCCCGAACTCAATCTCAATCCGTTTGGCTATTTACGTCGCGTCTATTTACGCCGTACCTGGATCCAGCAGTGGCCTGAAGGCCTTGCAAGTCGGCCACTGCTGGAGGCCGCGGACCTGCGACAAAACCAGATTGCCGATATTCCGGAAGATATTTTTCAGACATCACCCAGGGTCACCCGCAATGTCACGTTATCGAACAATCCGCTGTCAACCTCCAGCAGGCTGCGTTTGGCGCGCTTTGTCATGCAAGGCGGTAGCACCATGGGGGTCGACAGTGAAGAACTGCTCAGTGAGGCCGCCGCTTTTGAGTTCTGGACCGCAGGCATCACCAACCATGAGCGCAGCAGGCGTGAGCTTCTGTGGAATACCCTGAAGGCTGAGCCCAATAGTGAAGACTTCTTCAATGTGCTCAGCCGCTTGACCATCACCGCGGATGCTCAAAGTGTCCGTCAGGATCTGAGCCGTCGTGTGTGGGAAATCATAGAAGCGGCCAATGAAAATCCTGATTTGCGCCGAAATCTGATCGATATCGCAGCGGCCCCGCGCAGTTGTACCGACAGCGTGGCCTTGAGTTTCAGTGCCTTGGAAATACAAATGGAGCTGGGTCGGATATCCATCGACCCGACGCGTCAGGCCAGCGATTTAATTGACCTGGGCAGGCGTTTGTACCGACTGGATAAACTCACAAAAATCGCCTCTGAGCATTACACCCTGCAGATGGCGACCGGTGGAGGTATCGCTGATGAGCTTGAAGTGCATCTGGCGTACCGCGTTGGCTTGGCCAGGTCCCTGGACCTGCCAGGCCAACCGCAAGGCATGATGTTCAATGCCTTGGCAGGTGTCTCCGCAGAGGACCTGAACACCGCGCAGGTTCAGGTCGCCAGCGGTGAAAAATCCTCTGAGTTGAACACGTTTATCAGTTCACTGGATTACTGGAGAGCGTATTTGATTGAGCGCGACAAAGCCGACTATCTGGTCATGACTGAGCCTTTTCACGACGAGTTGAATACGCTCCTGAAGCGTTCGCCAGAAATGTCCAGCGCCCGCTATTTGAGCATGGTCACCGGGATTCGCCACAGGATGGATGCCAGGGTAGATGCCTGGTGCCTGAATAAAACCAATGAGTGGGTGGGCGCGGGCAAGGCGCCTCCATCTCCCTCTACAGACCTTTGATCAGTGTGCGCAGCATAAAGCGATTGGGATGACAGGCTTGCGCCACGGCTCGCGGCAAGGGCAGGGGCTCGTTATTGATCCACGCCGCCAACAGTTCACCGGACAGCGGCGCAGTAATCAGTCCACGTGAGCCGTGGCCGCTGTTGACGTACAAACCGTTCAGCCACGGGCACTCGGTTGACGGCACCTGGCGTGCGTCTTTGCGCAGCACCGCGTAGACCTGTGCGAAGGCTTCGGGGTCAGAAAGTGGCCCGACTATCGGCAAATAATCCGGGCTGGTGCAGCGGAATGCGGCCCAGCCTCTGAGGGATTCAGGGTCGAGTTGCTCTTCACCCAAGTGCTGCGCCAGCGCCGGGGATATTTCTTGCAGCAAGTCGAGGTTGCTCTGGTGCCCGGCTGGCGTGGTGGTCAGGTCTTCATTGTGAAAGTCGAAGCTGGCGCCCAAGGTGTGCTCGCCGAGCCGTCCGGGGGCGATGTAGCCTTCGGCGCAGACCACTGTTTTCAGCGCGGCGCTGGCTTGGGTTTCAACCAATTGGGTGATTTGCCCGCGGATACGCTTGAGCGGCAAGCCGCTGGCCGCCGGGAAGCGTTTGACCTCGGCAGCCCCGGCCAGAATCACCACGGGCGCACTGGCCAATACCTGCTCGCCTTGGCGGGCCAGCCATTGGCCATCAATCTGTTCCAGTTGCAGCACATCATGGTGGGTCAGCACCTCGATATTCGGGTGCAAGGCCTGGAACTGGCACAGTGCAGGCGGGTGCACCCACCCACCTTCGGGATAGAACAACCCGCCGTGCGCCAGTTCGACGCCTGCCAATGCTTGTGCTTGCGGCTGATCAAGCAGGTGGACCAGCGCGGGTGGAAAGGCCGCAGCCAACTGCGCCTGACGCTCAGCCTCCTTGGCATTGAACCCCAACTGCAACACGCCGCACTCATCCCAGTCGCGCCCGCGTTGCAGTTGCTCCAACAGACGACGGGTGTAACCGAAGCCGCTGACAATCAGTTGCGACAATGTCGTGCCGTGGGCCGAAAGCTTCATATACAGCACGCCTTGCGGGTTGCCTGACGCTTCTTTGGCCAAGCGTTCGTGGCGCTCCAGCAAACACACGTGCCACCCGCGCGTGGCCAAGCTGTTGGCGCTGGCGCAGCCGGACAATCCGCCGCCAATCACCAAGGCTCTGCGCTCGCCTTCGAACTGCGGTGGACGGGCGAACCAGGGTTTGCTTTCCGGGGTGGCGAGTGCGTGCTCGGGCAGGCCGATAAAACTGCCGCGCAGGATTTCCCACTTGTGACCAATGCCCGGCGTTCGACGCATTTTAAAACCCGCGTCGTTCAATGCCCGGCGCACCCAGCCGGTGCTGGTAAAGGTGCTGATGGTCGACCCGGGGGCGGCGAGGCGCGCCAGTTGGGCAAACAGTTCGGGGGTCCACATCTCAGGGTTTTTCGCGGGCGCGAACCCGTCCAGAAACCATGCGTCGATGCGTGCATCGAGCTGCGGCAATTGCTCCAGCACATCGCCGATCAACAACGTGAGGGTCACCCGGCCATTGGCCAGGCGCAGGTGCTGAAAGCCTGGATGAATGGCGAAATAGGCGGCCAGCAGTGGTTCGCTCCAGACCGCCAGTTCTGGCCAGAGGGCGAGGGCGCGCTGCAAGTCGTCGCGGGTCAACGGGTATTTTTCGACGCTGATGAAGTGCAGGCGGGCCTCAGGGTGAGCCGTCTGCTCAAATAACTGCCAGGCGCACAGAAAATTCAGCCCGGTGCCAAAACCGGTTTCACCGATGACCAGTTGGCCATTAGCGGGCAGGGCGGCAAAACGTTCGCGCAACGCGTTCTGCTCGATGAAGACATACCGTGTTTCTTCGAGACCCGACTTGTCGGAAAAGTACACGTCATCAAACACCCGCGAGTGCGGGCGACCTTGGTCATCCCAGTCAATCTGGGCATTGGGCATTTCAGTAGTCATGTGCAGCTCGGCAACGGCAAGGCGGCCATTCTAGCTGATCGCTCAGAGCACGATTGATTCATGACAGTTTTATGCGCTTTGTTCCTACGCCCCAAAGAGCAATCGGCTAGGCTTGTCGCATCTTGCCAGGGAGCTTCCTATGTTTGAATCTGCTGAAATCGGTCATTCCATCGATAAAGAAACATACGACAGAGAAGTTCCCGCCCTGCGTGAAGCCCTGCTTGAGGCGCAATACGACCTGCAGCAGCAGAAGCGCGCTGCGGTCATTGTGCTAATCAATGGCATCGAAGGCGCGGGCAAGGGCGAAACGGTCAAGCTGCTGAGCGAGTGGATGGACCCGCGGCTGATTGAAGTGCGCACCTTTGACCAGCAAACCGACGAAGAGATGGCCCACCCACCCGCGTGGCGCTATTGGCGTCATTTGCCAGCCAAAGGGCGGATGGGTGTGTTCTTTGGCAATTGGTACAGCCAAATGCTCCAGGGCCGAGTGCATGGCGTCATTAAGGACGCCGTGCTTGATCAGGCCATTACGGCAGCCGAACGGCTCGAAAGAATGCTCTGTGATGAAGGCGCGGTGATTTTCAAACTCTGGTTTCACTTGTCTAAAAAACAAATGAAAGCGCGCCTCAACGCCCTTAAGGACGACCCGCTGCACAGTTGGCGCATCAGCCCTCTGGACTGGCAGCAGTCAGAAACCTACGACAAGTTTGTGCGTTACGGCGAGCGCGTGATTCGCCGTACCAGCCGTGATTACGCGCCGTGGCACATCGTGGAAGGCGTTGACCCGCATTACCGCAGTTTGACCGTGGGCAAAATTCTTCTGGAAGGTCTGCAAGCGGCGCTAAGCGCTCCCAAGGCGCGGGTACGTCCGATCAACGTGCCGCCGCTGCCTGAAAACCGTGATGGCCTGAGCCTGCTCGATTGCCTGGACATGACCCGACGCCTGGAAAAGGACGACTATCAGGAACAATTGATTACCGAACAGGCGCGTTTGTCGGGCTTGATGCGTGACAAGCGCATGCGTCGACATGCGCTGATCACCGTCTTCGAAGGTAACGATGCAGCCGGCAAGGGTGGCTCGATTCGCCGGGTGGCAGCCGCGCTCGATCCGCGCCAATACAACATTGTGCCGATCGCCGCGCCGTCCCAGGACGAACGTGCACAACCGTACCTTTGGCGTTTTTGGCGGCAGATACCTGCGCGGGGCAAATTCACGATCTTTGACCGCTCGTGGTATGGCCGGGTGCTGGTCGAGCGGGTTGAAGACTTTTGCAGCCAGGCCGACTGGATGCGGGCTTATGGCGAGATCAATGACTTTGAAGAGCAACTGAGGAACGCGGGGGTTATTGTCGTCAAATTCTGGTTGGCGATTGATAAACAAACCCAGCTGGAGCGCTTTCAGGAGCGTGAAGCCATTCCGTTCAAGCGTTTCAAAATCACCGAAGAAGATTGGCGCAACCGCGAAAAATGGGACCTGTATCGCACTGCGGTGTGCGACATGGTCGATCGCACCAGCACCGAGATTTCACCTTGGACATTGGTGGCGGCCAATGACAAACGGTGGGCGCGGGTCAAAGTGTTACGCACCATCAACGAGGCGCTGGAAGCGGCCTTTGAGAAGAGCGACAAACACGCCAAAAAGCACAAGAAATAGAGGAACGTGGGCTGTAAGCCGATTTCGTAGCAGTTGCCGAGCCTGCGAGGCTACGTCCGATTGCGAAGCGATCGTAAATGCTAAGTGCCAAGTTTTATTGGCACACCGCAATGCTTGATTTTACGACTGCTTTGCAGCCGGACGTAGCCTCGCAGGCTCGGCAACTGCTACGAGTTTTCGCATGCCATCGAATTGTTTAATGCTTGCCCGGGTTCAACATGTTCTCCGGGCGTACCCACTGACTGAACTCTTCATCGGTCAAGTAACCCAGCTCCAGCGCGGCTTCGCGCAAGGTCAAACCCTCTGCATAGGCTTTTTTGGCGATTTGGGCCGATTTGTCATAGCCGATGTGCGGGTTAAGCGCTGTGACCAGCATCAGTCCGCGCTCCAGATGTTCAGCCATTTTTGCAGCGTCCGGCTCAAGGCCCGTGACGCAGTGTTCATTGAAATTGGTGCAGCCATCGGCCAGCAACTGAATCGACTGCAACAGGTTGTGGATGATCACCGGTTTGAAGACGTTGAGCTGCAAGTGCCCCTGACTGGCCGCGAAACCGATGGCAACGTCATTGCCCATGACCTGACAGGCCAGCATCGACAAGGCTTCACATTGGGTCGGGTTAACTTTGCCCGGCATGATCGAACTGCCCGGTTCATTGGCAGGCAGCCTGATTTCGGCCAACCCGGCGCGTGGACCTGAGCCCAGCAAGCGGAAGTCGTTGGCCAGCTTCATCAGGGTCACGGCCAAGGTTTTCAGGGCACCCGACAAGGTGGTCAGCGGCTCATGCCCGGCCAGCGCGGCAAACTTGTTCGGCGCGGTGACAAATGGCAGGCCGGACAAGGCCGCAAGTTCTGCGGCAATCGCTTCGGCAAAACCGTGTGGGGCATTCAACCCGGTCCCCACGGCGGTCCCGCCCTGAGCCAATTCGCAGACTGCTGGCAACGAGGCGCGGATGGCCCGCTCGGCGTAGTCAAGTTGGGCGATATAGGCCGACAGCTCCTGGCCGAAGGTAATGGGCGTTGCATCCATCATGTGGGTGCGGCCCGTTTTAACCAGGTTCATGTAGCGCGCCGACAATTCGGCAAGCCCGCCGGACAACTCGCTGATCGCAGGCAACAGGTGCTGGTGCACAGCCTTGGCGGCGGCGATGTGCATGGCGGTAGGAAAACAGTCGTTAGAGCTTTGCGAGCGGTTGACGTGGTCGTTCGGGTGCACCGGGGACTTGCCGCCACGGCCTTTGCCCGCGAGTTCGTTGGCCCGACCGGCGATCACTTCATTGGCGTTCATGTTGCTCTGGGTGCCGCTGCCGGTTTGCCACACGGCCAGTGGAAACTGATCATCGTGCTCGCCGTCGAGCACTTCGTTTGCCGCCTGTTCAATCAGGCGCGCAATGTCGGCCGGCAAGTCACCGTTGCGATCATTGACTCGCGCCGCAGCCTTTTTGATCAGTACCAGAGCGTGCAGCACCGCCAGCGGCATTTTTTCGTTGCCGATGGCGAAGTTAATCAGCGAGCGCTGAGTCTGAGCGCCCCAGTAGGCCTCATCCGGTACGTTCACTTCACCCAGGCTGTCGGTCTCGATACGGCTCATCAGGCTCTTTCTCCTAAGGGGTTGATCAGTCAGCTTAGGCGCTGATTACCAAAAGAGGTTCAGACTTTGGTTTTAGAGGCTTTTGTCGGATTGTTGAGAACCGCTATCAGTCTCGGGGTTGAGTGACGCACTTTGTTAGGCGCAGAATGGTCGCCCCTGGGGTTCGACCTCGCTTGCTAGATAAAGGAAACTCGATGACCCGTCTTCGCGCCATCTGTACTGCAGTTGCTCTGGTATGCGCCAGCGGCCAGGTTTTCGCCGATGCAGCCAGCCACGCTGCCAGTGCTGAAACGTTCCTCAAACTGGCGCACGCCGACAAACTGGGGACTCCGGTGTACATGCAAGTGCAGCAAATGTTTGCTCAGCGTTTTGAGCAGACCAAAGCGCCAGCGTCCAAGCAAGCCTTGCTGGAAACTTACCAGGCCAAAGCCAACACCGCTCTGGATCAAGCCATTGGCTGGGACAAGCTGAAGCCGGACATGGTCAAGCTGTACACCGCCAACTTCAGCGAATCCGAACTCAACGATCTGGTGAAGTTCTACCAGTCGCCACTGGGCAAGAAAGTCCTGGAAAAAATGCCTCAGCTAACCCAGCAATCGGCCCAAATGACTCAGGCCAAGCTGGAAAGCGCGGTGCCTGTGGTCAACAAGCTGCTGGCTGACATGACTGCCGAGCTGGAGCCTAAAGCTGCCCCGGCCAAGAAGAAGTAAGCGGAGCCTGAATGAACATGCAACAACGTATCGAAACAACGCTGAGCGCGTTGCAACCCGAGCATTTGAACGTGCTGGATGAAAGCCACATGCACAGTCGCGGGTTGCAGACCCACTTCAAGGCGGTGGTGGTCAGCGAGCAGTTCGCCGGGCTCAATAGCGTCAAGCGCCACCAAAAGGTCTACGCCACACTGGGTGACTTGATGGGTGAGTTCCATGCGTTGGCTCTGCACACGTATACGCCTGAAGAGTGGGCGAAAATCGGCACAGCCCCGGCCTCGCCGACGTGTGCCGGCGGTGGGCACTAACTTTCAGATCACGTGAAAACTGCTGCGCTCGAAAATACTGCGTTAAAAACAGGCTCAGAATGCTCATTTACAACCCGTAGACTCCGCTTCCTCGCCTGTTTTTGCCTTGTCTTTTCTTCGCTCGCTACGTTTTCACGCGACCCGTTCCATTTGGTTTTTGCTAGAATCCGCAGCGCGCCGCTTAGTCGGCGCGTTTTTTTTGGTATCCGGTTCACCCTTTGCGAGGGTAGCCACCTGGAGAGAGACACGATGACCGCGTCAATTGTTGTAGCTGCACTGTATAAATTCGTCACCCTTGAAGATTACGTCGAACTGCGCGAGCCCTTGCTCAAGGCAATGTTTGATAACGGCATCAAAGGCACCTTGCTGATTGCTGAAGAAGGCATTAATGGCACCGTTTCCGGCAGCCGCGAAGGGATTGACGGGCTGATGGCCTGGCTCAAGAACGATCCGCGCATGGTCGATATTGACCACAAGGAATCCTACTGTGAAGACCAGCCGTTCTATCGGACCAAGGTCAAGCTGAAAAAAGAAATCGTGACCCTTGGTGTTGAAGGCGTAGACCCGAACAAAAAAGTCGGAACCTATGTCGACCCCGAGAACTGGAACGCGCTGATCAGCGATCCAGAGGTGTTATTGATTGACACCCGTAACGACTACGAAGTCTCTATTGGCACGTTTGAAGGTGCCATCGATCCGAAAACCACCAGTTTTCGCGAGTTTCCTGACTACATCAAAGCCAACTTCGACCCGGCCAAGCACAAGAAAGTCGCCATGTTCTGCACCGGTGGCATTCGTTGTGAAAAAGCATCGAGCTACATGCTTAGTCAGGGTTTTGACGAGGTGTATCACCTTAAAGGCGGGATTCTGAAGTACCTCGAAACCGTGCCGCAGGAAGAAACCAAGTGGCAAGGTGACTGCTTTGTGTTTGATAACCGTGTGACCGTGCGTCACGACCTGACCGAAGGTGAGTACGATCAGTGCCATGCCTGCCGTACACCTATCAGCGCTGCGGACCGTGAGTCTGAACACTACCAGCCAGGGATCAGTTGCCCGCATTGCTGGGACAAGCTGAGCGAGAAAACCCGTCGCAGCGCGATTGACCGTCAAAAACAGATTGAACTGGCCAAGGCCCGCAATCAGCCACACCCGATTGGCCACAACTACCGCAAACCTGCCGAGGCTTGATATGTCCGCGCGCCTGCTCTATGTGATGGATCCGATGTGCTCATGGTGCTGGGGATTTTCCCCCATCGCAGAAGCCTTGGTTGAGCAGGCGCAAGCCGCAGGTGTGGAACTGCACTTGGTGGTGGGCGGGTTGCGTACCGGCAACGGGTCGGCGTTGGAACCTGCCACGCGAGGTTACATTCTTGAGCATTGGCAGGCGGTAGCCGACGCCACCGGGCAACCGTTCCTTTTTGAGGGTGCGTTGCCTCAGGGGTTTGTCTACGACTGTGAGCCCGCGTGCCGTGCTGTGGTTGCCGCGCGCAGTCTGGCGCCGGATCGCGCATGGGCGTTGCTCAAGCTCATTCAGCAGGCGTTTTATGTGCAAGGGCGGGACGTGACGCAAACAGCGCTGCTGGTCGAACTCGCCGAGCAGGCCGGTGTGCCGCGAATTGAATTCGCCGCTGCGTTTGACAGCGACGAGCAGCATGCCGCCACGGCTGCAGACTTCACCTGGGTTCAGGATTTGGGCATTGCCGGGTTCCCCACCTTGCTTGCCGAGCGTAATGGCCAACTGGCATTGTTGACCAATGGTTATCAGCCGCTTGAACCGCTGTCTGATTTGTTGGGCCGCTGGCTTGAACGTGCAGCGCGTGTCTGATCCCTCTTCGACGTTGTCGACTTCGCGCACCACTGATCGTCTGAGCTGGGCCGAAATTCGGCGCTTGGCCCTGCGCCATAAAAAAGCGTTATGGCTGGCCAATGGTGTGGCGGTGTTGGCCACGTTGTGCAGCGTGCCGATTCCGTTGCTGTTGCCGTTGTTGGTGGACGAAGTGTTGCTGGGGCATGGTGACGCAGCGCTGAAAGTAATGAACAACGCGTTGCCTGCCGCGTGGCAGACGTCGGTGGGCTATATCGGCCTGATGCTCTTGATGACGTTGCTGCTGCGCTCAGGCGCGTTGTTGTTCAACGTATTGCAGGCGCGGCTGTTTTCACGGCTGGCCAAAGACATCGTGTTTCGTATTCGGGTGCGCTTGATTGAGCGTTTAAAACGTATCTCGCTGGCGGAATATGAAAGCCTTGGCAGCGGCACCGTAACCACCCATCTGGTCACCGACCTCGACACCCTCGACAAGTTTGTCGGCGAGACGTTGAGCCGGTTTTTGGTGGCCATGCTCACCTTGATCGGAACGTCGGCGATTCTGCTGTGGATGCACTGGCAGTTGGCGTTGTTGATCCTGTTGTTTAACCCGTTGGTGATTTACGCCACGGTGCAACTGGGCAAGCGCATCAAGCACCTCAAAAAACTCGAAAACGACAGCACGGCGCGTTTCACCCAAGCCCTGACTGAAACCCTGGATGCCATTCAAGAAGTGCGCGCGGGTAACCGTCAGGCGTTTTTCCTCGGTCGTCTGCAGCAGCGGGCACGTGAAGTCCGGGATTTTGCCGTCGCCTCGCAATGGAAAAGCGATGCATCGAACCGCGCCAGTGGTTTGTTGTTCCAGTTTGGTATCGATATTTTCCGTGCGGCGGCGATGCTGACTGTGCTGTTCTCCGATCTGTCGATTGGCCAGATGCTGGCAGTGTTCAGCTACTTGTGGTTCATGATCGGGCCGGTCGAGCAGTTGCTGAATTTGCAATACGCCTTTTATGCGGCAGGCGGGGCGCTGACGCGTATCAACCAATTGCTGGCGCGTGCCGATGAGCCGCAATACCCGGGGGGTGTTAACCCGTTTGCGGGGCGCCAAACAGTGGGTATCGACATTCGTGACCTGAGTTTCAGTTACGGCGAAGAGCGCGTGCTGGATCAGCTCAACCTGAGTATTGCGCCAGGCGAGAAGGTGGCGATTGTCGGCACCAGTGGCGGCGGTAAAAGCACCTTGGTGCAACTGCTGCTCGGGTTGTATACGCCACAGTCCGGGAGCATTTCTTTTGCGGGTGTCAGTCAGCCAGACATTGGCCTTGAGACCATTCGCGAGCATGTGGCGGTGGTGTTGCAGCATCCGGCCCTGTTCAACGATACGGTGCGGGCCAACTTGACCATGGGGCGTGAGCGCACCGATGAAGCCTGCTGGCGCGCACTGGAAATTGCTCAACTGGATGGCACTGTCATGACCTTGCCCCAAGGTCTGGACAGCATTGTCGGGCGTTCAGGTGTGCGCTTGTCGGGTGGGCAGCGCCAGCGTCTGGCGATTGCACGAATGGTACTGGCCGAGCCCAAGATAGTGATTCTCGATGAGGCCACCAGCGCCCTCGATGCGGCCACCGAATACAACTTGCATCACGCTTTAGGAAAATTCTTGAGCGGGCGTACGACTTTGATCATTGCTCACCGACTTTCTGCGGTAAAACAGGCAGACAGGGTGTTGGTGTTTGATGGTGGACACATTGCTGAAGACGGTGACCACCAGCAGTTGATTGCTGAGGGCGGCCTTTATGCAAAGTTGTACGGGCATTTGCAGCAAACCTGAAGGCGAGTGACCGTAGTGCTAGCCGCGTAAGCTTTTTGAGTGTTGACCGGCACTATGAGCCGTTCCGAGTGTCGGAAATTAGCCTAGTCTGATTTTCGAGGCTCTTTCTGTGGAGTTCATCTGGCAGCCTGAAGCAAAGGGAACTCATGAAGCCAAAAAATACCCTTGGAACGCCGCATTTGTTAGGGATTGTCTGGCCCTTTATTGCGGTCGTGCTGTTTCAGGCGTTATTGGGCTGTGTGAGCCTCTATATGCTCTCTGCTGTGAGGGGGTATGTAGCAGGTGAAAGCTTATGGTCCAAAGGCCAGAAAGATGCGATCTACTTTCTAAGCCTGTACGCCGACAGTCGCGATCCTTCTATTTTCGAGCAGTATGAACGCTCCATTCTGGTGCCTCAGGGTGGCCACAAGCTTCGGGCTGCACTGGACCAATCGTCGCCTGACATTACGGCGGCCCGCGAAGGCATCCTGCAAGGCGGCAATAGCCCTGAAGATGTCTCCAGCCTCATTTGGTTCTATCAAAATTTTCGTAACTTCAGCTACCTGGACAAGGCCATCCAGAAATGGAGTGTGGGCGATGATTACTTGGTCAAGCTCGATAATCTGGCGCAAGAGATGCATCGGCTTATCAGCACCCATCAGGCGTCAGAGGCTGACATCAAGCATTGGAAGGGGCAGATTTATGCCATCAATGAGGCGGTGACGCCAGCCGCCAAGGCGTTTAGCGATGCTTTGGGCGAAGCCTCGCGCTTTATTCTGAAGTTGCTGGTCATCATCAACCTGGCCACGGCCCTCGGGCTGATTTTTCTGGCGTTGCTGCGTACGCAAAAAATTCTGCTGCAGCGCAGTGCCTTTGCCGAAGCATTGCAGTTAGAGAAGGAACGGGTGCAAATCACCCTGGAATCCATTGGTGACGGGGTGATCAGTACCGATGTGAATGGGGCTATTGCCTACATGAACCCGGCTGCTGAGCGGCTGACTGACTGGAAGTCCGAGCAGGCTCAAGGTGTGCCGCTGGGCGCGTTGTTCAAGTTGCTCGATGAAGGCACGCCGGATGATGGTTTTAAACTGATTGATCGCGTGCTCAGCGGTCAGTTGGGTAACAACAGCGAGCACGCCAAGTTGATTCAGCGCATGGACGGCAGCACGGTTGCCGTCACGCTGGTGGGAGCGCCCCTCCTGCATGCTGGCAAAGTCAGCGGAGCGGTGCTGGTGCTGCATGACATGACCCAAGAGCGCCAGTACATTGCCAACTTGTCCTGGCAGGCGACCCATGATGCGCTCACCGGGTTGGCGAATCGACGCGAGTTTGAGTATCGCCTGGACTTGGTGCTGCAAAATCTGACGCGACAGCAGGGGCGGCATGCGCTGATGTTTCTGGATCTTGATCAGTTCAAACTGGTCAATGACACCTGCGGGCATGCGGCGGGTGACGAGTTGCTGCGTCATATCTGTGCGCTTTTGCAATCCGGCCTGCGTGAAGGCGACACGTTGGCGCGACTGGGCGGAGATGAATTTGGCATTTTGCTGGAAAACTGTCCGGCAGATGTGGCCGAAAAAATTGCTGAAGGTCTGCGCCAGACGGTGCAAAGCCTGCACTTTGCCTGGAAGGGCCGCCCGTTTCTGAACACCATCAGTATTGGCCTGGTGCATATCCATCAAGTGCCGGTGACGCTGGAGGCTTCTTTGCGTGCGGCCGACATGGCCTGCTACATGGCCAAGGAGAAAGGGCGCAATCGGGTTCAGGTTTATCACGAAGATGACTCTGAACTGTCATTGCGTTTTGGTGAAATGGCTTGGGTACAGCGTTTGCATGTTGCACTGGAAGAAGACCGCTTCTGCCTCTACTCGCAAGCGATTGTTCCGCTGGGGGGCGCCCTAGAGGATAACGGTCACATTGAAATTTTGTTGCGTCTGCATGATGAAAGCGGGCGCATGATCATGCCTGACAGTTTTATTCCGGCGGCTGAGCGTTACGGCTTGATCACCTCGATTGACCGTTGGGTGGTCGAGAATGTGTTCAAGATCATTTCCGAGTGCTCGGCCCAAGGTACCGGGCGACCGATGGCCATGTGTGCCATCAACCTTTCGGGCACGACCATTGGTGATGATAATTTTCTGGCGTTTTTGCATGAGCAGTTCGAATGCTATGGCGTTTCACCTGGCCAGATTTGTTTTGAAATCACGGAAACCAGCGCGATTGCCAATTTGGGCAGCGCCATTCGCTTTATAAATGATCTCAAGGGGCTGGGTTGCCATTTCTCTTTGGATGATTTTTGTGCGGGGATGTCTTCATTTGCGTATCTGAAACACCTGCCTGTCGATTTTTTGAAGATCGATGGCAGCTTTGTAAGAGACATGCTTGATGATCCAATTAATCGGGCTATGGTAGAAGTGATTAATCATATCGGGCACGTTATGGGTAAGCGTACGATTGCCGAATTCGTCGAGTCCTCGCAAATTGAGCAGGCTCTGGTTGAGATCGGTGTCGATTATGCGCAGGGTTATGTTGTTGAACGCCCGCACCTGTTCACCTGTGACAGCTTGTGGTATCGACCCAAGCGCCCCAGACCTTTTGCTTTGAAATCGCCGGGCACTTTGCGCTAAGTGTGACTGGTTTTTGAAAATCACCTTTCAGAAGGAACCCGATAGTGATCGATGCATTCAGCCGTACTGGGCCTCTTATGGAAGCGACCAGTTACCCCGAGTGGGCACAGCAACTGATCCGCGATTGCAGCGAAAGCAAGCGGCGGGTGGTTGAGCATGAAATCTACAAGCGCATGCGTGATAACACGCTCAGCGAAAAGACCCTGCGCCTTTACCTGATCGGCGGTTGGCCGGTGGTTGAGCAATTTTCTCTGTACATGGGGCACAACCTGGGCAAAACCCGTTATGGTCGCCACCCTGGCGAAGACATGGCGCGTCGCTGGCTGATTCGCAACATCAGGGTTGAGTTGAACCATGCGGATTATTGGGTGAATTGGGCGCGCGCGCATGATGTCAGCCTTGACGACATGAACGCACAGGACATTCCGGCCGAATTCCAGGCCCTCAATGACTGGTGCTGGCATAGCTGCGCGACGGATTCGCTGGCTGTGTCAATGGCGGCAACCAACTACGCCATTGAAGGGGCTGTCGGTGAGTGGGCCGCGGTCGTGTGTTCCAAAAGCGTCTACGAAGACTCCTTCCCGCAGGAAGGGCGCAAGCGCGCCATGAAGTGGCTGAAGATGCACGCCCAATATGACGATGAGCATCCTTGGGAGGCACTGGAAATCATCTGCACGCTGGCGGGGATGAACCCGAGTCAGGAGCTGAAAACCGAGTTGCGCAAAGCGATTTGCAAGAGCTATGACTACAAGTACCTGTTTTTGCAGAGCTGCCTGCAATACGAAAAAGCGCCTGTAGTGCGTGAGCATCGAGAATTGGAAGTGAGCTGATTGGCGTGCAGGCGCGTCACTGTGGCAGCGCCTGCGAAGAATTTAGACAGCGTCAACCTGTGTCAAGAGCATAAAAAACCGAAGGCTGCGTGTGAGCGCTGCCTTCGGTTTTTTTGTGGCGATGTATTTATTGTGCGTCGAATGCCTGGCCGTTGATTCCGCTGCTGTCCGGGCCCATCAGGTACAGGTAGACCGGCATGATGGCTTCTGGCTCAGGGTTGTTGAGCGGGTTTTCGCCCGGGTAGGCCAATGCACGCATACTGGTCCGGGTGGCGCCAGGGTTGATGCTGTTGGAGCGAATGTTCGAAACAGTTTCAACTTCGTCGGCGAGGGTTTGCATCAAGCCTTCGGTGGCGAATTTTGAAACGCCGTAGGCGCCCCAATAGGCACGGCCTTTGCGTCCAACGCTGCTGGACGTGAAAATTACGCTAGCGTCCTGTGACAGCTTGAGCAGCGGCAGCAAGGTGCTGGTGAGCATAAACGTGGCGTTGACGTTAACCTGCATGACGCGCATGAAGTTCTCGCCAGACAGCTGTTCAAGCGGTGTGCGGGGGCCGATGATCGAGGCGTTGTGCAGCAGCCCGTCAAGGTGGCCGAACTCGTTTTCAATCATCGCGGCCAGTTCGTCGTACTGATGCGGTAGGGCGGTTTCGAGGTTGAAAGGAATGACAGCAGGTTGTGGGTGGCCTGCGGCTTCAATGTCGTCGTAAACCTGACTCAGGTTGGCTTCAGTCTTGCCGAGCAGCAGCACGGTTGCGCCGTGTGCCGCATAGGTTTTGGCAGCGGCGGCACCAATGCCGCGACCCGCGCCGGTGACCAGAATGACGCGGCCCTGGAGCAGGTCGGGGCGGGCGGAGTAATCAAACATAAAACACCTCAACAAAGAGCAATGATCGCGTGCTGCGTGCTGCGTGCGCGTGTCAGCAGCTGCACACTGCGTTATCCAGCACCTTGCGCAGCTCGGCAGGGTGGTCGACCACCACATCTGCGCCCCAATGGTTCGGGTTGTCGTCCGGGTGGATATAGCCATAGCGCACAGCGGCAGTCTTGGTGCCCGCGTCGCGGCCCGACTCGATGTCGCGCAGGTCGTCACCCACAAACAGTACGCTGGCCGGATCAAGGTCGAGCATTTTGCAGGCCAGGATCAGCGGCTCCGGATCGGGTTTGCTGTGGGTTACGTGGTCAGGGCAGATCAGCAGGGCTGAGCGCTCGGCCAGCCCTAGCTTTTCCATGATCGGCTGGGCAAAACGCACCGGTTTGTTGGTCACAACGCCCCATACCATATGAGCCTTTTCGATGTCGGTCAGCAGTTCGGCCATGCCGTCAAACAGCTTGCTGTGTACGGCACAGTCACGCTGATAGCGCTCAAGAAACTCCAGGCGCTGCGCTTCAAAGCCCGGGGCTTCAGGGTTCATGCTAAAGGTGGCGGCGACCATTGCACGTGCGCCGCCGGAGATTTCATCGCGAATCAGCTTGTCGGCAATCGGCGGCAGGTCGCGTTCGGCACGCATGGCCTGGCAAATGGCGATAAAGTCCGGCGCGGTGTCGAGCAGGGTGCCGTCCATGTCAAAAAGAACTGCTCTTAAACGCATGTATTACTCCTCGCGAAGGGTCTGGATCATGTAGTTGACGTCTACATCGCTGGCCAGTTTGTAGTGCTTGGTCAGCGGGTTGTAGGTCAGGCCGATGATGTCTTTGACGCTCAGGCCGGCTTGACGGCTCCAGGCACCCAGTTCGGAAGGGCGGATGAACTTCTTGAAGTCATGGGTCCCGCGTGGGATCAGCTTCATGATGTATTCAGCGCCGATAATCGCGAACAAATAGGCTTTCGGGTTGCGATTGATGGTCGAGAAGAACACCTGGCCGCCGGGTTTGACCATCTGATAGCAGGCGCGGATCACGGAAGCGGGATCGGGCACGTGTTCCAGCATCTCAAGGCAGGTCACTACATCGAATTGCCCAGGCATCTCAAGTGCCAGTTCTTCGGCGGTGATCTGGCGGTATTCAACGTTTACGCCGGATTCAAGCTGGTGCAGTTGCGCAACGGCCAGCGGGGCTTCGCCCATGTCGATGCCCATCACGGTCGCGCCGCGTTGAGCCATGGATTCGCTGAGGATGCCGCCGCCGCAACCGACATCGAGCACTTTTTTGCCAGCCAGTTGCACGCGTTCGTCAATCCAGTTGACGCGCAACGGGTTGATGTCGTGCAGCGGCTTGAACTCGCTTTCGCGGTCCCACCAGCGATGGGCAAGCGCCTCGAATTTTGCGATCTCGGCGTGGTCGACGTTGCTCATGGGTAAATCCTCTAAAGCTGAAAAATCCTGGTAAAACTCAGGGCCTGAACCCTGAGGCTTGGAATCAATGAGTATGGCTATTTATACGCTCGCCCCAGGCTTTGGCAGTCGCGCACAGGTGTTGTTCATCCATTCGGGTCAATTGGCCATTGTCGAGCAGTTGCTTGCCTGCGACCCACAGGTGCTTCACGCAATCGCGGCCGGTGGCGTAGATCAGCTGTGAGACGGGGTCATAGACAGGCTGCTGGGCCAGTCCGCTCAGGTCAAAAGCCACGATGTCGGCCGCTTTGCCGACCTCGATTGTACCCACTTCACTCTCAAGGCCCAGGGCGCGTGCGCCGTTGAGTGTTGCCATGCGCAGTGCGCGGTGGGCATCCAGTGCGGTGGCCGAGCCTGCAACCGCTTTGGCCAGTAAGGCTGCGGTGCGGGTTTCGCCAAGCAAGTCGAGGTCATTATTGCTGGCTGCCCCGTCGGTGCCAACCGCGACATTGACACCTGCCTGCCATAAACGCTCGACCGGGCAGAAGCCGCTGGCCAGTTTCAGGTTGGATTCGGGGCAATGAATCACGCTGGAGTTGCTTTCTACCAGCATGCTCAGGTCGTCATCACTGATCTGAGTCATGTGAACGGCCTGGAAGCGCGGGCCAAGCAGGCCCAGGCGTGCGAGGCGGGCAACTGGGCGTTCGCCATGCTGTTCGGCGGCTTGCTGCACTTCGAAAGCGGTTTCGTGTACGTGCATCTGGATCGCTGCATCCAGCTCGTCGGCAATCACCCGGACTTTTTCCAGGTTTTCATCGCCTACGGTATAAGGCGCATGGGGCCCGAAGGCGATTTTGATGCGCGGGTGGTATTTCAGGTCGCCAAACAACTCGACGGCCTGGCGCAGGGATTCATCTGCCGAGCTGGCGCCGGGAATCGGAAAATCGAGAATTGGAATCGCGATCTGGGCGCGGATGCCGCTGTTGTGCGCGCGTTCGCTGGCTACTTTCGGGAAAAAATACATATCGCTGAAGCAGGTGATGCCGCCTTTGAGCTGCTCGGCAATGGCCAGGTCGGTGCCGTCGCGAACGAATGCTTCATCGACCCATTTGGCTTCGGCCGGCCAGATGTGGTTTTCCAGCCAGGTCATCAGCGGCAGGTCATCGGCCATGCCGCGGAACAAGGTCATCGCGGCGTGGCCGTGGGCATTGATCAGGCCCGGGCTGAGCAGCATGTCCGGCAGCTCGCGGGTTTCAAGGGCGGTGTGCTTCAAGGCCAGATGGCGCGGGCCAATGAACACGATGCGCCCGTCCCGGATGCCAACGCCATGATCTTTGAGTACAACTGAAGCGGGTTCAACAGGCACCAGCCAGGTGGGTAGCAGCAGTAAGTCGAAGGTCAAGGATTGGGTTGGCATCTAAAACGGCTTCCCGTGCATTATAAAAAGGAGGCGAAGTATACCCGAGCGTCTTCAGGGTGGGCTCGCTATAATCGGCGGCTTTGTATCTGGGTGATAGGGGAAGTCATGCGCGATCAGTTGTTGGCGGCAGAAAAGGTAAAGGCCATTGATTGGCGGGGTGAGGCCCTGTATCTGCTGGATCAGCGCAGCTTGCCCTTTGAAGAAACCTGGCTGGCATTTACCGGCGTTGAAGGGGTTGCTCAGGCCATTCGCGACATGGTTGTGCGCGGTGCGCCAGCGATTGGTATTGCCGCCGCTTACGGGGTGGTGCTGGCTGCCCGTGAGCGCAAGGCTGCAGGCGGCGACTGGATCGCGGCGCTGGAGCAAGATTTTACCCTGCTGGCGAACTCGCGCCCGACCGCGGTCAACCTGTTTTGGGCGCTCAATCGCATGCGTGATCGTCTGGCTCGCAGCAAAGACATTCCTGATGTTGTGCAGGTGCTTGAAGACGAAGCGATTGCCATACATGAGAGTGACCGTGAGGCCAATCTGACGATGGCGCAGTTGGGTGTTGATGTGATTCGTCGGCACCAGGGCAATGCTCAGACTGTGCTGACGCACTGCAATACCGGTGCACTGGCGACCGGTGGATTTGGTACGGCGCTGGGGGTGATTCGAGGTGCCTGGATTGAAGGCATGATCGAGCAGGTTTATGCCGATGAGACCCGGCCTTGGCTGCAAGGCTCGCGCCTGACCGCGTGGGAGTTGGCCAACGAAGGTATTCCGGTCGTATTGAATGTTGACTCGGCGGCGGCTCACATTATGAAAACCAAGGGCGTGACCTGGGTGATCGTGGGTGCTGACCGGATTACCGCTAATGGCGATGTGGCGAACAAGATCGGCACTTATCAGTTGGCAGTCAATGCGATGCACCATGGCGTGCGCTTTATGGTAGTTGCGCCGAGTTCGACCATTGACATGGACCTGGCCAGTGGCGATGACATTCCGATTGAAGAGCGAGATGGCAGTGAGTTGCTGGAAGTCGGGGGCAAGCGTGTAGGTGCTGACGTTCAGGCCTTCAATCCGGTGTTTGATGTGACTCCTGCGGATTTGATCGACGTTATCGTGACCGAGAAGGGCATTGTGGAGCGCCCGGACGCCGCCAAAATGGCTCAGTTGATGTGTCGCAAGCGATTGCATTAATACTGAGCGCACGTAGCGGGCTTCAAATAGAAGGTGAGGCGGGGCTGTGGAACCCTTCAGGCGCTTTGAACTTGAAGCTTGCGGTGTGCAATTTGGCGCTCTCGGCCCTCCTGAGCGCTCTCAGGCCCATGGTCGGGCCAATTACTATGCTCCATGCGCATCTGGGGGATAGGTGCGTGGCGGCGATTGTGATAACATTCGGCGGTTTCCGGGGTGCCCTGCAAGGGTTGCCCTTACTGCGCAAATCCGTAGCATAACTCGTTGATTTGTCGTAAGTCGTTGCGTGGCACGTGGCCAGCGGCGGCGAGCTTCGTTCGTCCCGAATGGATGTGGCGAAGTTTCACCCGAAAAAGGAATCAGGCTTCTCATGGGCGAACTGGCCAAAGAAATCCTCCCGGTCAATATCGAAGACGAGCTGAAACAGTCCTACCTCGACTACGCAATGAGCGTAATTGTCGGGCGGGCACTGCCTGATGCACGCGATGGCTTGAAGCCCGTGCACCGGCGTGTGCTGTTTGCGATGAGCGAACTGAATAACGACTGGAACAAGCCGTACAAGAAATCTGCCCGTGTGGTCGGTGACGTGATCGGTAAGTATCACCCGCATGGTGATACTGCGGTTTACGACACTATCGTTCGGATGGCTCAGCCATTCTCCCTGCGCTACCTGCTGGTAGACGGGCAGGGTAACTTCGGTTCGGTCGACGGCGATAACGCTGCGGCCATGCGATACACCGAAGTGCGCATGACCAAGTTGGCCCACGAGTTGCTGGCTGACTTGCACAAAGAAACCGTGGATTGGGTGCCGAACTACGACGGCACGGAAATGATCCCGGCGGTCATGCCGACGCGTATCCCCAACTTGTTGGTCAACGGCTCCAGCGGTATCGCTGTGGGCATGGCCACCAACATCCCGCCGCACAACCTTGGCGAAGTCATCGACGGCTGTCTGGCGTTGATCGACAACCCTGAGTTGAGCATCGATGAACTGATGCAGTTCATTCCGGGCCCGGACTTCCCGACAGCAGCGATCATCAACGGTCGTGCTGGCATCATCGAAGCCTATCGCACGGGTCGTGGCCGTATTTACATGCGTGCTCGCTCGATCATTGAAGACATCGACAAGGTCGGTGGTCGTCAACAGATCGTCATCACCGAGTTGCCTTACCAGTTGAACAAGGCGCGTTTGATCGAAAAGATCGCCGAACTGGTTAAAGAGAAAAAGCTCGAAGGCATCACCGAGTTGCGTGACGAGTCTGACAAAGACGGTATGCGCGTGGTGATCGAACTGCGTCGTGGCGAAGTGCCAGAGGTTATTCTCAATAACCTTTATGCGCAGACCCAACTGCAAGCGGTGTTCGGGATCAACATCGTTGCCCTGATCGACGGCCGTCCACGCATTCTGAACCTCAAAGATCTGCTTGAAGCGTTCGTGCGTCACCGTCGTGAAGTTGTCACGCGTCGCACCGTTTTCGAACTGCGCAAAGCGCGTGAACGTGGTCACATCCTTGAAGGTCAGGCGGTTGCGCTGTCCAACATCGACCCTGTGATCGCACTGATCAAGGCTTCTCCAACGCCATCTGAAGCCAAGGAAGCGCTGATCAGCACCCCTTGGGAGTCGACGGCGGTTGTGGCGATGGTTGAGCGGGCGGGCGCTGATTCGTGCCGTCCGGAAAACCTCGATCCGCAATACGGTCTGCGTGACGGCAAGTACTTCCTGTCGCCAGAACAGGCGCAAGCCATTCTTGAACTGCGCCTGCACCGCCTGACCGGCCTTGAGCACGAGAAGCTGCTGGCCGAATATCAAGAGATTCTGAACCAGATCGGCGAGTTGATCCGCATCCTCAATAGCGCTGTGCGCTTGATGGAAGTGATCCGTGAAGAGCTGGAAGTCATTCGTGCGGAATACGGCGATGTACGCCGTACCGAAATTCTGGATCATCGTCTCGACCTGACGCTGGGCGACATGATTCCAGAAGAAGAACGTGTGGTGACCATTTCCCACGGCGGCTATGCCAAGACCCAGCCATTGGCTGCGTACCAGGCTCAACGTCGCGGCGGTAAAGGCAAGTCGGCCACCGGCATCAAGGATGAGGATTACATCGCTCACCTGCTGGTTGCCAATAGCCATACCACGCTGTTGCTGTTCTCCAGCAAAGGCAAGGTGTACTGGCTCAAGACCTACGAAATTCCAGAAGCTTCCCGCGCTGCGCGTGGTCGCCCTCTGGTCAACCTGTTGCCGCTGGACGATGGTGAATACATCACCACCATGCTGCCGGTTGAGGAATACACAGAGGGTCACTTCATCTTCATGGCAACCGCTAACGGCACCGTGAAGAAGACCCCGCTGGAATCGTTCAGCCGTCAACGCAGCGTTGGTTTGATCGCGCTGGAGCTGGATGAGGGCGACGTGCTGATCAGCGCTGCAATCACCGATGGCGAACGCGAAGTGATGCTGTTCTCCGACGGCGGCAAGGTCACCCGCTTTAAAGAGTCTGATGTGCGTGCGATGGGCCGTACGGCGCGTGGTGTGCGCGGCATGCGTCTGCCAGAAGGTCAGAAACTGATCTCGATGCTCATCCCTGAAGAAGGCAGCCAGATCCTCACCGCTTCGGCGCGTGGTTATGGCAAGCGTACGGCAATCAGTGAGTTCCCTGAGTACAAACGTGGTGGTCAGGGCGTCATTGCCATGGTCAGCAACGATCGTAACGGCCGTCTGGTCGGTGCGGTCCAGGTGCAGGACGGCGAAGAAATCATGCTGATTTCTGACCAGGGCACCTTGGTTCGTACGCGTGTTGACGAAGTGTCGAGTCTGGGTCGTAACACCCAGGGTGTTACCTTGATCAAGCTGGCCAGCGATGAAACCCTGGTTGGGCTTGAGCGGGTTCAGGAGCCATCGGAAGTCGAAGGCGAAGAGCTTGAAGGTGAGGTTGATGGCGCAGTCGAGCTTGAGGGCGAGGCCATCCACGATGGCGTCGACGACGAGCAGCCTCTAGAGGCTGGCGCTGACGAAGAAGAGCCGCAGGAATAAGCGGACACACAGGGGGCGGATGAAGATTCGCCCCCTTGTTGTATGTCCAGGATGAATGTAGGCGTTGCGTCGCCTCGCTGTGCTGCGCAACCCCCACCGATTTATTGCATGACCCACCAAATCAGAGCGAGAGTGGATGTGAGCAAACGAGCCTATAACTTCTGCGCAGGTCCAGCTGCGCTTCCTGAAGCCGTCCTGTTGCGTGCCCAGTCCGAGTTGCTCGACTGGCATGGCAAGGGGCTCTCGGTTATGGAAATGAGCCATCGCAGTGATGAGTTCGTGTCCATTGCAACCAAGGCTGAGCAGGATCTGCGTGACCTGCTGTCTATCCCCTCGAACTACAAGGTCCTGTTTTTGCAGGGCGGCGCTAGCCAGCAATTTGCCCAGATCCCGTTGAATCTGCTGCCTGAAAATGGCACGGCGGATTACATCGATACCGGTATCTGGTCGCAAAAGGCTATCGAAGAGGCTTCGCGCTATGGCCATGTCAACGTTGCTGCCAGTGCCAAGCCTTATGATTACTTCGCTATTCCCGGCCAGAACGAGTGGAACCTGACGAAAGGCGCGGCCTATGTCCATTACGCGCCGAATGAAACCATTGGCGGTCTGGAATTCGACTGGATACCGCAGACCGGTGATGTGCCGCTGGTTGCTGACATGTCTTCGGACATCCTGTCGCGTCCAGTCGATATTTCCCGCTTCGGTATGATCTACGCCGGTGCGCAGAAAAACATCGGTCCAAGCGGTATCGTGGTTAACATCGTGCGTGAAGACCTGCTGGGTCATGCACGTTCGATCTGTCCGACCATGCTTGATTACAAAGTCGCGGCCGACAATGGTTCGATGTACAACACGCCGCCCACCTTGGCCTGGTATCTGTCGGGTCTGGTGTTTGAATGGCTGAAAGAGCAGGGCGGCGTTGAAGCCATCGGTAAGCTCAATGAAGTTAAAAAACGTACGTTGTACGACTTCATTGACGCCAGCGGCTTGTACAGCAACCCGATCAACAAGACCGATCGCTCGTGGATGAACGTGCCGTTCCGTCTGGCAGACGACCGCCTCGACAAGCCATTCCTGGTAGGCGCTGAGGCGCGCGGCTTGCTGAACCTCAAAGGGCATCGCTCGGTGGGCGGCATGCGCGCTTCAATCTATAACGCTGTGGACATCCATGCAGTCAATGCGCTGGTGGCTTACATGGCAGAGTTCGAGAAGGAACACGGCTAATGTCCGAACAAGAACTCAAGGCCCTGCGCCTGCGTATCGACAGTCTGGACGAGAAGGTTCTGGAACTGATCAGTGAGCGCGCTCGCTGTGCCCAGGAAGTGGCGCGGGTCAAAATGGCCTCGCTGGCTGAGGGCGAGGTGCCGGTGTTTTATCGGCCTGAGCGTGAAGCTCAGGTGCTCAAGCGTGTGATGGAGCGTAACAAGGGGCCGCTGGGTAACGAAGAGATGGCGCGTTTGTTCCGCGAAATCATGTCTTCATGCCTGGCGTTGGAGCAGCCGCTGAAAGTGGCTTATCTGGGCCCTGAAGGCACCTTCACCCAAGCTGCGGCCATGAAGCACTTTGGCCATGCGGTCATCAGCAAGCCAATGGCTGCGATTGACGAAGTGTTCCGTGAAGTGGCGGCGGGTGCCGTCAACTTTGGCGTGGTGCCGGTGGAGAACTCCACGGAAGGCGCAGTCAACCACACGCTGGACAGCTTCCTTGAGCACGACATGGTGATCTGTGGCGAAGTTGAGCTGCGTATTCACCATCACTTGCTGGTGGGTGAAAACACCAAGACCGACAGCATCAGCCGCATTTATTCTCACGCCCAGTCATTGGCGCAGTGCCGTAAGTGGCTGGACGCGCATTACCCGAATGTCGAGCGTATTGCCGTCTCGAGCAATGCCGAAGCCGCCAAGCGGGTCAAGGGTGAGTGGAACTCGGCCGCGATTGCTGGCGACATGGCGGCGGGCTTGTACGGCCTGACGCGCCTGGCTGAAAAAATCGAAGATCGCCCGGACAACTCCACGCGCTTCTTGATGATCGGCAGCCAGGAAGTACCGCCGACCGGGGATGATAAAACCTCGATCATCGTGTCGATGAGCAACCGTCCAGGTGCGCTGCATGAGTTGTTGGTGCCGTTCCATGAGAACGGAATCGACCTCACGCGTATCGAGACGCGCCCGTCGCGCAGCGGTAAGTGGACCTATGTGTTCTTCATCGACTTTGCTGGCCATCATCGCGACCCATTGGTCAAGAGCGTGCTGGAGCAGATCAGTCAAGAAGCTGTAGCACTCAAGGTGCTGGGCTCCTACCCGAAAGCGGTTCTCTGAGGCGGTTTACATGAGCGGTGATTTCCTCGCCCTGGCGCAGCCGGGCGTGCAACAACTTTCGCCATACGTCCCGGGCAAGCCTGTGGACGAGTTGGCGCGTGAGCTGGATATTGATCCGGCCACCATCGTCAAGCTGGCCAGCAACGAAAACCCTTTGGGCGCGAGTCCCAAGGCGCTGGCTGCCATTCGTGAAGAGTTGGCCGAGTTGACGCGTTATCCAGACGGCAATGGCTTTGCGCTCAAAACCTTGCTGGCAGAACAGTGCGGCGTGCAACTGGATCAAGTGACGTTGGGCAATGGCTCAAACGACATTCTGGAGCTGGTCGCCCGTGCTTATTTGGCGCCAGGCCTGAATGCTGTGTTCAGTGAGCATGCGTTTGCCGTGTACCCGATTGTGACTCAAGCTGTCGGTGCGCAAGCGCGGGTAGTACCCGCCAAAGACTGGGGGCACGACCTGCCAGCCATGCTTGAGGCGATCGATGACAATACTCGCGTGGTGTTCATTGCCAACCCGAACAACCCGACCGGTACCTGGTTTGGTGCAGATGCGCTGAACGACTTTTTGCAGGATGTGCCTGAGCGAGTGCTGGTGGTTCTGGACGAGGCCTACATCGAATACGCTGAGGGGGGGGAGTTGCCCGATGGCTTGGAGTTCTTGTCGGCTTATCCGAATTTGCTGGTCTCGCGCACGTTCTCCAAGGCTTATGGTCTGGCCGCTTTGCGGGTTGGGTATGGTCTGTCGACAGTCGTGGTAGCCGATGTGCTGAATCGTGTTCGCCAGCCATTCAATGTCAACAGCCTGGCATTGGCGGCTGCCTGTGCGGCCTTGCAGGATACCGACTATCTGGCTGAGAGCCGTCGCTTGAACGAGGCGGGCATGCAGCAGTTGCAAGATGGCTTTCGTGAATTGGGGCTGGGCTGGATTCCTTCCAAAGGCAATTTTATTGCGTTGGATCTGGGGCAATTGGCGGCACCCGTGTATCAGGGTTTGTTGCGTGAAGGCGTGATTGTGCGCCCGGTGGCCAATTACGGCATGCCGAATCACTTGCGTATCACGATTGGTCTGCCGGCGGAAAATACCCGCTTGCTTGAGGCGTTGGCCAAGGTTCTTGCTCGTGGTTGATGTTATATCGCTGAAACCTGTAAAGCCTATTGTAGGGCGGTTGGTTGTTGTCGGATTGGGCTTGATCGGCGGCTCCTTTGCCAAAGGCATACGTGAAAGCGGCTTGTGCGCTGAAGTGGTCGGTGTTGATCTGAACCCGAAGTCGCGTGCCTTGGCCGTTGAGTTGGGTGTGGTTGATCGCTGTGAGGCTGATCTGGCAGCGGCCTGCGTGGGTGCTGATGTTATTCAGTTGGCGGTGCCGATTCTGGCTATGGAGAAAATGCTCGGCTTATTGGCGGGCATGGATCTGGGGCAGGCGGTGCTGACTGATGTGGGCAGTGCCAAAGGTAATGTAGTGCGAGCGGCTACCCAGGCTTTTGGTGCCATGCCGGCTCGTTTCGTGCCGGGGCATCCTATTGCCGGGTCTGAGCAAAGCGGTGTCGAGGCTTCGAATGCCAGCCTGTTCGAACGGCACAAAGTTATTCTGACGCCTTTGGCTGAAACCGATCCTGCGGCTCTGGCTCTGGTTGATGTGTTATGGCGAGCCCTTGGGGCAGACGTCGAGCATATGCAGGTCGAGCGTCATGACGAGGTGTTGGCTGCGACCAGTCATTTGCCGCATTTGTTGGCTTTTGGTCTGGTGGACTCTCTTGCCAAGCGCAATGAGAATCTGGATATCTTTCGTTACGCTGCGGGAGGCTTTCGCGATTTCACAAGAATCGCGGGTAGCGACCCGGTAATGTGGCACGACATTTTTCTCGCGAACCGCGAGGCGGTGTTGCGCACACTGGATACATTTCGTAGCGACCTCGACGCCTTGCGCGACGCGGTCGATGCGGGGGATGGGCATCAATTGCTGGGCGTTTTTACTCGCGCCCGGGTTGCTCGCGAGCATTTCAGTAAAATTCTGGCCCGCCGGGCATATGTGGACCCTATGAATTCAAAAGATCTGATTTTCCTGGCTGAACCTGGTGGCACTGTGACTGGCCAGATCCGCGTGCCAGGCGACAAATCCATTTCTCACCGCTCGATCATGCTCGGCTCTCTGGCTGAAGGCACGACAGAGGTAGAAGGTTTCCTTGAGGGCGAAGACGCGCTGGCAACGTTGCAGGCGTTCCGTGACATGGGTGTCGTCATCGAGGGGCCGCATCAGGGCCGCGTCACGATTCATGGTGTTGGCCTGCATGGCTTGAAAGCGCCGCCTGGGCCCATATATCTAGGTAACTCGGGCACATCGATGCGTCTGTTGTCAGGCCTTTTGGCCGCGCAGAGCTTTGATACGACTTTGACTGGCGACGCTTCGCTGACCAAGCGCCCAATGAATCGCGTGGCTAACCCGCTGCGTGAAATGGGTGCAGTGATTGAGACGGCTGCTGAAGGTCGTCCGCCTATGACCATTCGTGGTGGGCACGCACTTAAAGGCATGGACTACACCTTGCCGATGGCCAGTGCACAAGTGAAGTCCTGCCTGCTGCTGGCGGGCCTGTATGCTGAAGGCAAAACCTCGGTGACTGAGCCTGCGCCGACTCGCGATCATACCGAGCGTATGCTGCGTGGCTTTGGTTACCCTGTCAGTGTTGAAGGTGCTACGGCGTCGGTTGAGTCGGGGCACAAGCTTACGGCGACCCATATTGAAGTGCCGGGCGATATTTCCTCGTCGGCTTTCTTCCTGGTGGCGGCGTCTATCGCGGCCGGTTCGGACCTGGTGCTGGAGCATGTGGGAATCAACCCGACTCGTACGGGTGTGATCGATATTTTGCGTTTGATGGGGGCGGACATCACCCTTGAAAACCAGCGCGAAGTCGGCGGCGAGCCCGTTGCTGATCTGCGTGTGCGCGCAGCTAAGCTTAAAGGTATCGAAATTCCGGAAGAGCTGGTGCCATTGGCCATCGACGAATTCCCGGTACTGTTCGTGGCTGCTGCTGTTGCAGAAGGTCGCACGATCCTGCGTGGCGCCGAAGAGTTGCGGGTCAAAGAGTCGGATCGTATTCAGGTCATGGCAGATGGTTTGCTGGCGCTGGGCGTGAAGTGCGAGCCGACTCCGGACGGCATCATTATTGATGGCGGTTCAATCGGTGGTGGTGAGGTTCATGGCCATGGCGATCACCGTATTGCAATGGCATTCAGCATTGCTTCGTTGCGTGCTACGGCGCCTATACGGATTCATGACTGTGCCAACGTAGCGACTTCGTTCCCGAACTTCCTTGCACTGTGCAAGCAGGTGGGTATTCGTGTGGCGCAAGAGGCTCAGTCGTGATGTTGGTGGCGCCAGTCATTACCATCGACGGGCCTAGTGGTTCGGGCAAGGGTACTGTTGCAGGTCGCCTGGCCGAGCATTTGGGCTGGAAATTGCTCGATTCTGGCGCCTTGTACCGTTTGCTGGCGTTTGCTGCTGGCAAACATAGTGTCGCGCTCGATAACGAACAGCTGTTGAGTCAGTTAGCGGCTCATCTTGACGTGCAGTTCGTCGGGGCGACGGAAGGTAAGTCGGCGCGTATCGTGCTCGAAGGTGAAGACGTTACGCTGGCTATCCGCAATGAGACTGTTGCAGCGGGCGCGTCGACAGTAGCGGCTTTGCCCGCTGTTCGCGAGGCTTTGCTGCAGCGTCAGCGGGCTTTTCAGGAACTTCCGGGGCTTGTCGCCGACGGTCGCGACATGGGAACGGTGGTTTTTCCTGAGGCGCCGCTGAAGATTTTCCTGACGGCCAGCGCCGAGGAGAGGGCCCGTCGCCGTTACTTGCAGTTGAAGGCCAAGGGGGATGATGTTAGTCTCCCGCGTCTGTTGGATGAGATACGTGCCCGTGATGAACGTGACACGCAGCGTGCAATAGCCCCGCTAAAGCCGGCGGCTGATGCCATACAGCTTGACTCTACGGAGTTATCCATCGAGCAGGTGTTAGAACGCATCAAGAGTGAAATCGCACTTCGCGATCTCGCCGGGTGACCAAGAGCGCGTGCAGGAGACCAGAAATAGTCCTGCATGCCTTCTTTTATATGAACGTAACCCACATTGTCTGGAATGTGGCAGATGGGCGTATTCCTTCGCCCTTGATCAACAGGAATTAAAATGAGCGAAAGCTTTGCAGAACTCTTTGAAGAAAGCCTAAAAACCCTGAATCTTCAGGCTGGCTCGATCATCACCGCTATCATCGTTGATATCGATTACCAAGCTGGTTGGGTTACCGTTCACGCTGGTTTGAAGTCTGAAGGCCTCATCCCGCTGGAGCAGTTCCACAACGACGCTGGCGAACTGAACATCAACATCGGTGATGAAGTTCACGTTGCGCTGGACGCGGTCGAAGACGGCTTTGGCGAAACCAAGCTGTCCCGTGAAAAAGCCAAGCGCGCTGAATGCTGGATCGTTCTGGAAGCAGCCTTCGCAGCTGAAGAAGTGGTCAAGGGCGTTATCAACGGTAAGGTTAAAGGCGGCTTCACTGTCGACGTTAACGGCATCCGTGCGTTCCTGCCAGGTTCTCTGGTTGACGTTCGTCCAGTGCGCGACACCACGCACCTGGAAGGCAAAGAGCTGGAATTCAAGGTCATCAAGCTTGACCAGAAGCGCAACAACGTTGTTGTTTCGCGTCGCAGCGTACTTGAAGCAGAGAACTCGGCTGAGCGTGAAGCTCTGCTGGAATCCCTGCAAGAAGGTCAGCAAGTTAAAGGTATCGTCAAAAACCTCACCGACTACGGCGCATTCGTCGACCTGGGTGGCGTTGATGGCCTGCTGCACATCACCGACATGGCTTGGAAGCGTATCAAGCATCCTTCCGAAATCGTCAACGTTGGCGACGAGATCGATGTCAAGGTTCTGAAGTACGATCGCGAACGCAATCGTGTTTCCCTGGGCCTGAAGCAACTGGGCGAAGATCCATGGGTTGCTATCAAAGCCCGTTACCCAGAAAGCACTCGCGTTACCGCTCGTGTAACCAACCTGACCGACTACGGCTGCTTTGCTGAGCTGGAAGAAGGCGTTGAAGGCCTGGTACACGTTTCCGAAATGGACTGGACCAACAAAAACATCCACCCTTCGAAAGTCGTACAAGTCGGCGACGAAGTGGAAGTTATGGTTCTGGACATCGACGAAGAGCGTCGTCGTATCTCCCTGGGCATCAAGCAGTGCAAATCTAACCCATGGGAAGATTTCTCTGGCCAGTTCAACAAGGGCGATAAAATCTCCGGCACCATCAAGTCGATCACCGATTTCGGTATCTTCATTGGTCTGGACGGCGGCATCGACGGTCTGGTTCACCTGTCCGACATCTCCTGGAACGAAGTGGGCGAAGAAGCCGTACGTCGTTTCAAGAAGGGCGACGAGCTGGACACCGTTATCCTGTCTGTTGATCCAGAGCGTGAGCGCATCTCCCTGGGTATCAAGCAGCTGGAAAGCGATCCGTTCTCCGAGTACGTACAAGAGAACGACAAAGGCGCAATCGTTAAGGGCATCGTGAAAGAAGTTGACGCTAAAGGCGCCATCATCACTCTGGCCAACGATATCGAAGCGACACTGAAAGCCTCCGAAATCAGCCGTGACCGTATCGAAGATGCGCGCAACGTTCTGAAAGAAGGCGAAGAAGTAGAAGCCAAGATCATCAGCGTTGATCGTAAAAGCCGCGTAATCCAACTGTCCATCAAGTCGAAAGACGTTGAAGACGAGAAGGAAGCAATCCAGAGCCTGCGCGACAAGCCAGCTACCTCTGAGATCGCTGCTGGTCCGACCACTTTGGGCGACCTGTTGCGTGCACAAATGGAAAAACAGAACTAAGTTCTGATTGACCATAGAAAAAGGGCGACTTCGGTCGCCCTTTTTTGTGTCTGCGATTTGAGTTTTACCTGTTCACGATGGGGGGCTTGCAGAGTCGATCTGAAGCGATCCTGGAGGTGCTTCCAGAGGTTTGCTCACGTACACAGGGTTCGACCTGATTGTCTGTCAGCACCTCTCTGCGCGCATGTCGAGCAGCTTGGTGGTGGACTAAACCTTAGAGTGATGATTTTTAAGTGTGCCGGGCGTCCATGAGCAATTGCGCAGTGGTCTGCAAAGATAAGTCAAGATCTGGGCTGTTCAAATTCTATTGATCATGCTAAAACCTTTGAAGCGCTGATCTAGCTGCTTGAAAAAGAAGGGAAAAATATGACGAAGTCGGAGTTGATCGAACGAATTGTCACCCATCAAGGGCTGCTCTCATCCAAAGATGTAGAGCTGGCTATCAAGACCATGCTTGAACAAATGTCACAGTGCCTGGCGACTGGAGATCGAATCGAAATTCGAGGCTTTGGCAGTTTTTCGCTGCATTACCGTGCACCACGGGTCGGCCGTAACCCAAAGACCGGCCAGTCTGTAAGTCTCGATGGTAAATTTGTTCCTCATTTCAAGCCGGGCAAAGAGCTTCGGGATCGAGTGAACGAAGACGAGGAAGACGATATTTAATCCTTAGGGAGACAGGAGTTGCCCATGAGTAGCTTTAGGCGTGCAGTTCTGGTGGCGTTTGCATTGGTCGTAATTTTCGGGACGGTAATTTTTATCCTCGAAAATCAGCAGCCCACTTCATTGGTTTTTCTCGGGTGGAGTTCACCTGAACTGCCTGCATCGCTGTTCTTTATAGGCGCGTTGTTGCTAGGTATGGCGATTGGGCCTGCAATGGGCTTTATTGCTTATAAGCGTAAGGCCGCCAAGCTGAAGCGCAATCTGTTGAAGTCATAAAAATAGTTGACTGACCTTTATGCAGAGTTGCTTAAGAGGAGCCAAATAAGGCGTGCGTTTAGCTCATTGACTGGTAAGTGCGGGCGGCGATAAACAGCGGGCTAGGAAATTTCCTACGCGCGGATAAGCCTTGTCTTCTGCTTATTGTTTTGCGATATCGGTAAGATGCGCGCAGTTCTCGATTGCTAGATACATCCGTGCATCTCGGTTTGTGCCTGATTCTTAAAAATCACACGCATGTATGAATATCTGCGCATGCGAGCCAGCAATTTCTCTTTGATGCCAGGCTTTGTTGATGAACAGTCTTTCCCGCATCCCAAGCGTTGCCTCGTCTTCAGAGGTCGAAGTGTTCGCTTTTTTTTAGGCGATGCGCCATCAAAAAACCTCATTTCGACAACAAGTGTTCTCGTCGGGCTGCCTGCTATTGCCCGCGCCTCTCAGGTAACTTCCGCTTTATTTTATTGGAGTTGAGGTGCTGGTGGCCGAGCGTCATGAAATAAGTGACTGATGCTCAAAAAGCGTAAGCGCCCCTGAGCCCGCTTAAGATCCGTACATTATTGCTTGTGTTGTTGCAGACGGCGCTTGGAGGCCTGGTCGGTGTGTTGGTTGTTCTCGTCCGACGTTTGGTAGCGGCTAGCCTGTGCAAGGTGCTGTGGCTACGCTGCCAAGCTCGAAGGGCAGCGTAAGGGCTTTAGGGAATGTTAGGGGCTGATGGCTGCTGCAGTTTGTATGACCCTCAGTTTTATTATGTGAGGACGTTGCCTCGGTGCGAGGCTTTGGCGAGAGCAAGTACATGCCGTATCCCACTATTAGGCATCATGGCGCGATCGATGGCGTGACAGGCTCTTGTCATCAGCTTGAGATGAGCGCCCACAGCAGTCTTCTAATCGACTGTGGGCTATTTCAAGGCGGTGATGAGCGAGTCGCACTGGATGGTAACGTTCAACATCCGCAGATAAGGTTTTCGATCGAGGGTATAAAAGCCCTGCTCATCACTCATGTACATGCTGACCATGTAGGGCGGATTCCTTATTTGCTGGCTGCGGGTTTTACAGGGCCTATCCTGTGCAGTGAGCCTTCGGCAAAATTGCTGCCGTTAGTCCTTGAAGACGCATTCAGGCTTGAATTTAGCCGCGAGCCAAAAAAATTGAGCGCTACCTGCGGCGTCTGCGCCAACAAATCATCGCGCTGCCATTCGACTATTGGTTCAGCATTGAACAAACAGGCACCCTGCAAGCCAAGATCCGTCTGCAAAGAGCAGGGCATATACTCGGGTCCGTCTATGTGGAATGCGACCTTGTGTATCCGAATACCGGTTTGCACCGTCGGATCGTGTTTTCAGGTGACCTAGGTGCACCGCATACACCATTTCTGCCAGGTCCTCGTTCCCCAAAGCGTGCCGATGTACTGATTCTTGAGAGCACATACGGAGACCGCGTGCATGAAAATCGCTCCACACGCCAGGGGCGATTGGAAAGTGCTATTGATCATGCGCTGAGTGATCACGGCACACTATTGATTCCGGCGTTCAGCATTGGACGTACTCAAGAATTACTCTACGAAATCGAAGATATCCTGCATCGAAAAGCCCTGTTTGGTCCTGAACTGCCAGCTTCTGTGCCGGATCAGTTTCTACCTGTCACTTGGCCGCAATTACCGATCATCCTCGACTCTCCATTGGCAAGTCGCCTTACCAGGGTCTATCGTGATTTGGATCGCTATTGGGATCTTGAAGCTCAGAGCCGTCTCGCAGGAGGGCGCAAGCCCTTGCATTTCAATCAACTGATCATGATCAACAGCCACGTCCAACATATGCAAACCGTCAACTATCTGGCAAACACAGGCCGACCTGCGATCGTAATTGCAGCCAGTGGCATGTGCTCCAGCGGTCGCATAGTGAATTATCTGAAGGCCATGTTGGCTGACCCAAGGCACAATGTACTTTTTACGGGTTATCAGGCTAGAGGAACGCCCGGCGCGCTAATACAAAAACATGGCCCATCAGGTGGTTTTGTTGAATTGGAGGGTGAGCGCTGTATTATTCGTGCTGGCATTAGTACTTTGGGCGGGTATTCTGCTCATGCCGATCAGCAAGACTTGCTGAATTTTGTTTCAGGTATGGAGCAATGGCCGGAAGAAATACGCTTGGTACATGGCGATGAGCCAGCAAGGAATGCATTGGCGAAGGAACTGTTGGGCCTCTATCAGGCTCAAAATAAAATTGTCGATCTACACATTCCGACGAATTTGAAGGCGCTTCTGGAATTCCAGTCGCTGTCATGAAAAGAACCAGTTGCTTGCCATTTGCACATGCACTGCACAATGGTAAAACACGGACGAATCCATTAATGAATTGCCCATGCACATAATAAACACCACAGTACCCCGCGACCCTATCGTGCCGAAATCAGGCGACTGGTACCTGGTGCAATGCAAGCCCAGACAAGACGAGCGCGCAGAGGAAAACCTCGAGCGGCAAGGCTACGAATGCTCACGTCCGCTTTGCCGGCGTGAAAAGGTGCAACGTGGCCAACTGAACTGTGTTCAAGAATCGTTGTTTCCAGGCTACCTGTTTATTCATATGCCGGAAGGCGCCAATTGGGCTCCCTTGCGTTCAACCCGCGGAGTCGCGCGGGTTGTTGCTTTTGGAGGCCGGCCATTGGCCGTCAGTCACGAGTTGATCCTTCAACTGCAATCGCGTGCGAATTCGCACATCATCTCTACGTTTAACTCGGGTGACAAAGTAACCATCCTTGATCAAGGCTTCGCAGGTATTGAGTCCATATTCATGTCCATGGACGGCGAAGAAAGAGTCATTCTGCTTATCAACCTAATGAACCGTCAGCAACAGATCAGTTTGCCACTAGCGAGTATTACGACTCGCTAAAGCAAGCTATGGCTGCGGCCTGAACAATCAATAATGAAAAGCGTTCTCAGGAAGTTAACGATAAATCCTGGGGCGGTAGCGTGTTTTTAACGCAGAACTTCCCCCTGTGCCAGTTGGGGCAGGAGGAGTTGGCAGGAAAATTAAGGACGTACTCGCGACATGACTACCCTCCAACGTAAAGGCATCATCCTCGCTGGGGGTGCGGGTACACGTTTGCACCCCCTTACACTTGGGGTGTCCAAGCAGATGTTGCCTATTTATGATAAACCAATGATTTTCTATCCGCTGTCTGTACTCATGCTGGCGGGTATTCGCGAAATATTAATTATTTCAACGCCTGAAGATCTACCCAGTTTCCAAAAATTATTGGGTGATGGTAGCCAGTACGGTATTGAATTGAGTTATGCGCAGCAGCCGAAGCCGGGAGGTTTGGCGCAGGCCTTTATAATTGGGGAGTCATTCATTGGCAGTCATCCGGTCTGTATGATCCTTGGTGATAACATTTTTTATGGGCACTATTTTTCAGAGAACTTAAAAGCTGCCATGTCAAAAACCTCTGGTGCCACGGTATTTGGTTATCACGTTTCTGATCCTGAACATTTTGGTGTAGTTGAATTCGACAGTACCGGGCGTGTGATCAGTATTGAGGAAAAGCCAGAAAATCCAAAATCTAACTATGTGGTGGCAGGCCTGTATTTTTATGACAATAAGGTTGTTGATTTTGTCAAAAATATTAAACCCTCATCGCGTGGTGAACTCGAGATAACTGATATCAACTGTATTTACCTTAAGCAAAATAGTTTGACGGTTGAAATATTGGGGCGTGGATTCGCGTGGCTAGATACTGGCACACATGAATCTTTGCTTGAAGCCAGTTGTTTTGTACGAACGATTGAGCAACGACAAGGTTTGAAAATCGCTTGCCTAGAAGAAATTGCATTCAATTTTGACTGGATTACTACGGAGCAGTTACTTCAACAAGCCGAGAGATTTAAAAAGACAGGTTACGGACACTACCTTTTGCGTCTATTGTCAGAAAAGCGTGATACATGAAATTTCTTACGACACCTATTTCAGGGCTAGTAGTGATTGAACCTGAAATTTTCAATGATGAGCGTGGCTGGTTTATAGAGAGCTTTAACTTACAGCGATTTCGGATCGGTTTGCAGGCACTGGAATTAGAAGCTCCCGATTGCTTTGTTCAGGATAATTTATCGAACTCGAAAAAGGGAGTTGTCAGAGGTCTTCATTATCAATTGGCGCCCTTTGCTCAAGGAAAACTCGTAAGTGCTCTTCATGGCGCAGTCTTTGATGTGGCAGTAGATCTTCGGGTAGATTCGTCTACTTATGGTGAATGGTTTGCACTCGAACTGAGTGACGTTAACAAAAAGATGTTATGGGTTCCTGCAGGTTTTGCACATGGCTTTTTAGCGCTGGAGGACGATACGTGCGTCAGTTATAAAGTTACCCAGTATTATAATAAGGATTCTGAGCGAAGCGTATTGTGGAGTGATACGTCCCTGGGAATCCAATGGCCGGCATTAAGTGAGTATTTTATAAGTGATAAAGATAAGTCTGCATCAGCATTTTTGAAGTTGTCCGGCTAAGAGATTTTTTGGATGCTCGGCACGTTGGGTCTAAAAGTTTTGTATGTTGTTGGCTCGGAGGTGTCAAGTTGAAGAGTAATAAGGTTTCAGTATGTGTCGTGTTATGTGCTTGTTTGCTGATAGTGCTGGGTGATGTACGGTTTATTATTGGCTCTGCCGGTTACTGGGTAGTGTGGTGTGTCGTTATATGTTCTGGGTTCTTTCTATCCGCTTGCCGGTTTAGCTGGACTATAAGTGTTGAATTGTTTGTGTACTTGATAGGTTTTCTTTTGGTGTTGATGTCTTTTGTTTTGAGCGGTATTGTTAATGATGATGTGTATACAGTTTATCAAGGTGTAAAGTTTTTTTTTATCGCAGTGGCTTTTTTTTGTATTTATATCAATGCTCGTGATTTGGTCGCGGGGGATGTCTATAAAATAAGCTTGATATCTATCATGGTTGGACTGCTTTTGTTTTTGATGTCTAAATATTCCATGCGGGAGCTATATGTTGAGTTGGGGGATGGACGGCAAGGTAGCCAATTTGCATACCCTGGTGTTCTTTGGAAAACGCCAGTGTTCTTTATAGGATTTGTCATCGCAGGAACGGTGTTTAGCACGGGGAATAAGTTTCTATCTTTACTTGCTTTGATCGGTGGTATGTTCTTGTTAAAGTCAGACTCAAGTCGAACAGGTTTCTTAATCCTTGCGATGGTGGCACTGCTGTTTGTTGTGCTGTGTGCTTATTTGAAACCCCAAACCGCATTGGTATGCTCGTTAGTGTTGGGGCTGGGTGGCCTAGGGTTGTTGATACTTTACAGTTGCGGGTTTGTTTTTTTAAGCAATGCAACAGAACCATTGGTATTGAACAGGCTTGCAGCGGGGGACCCAACACGCACCCAAATGCTCACAGACGGAGTTATGCATGCTCAGCAATGTTTCCCATTAGGGTGTGGATTTGGTACAGCGACGTCCTTGGTCGGTCGTGAAAATATGGTAGTGCACAATGCTTACCTCTCATCATTAGGTGATCTAGGTGTTTTAGGTTTTATAGGTATGGTTGTACTTATGTTTTCCCCTATTATTATTTTCATTGGAAAATTTATCGTTTTTAGGTCGCTTTCTATCAAATCGTCTGAGAATCTTGCTTACTCAGTTGCTGCATTTGGAGGCGTAATAGGCTATGCCTTTCTAATGATGCTTCACCCCTTCAGTACTGAACTCTCTGAGTGGGGGATATGGATATTAATGGTCTCTATGTTAGCTACTTTTTCCCGGCAAATGGTTGCCAGTGAAAATGAAGTACAGGTAGAGGCATAGCATGATTCTGCAATTGAAAAATGTAAGTTTGTTGTTTGTTGCGCAGTTAGTGAGTTATTTGATTCCTATTTTGGAAATTCCAATCTTGGCTAGGGCTTTGGGAGTGGACGAATATGGTCATATATTGCTCATTCAAACAAGCGCATTGTTGTGCTCTTTAGTTGTGGAATATGGGTACTCTTTAAGTGGCTCGAGACAAGTAGCACTGTGTGCTGGTGAAAAATCGCTATTGTCGAAAATTTACAATGAAATAACGTCTGCTAAAATAATCTTGACAACGGGTATGGTGGTTTTGTCGTTTGTTGTCTTGTCTGTTACTAAAGTGGATATCAAACTGCAAGCAGCTTTGTGGGGCTATCTGTATTTCTTTGCATTCGGATTTAGTAGTATTTGGTTATTCCAAGGCTTAGAGAAAATAACGTTCCCTGTCGTGTTTGAGGTGTGTTTAAGATTTGTTGGGTTGCTCATGCTGTTTATGTTTATTTCTCAGCCTGAAGATGCCTCCAAAGCGCTGATGATTATGTCGTCATTTTCCGTTCTCAATACAGTAGTTGGTTTTTACCTTGTGTATAGGGTTGTCGGTGGTTTTTCATTTACAATCAGAGGTGGAATTAAGCAGATAAAAGATGGATTTCACAGTTTTTTATATAAAAGTTCAAACAATATAATGATGAGCGCTGGGCCTGCTTTGGTCGGTGCTATGTGTGGCCAGGCAGCTGTTGCAAAATTTGCTCCAGCTGAAAAAATAATAAAGGCTTCGATAGGTTTAGTAGGTCCTGTGCTAATAGGGTTGTACCCTTATTTAAGCCGGAAGTTATCGCAGTCCACACCTTTAAATTTGAAGTTCTCTGCATTCATTGTAACGGGTCTTTTTTTTGCGGGCGTTGTAGGGGGCGGCCTGATATTTGTTCTTGGTGATTATTTAATAAGTTTGATGTTGGGGCCTGGCTTCGAAGAGGCAATTGTCATTTTGCGTATTTTTGTTTTTGTTATACCTTTCAGAATGATGAATCAAGCGATGGGATTAACGATATTCATGCCCCTAGGTAAGGATCGGATTTTAAGCTTTTTGTTGATATTCTTCTCGTTTTTTTCATTGTTATTAGCCGCGTTGCTTTCTTATGAATTTGATTTGAAAGGGGTTGTATATGGCTTGGTACTGTCGGAGATAATTTTTTCAGCGTCGTTAGTGGCGTTTGCGATAAATATTAAGCGGGTAGAGAATAACGCATGTTGACAGTTGTTACGGCTACTTATAATAGGGCTTACACGCTTCCCAGATTGTTTGAGAGTTTGCAAACGCAAACTGAATTGAATTTTGAGTGGGTGGTGGTAGATGATGGGAGTACTGATGAGACCGAGAGCCTGTTAAAGGATTTTCAAGTCAGCGCTTCTTTTTCCATGAAAATCGTCAAGCAAAAAAACTCAGGTAAACATGTTGCGATTAACTCGGGAGTTAGCGTAAGTAGTGGTGACTGGATTTATTTTGTTGACAGTGATGATGCACTTCCTGCCGACGCAGTAGAGGTTTTTTTAGCGACTTTACTTAGTGATAAAGATAGCGGAACAATTGGTTTTTGCTTTAGAAGAGCAGATTTTTCTGGAGAAGTCGTCGGGCGGGTACTCGAAGGCGTACCCACAAACGCTTCCATCATGACACCGACAGCCGCAGCAAATTTTTATAATGGTGACTTGGCTTACATTTTTAAACGTACGGACTTGGTTAAACACCCATTTCCTATTTTTGAGGGAGAAAAGTTTGTTCCTGAGTTGTTGATTTGGAACCGGGTTTCAGATGAAGGGACAGTGAAGTACTTTGGCAACAAAACACTTTATTTGTGTGAGTATTTACCTGATGGATATTCGGCAAATTTCAATGCTAATTTGCGTCGAAATCCGCTAGGATTCGGCTACTTTTACAGTAAGCAAATTGCGCGGGAAAAAACTTTATCAAGAAAGATTAAATGTGCTGTTCGCTATGCGCAGTGTCGTTTGTATCATCTTTTAGGTAATAAAGGGCACTAAGATGAAAATTCTTTATGTTGTCACTGGATTAGGTGTTGGTGGCGCAGAGAGACAAGTTCTCGATCTGGCCGATCGATTTGGCATCCAAGGGCATGAGGTAAAAATTTGCTATCTTACAGGGCCAGCTTTATTGCGTCCTATGCTCAATAGTATTGAGCTCATACCGTTGAATCTTAAAAAGACGATTCCAGGATTTATGCTTGGCATTATTAATCTTGGAAAGATAATAAAAAACTTTGCGCCCGATGTTGTTCATGCTCACATGGTTCACGCTAATTTATTTACGCGTATTATTAGGCCTTTTTGCTCTATTAAGAAGTTAATCAATACTGCGCATAATACTAATGAGGGAGGCCGTGCCAGAATGCTGGCATACCGATTGACTCATTCCTTGGCCGACGTGACTACTAACGTTACGCTTGAGGCAGTTCGTGTATTTGAACAAAAAAAAGCATGCCCTATAGGGGGGATGCAAGCGATGCCTAACGGTATTGATACCGATATTTTTAAGCCTGACTTGCTGGCCAGAAACGCAATAAGAGCTTCTGAGCATATTGGTCAGGACGAAAAGCTTGTCGTCGCAGTAGGGCGGTTAGTTGATGCAAAAGACTATGATAATTTATTAATGGCGTTTAGCAAACTTTGTGAGAAGAGGTCGAAGGTTAAACTGTGGATTGTAGGTGATGGCCCTGAAAGAGATAAGTTAGAAAATTTGGTGAAGTTATTGGGGCTTTCAGGTGATGTTAGATTTTTAGGCGTAAGGTCTGATGTCAATAATATCTACAATGCCGCAGATTTATATACGCTTTCATCCGCATGGGAAGGCTTTGGTCTAGTGGTTGCTGAAGCGATGGCTACAGAAAAAGTAGTTGTAGCTACCGATTGCGGAGGTGTTAAAGAGGTATTGGGTGGGTGTGGATACTTGGTCCCTCGCAAAGACCCATCTTCACTTATGCAGGCGATGAGTACAGCTCTTGATCTTGACCCTGAAGATAGCCGGAAATTATCGATCTCAGCAAGAGACAGAATAGTCAAAAATTACTCTATCAATGAAATAGTTGATGTATGGGCACGCATCTATAAATATTAATTGATGGCTATTTGGTGTTGAAATTTAAGGCTTGATCATGAAAGAAGCAAAAATTTTGATAGTTACAACAGTGCCTGAAACACTTAAGACAATACTTGCTCTTCAACCACGCTTTCTTAATCGCGATTTCTCTGTTTACTTGGCTAGTTCGCCTGAAGGTGCCGTGGAAACGCTTTCCGCTAAAGAAGGAGTTCCTTTTCATATAGTTCCTATGAAGCGTGGCATAAGTCCTTTGTCAGATCTCTTGTCGATTTTTAATATGTGTAGACTGCTGTTAAAGTTAAAGCCAACGGTGGTTCATTCCTATACACCAAAGGCCGGGTTGGTTTCAATGATCGCCGCTTTTATATGCAGAGTTCCTGTAAGGATACATACCTTTACCGGGCTGATATTTCCTACTCAAACGGGCTTGAAAAAGATATTGCTCGTCAATATTGACCGGATTATTTGTATGCTTGCGACTCGTGTCGTTCCGGAGGGTGAGGGGGTAAAGCGGGATTTACTGTCTTTCGGTGTTACTCGCAAAAGTATGTCGGTCATAGGCTATGGAAATATTGCGGGTGTTGATTTGGATTTTTTCCAACCAGGTACTGAGGCTGTTAGCTCTAAGTCAGAGCTTATGAAAAAGTCCTTGGGTATTGCAGATGAGGACTTTTTGTTCTGCTATATAGGTCGTCTGAACAGAGACAAAGGTTTGAAAGAGCTAGGTCAGGCTTTTTTGGTATTGCCTGATTTTGTGCATTTGATAGTGGTCGGGGAACTAGATTCTGAGGCCCCTGTAGATAGTGCGACACTTACTCTTTTTGCGGAGCACAAACGAATTCACACGTTAGGCTTTAAAGCTGACATACGTGATGCGCTTGAAGCTTGTGACGCTCTGGTTCTTCCGAGCTACCGTGAAGGCTTTCCGAATGTTGTTTTGCAGGCGGGTGCCATGAGTAAACCGGCCGTAGTAACAGACATAAATGGTAGTAACGAAATTATTGAGCATGGTTTGAACGGGTGGATCGCAAAGCCTCAGGATGTTGCCAGTTTGCAGGTCGCAATGACTCGAGCTTTAAATACACCCAGAAAAGAGCTTTCGGTAATGGGGGCATTTGCTCGATCTCGAATCATGGAACGTTACGATCAAACGGTTCATTGGGGGCGAATGAATGCATTCTATTTGCAGGAGTTGAACATTGATTAAGCGTTCTTTTGACTTTACAGCCTCGCTTTTGGGCTTGTTGCTGTTGTCGCCAATTATTGTTTATCTTGCTTTTTCTGTACGACGCAAATTGGGCAGTCCAGTATTATTTAGGCAAACCCGACCAGGTCTTAATGGTGCCCCCTTCGAAATGTTGAAATTTCGGAGCATGAAGGATTGCGCAGATGCTCATGGTGGTCAGCTTCCTGATTCTGAACGAATGACCCCTTTTGGATCGTTTTTACGCTCTAGCAGTTTGGATGAATTGCCGGGACTTTGGAGCGTATTGAAAGGTGATATGAGTTTAGTGGGCCCAAGACCTTTATTGATGGAATACCTGCCTCTTTACAGTGCTGAGCAGAGTCGTCGCCATGATGTTAAGCCTGGTATTACGGGCTGGGCGCAAGTCAATGGCCGTAATGCAATTAGTTGGGAGGAGAAATTTAAATACGATAGTTGGTACGTCGATAATAAATCTTTTTGGTTAGACTTGAAGATTATTGCGCTCACTGTAAAAAAAGTATTTGTTCGTGAGGGTATCAATGCCGCTGGTGAGGCAACGATGTCCAAGTTCTCAGGCGTCGTACCTGCAAAAAAATTGGCAATTTTGGGAACTGGAGGGCACGGCAAAGTAGTAGCTGACACCGCTGAGGTTTGCGGTTGGAACGATATTGAGTTTTTTGATGACCGGTGGCCCGAAATACAAAAGGTTGAACATTGGCATGTTTCGGGAGATACCCAACTACTGCTGAAGCGCTTACAAGAATTTGATGGCGTTATAGTGGCTATTGGTAGTAGCGAAATCAGGTGTATGAAAATTACTGAACTGCTTGACGCGCAAGCACCCCTTATTTCCTTGGTTCATCCCGCTGCGACCATTAGTCGATATGCCACTATTGGTAAGGGCGGAGTTGCATTTGCAGGTGTTGTAGTTAATCCATACGCTAGAATTGGTATCGGCTCGATTCTTAATACCGGTTGCAGTATCGATCATGATTGCTGTCTAGCAGATTATGTTCATGTCAGTCCGGGCGCTAGATTGGCAGGTGGGGTTAATGTTGGACAGTCAAGCTGGATTGGTATTGGAGCGAGCATCCGACAGTCAATAAACATCGGCTCGAACGTTAAGGTGGGCGCTGGTGCCGTAGTTGTTGATGATACACCTGATGATTTAATTGTTGTCGGCGTACCTGCCAAAGTCTTAAGGTGTGACAATGAGTAATCTTGTTTTTAGGTGAGATTTATCATTTTTCTTATGTGAGCTTTTTTTAATATTAAAGTTATGGGTGGTGATTAGTGAGCAATTTACAGTTTTCTCCTTGGCCGTCTTTCACAGAAGAAGAAGCTGACGCTGTACGGGATGTTATTCTTTCTAACAAGGTCAACTATTGGACCGGTCAGGAAACACGTGCTTTTGAGAAAGAGTTTGCCAAGTGGTCTGGCACTGAATATGCCGTCGCTTTAGCTAACGGCACCGTGGCTTTGGATTTAGCGTTAAAGGCCCTTGGCATTGGCTTTGGCGATGAAGTAATCGTGACATCGCGTACTTTCCTAGCTTCGGTTTCGAGCATTGTCAATGCAGGTGCAGTGCCTGTATTTGCTGACGTGGATTTGGACTCGCAAAACTTTACCGCTGAAACTATCTTTAGGGTTTTGACGCCTCGCACCAAGGCGCTAATTTGCGTTCATTTAGCGGGCTGGCCCTGTGATATGGATCCGATCATGGCTTTAGCTAATGAGCATGGTCTCAAAGTCATTGAGGATTGCGCGCAAGCTCATGGAGCCTTGTACAAAGGTCGCCCTGTGGGCTCTATTGGACAAATTGGCGCTTGGTCTTTTTGCCAGGACAAAATCATGACCACGGGCGGAGAGGGGGGCATGGTGACGACCAATGATCGCCAACTCTGGGCTGATATGTGGGCTTACAAAGATCACGGCAAGAGTTGGGAAGCTGTCTATGAGCGCGAGCATGCCCCCGGATTTCGTTGGTTGCATGAAAGCTTTGGTACTAACTGGCGGATGCTTGAGGTGCAAGCTGTTATAGGTCGTATTCAACTGCGGCGTATGCATGACTGGCAGGCAGCTCGCCTGAAAAATGCTAGGCGGATTTGGAGTGTTGCCCAGCAATTGCCTGCGCTTCGTGTTCCTGCTCTCCCTGCCAGTGATGTGCATGCTGCTTATAAATGCTATGTATTTGTGCGTCCCGAAAGGCTTAAATCTGACTGGTCCCGTGATCGCATTCTCAATGAAATCGTTTCCCAAGGGGTGCCTGCCTTTTCTGGATCGTGTTCAGAAGTCTATCTTGAGAAAGCTTTTGACAACACTGGATGGCGTCCTGCGCAACGCCTTGAACACGCGAAAGAGCTGGGCGAAACCAGCTTGATGTTTTTAGTTCATCCAACTCTTACTGAACAAGAGATAGATTTGACCTGTCAGATACTGAGTAGCGTTGTACTGGAAGCATCATTGGAAGCTGGTGCTACCTCATAAATACTGCGACTGCATAGAACAAAAGATTGCGGATTGATTTTTGGAGCGGCACAGGTGTTCAAAGATGTTATGGATATAATTCGATCATATTTATTAAATTTGTCTCGGCGACAAAAACGCTTTATTCAAGTATTCACAGACGTCATGCTCGTTTGGATTGCCTTGTGGCTGGCGTTTGTCGTTCGTTTGGGTATCGACGACATGATCAATCCAGTCAAAGCACATGTTTGGCTGTTTGTAGCCGCTCCCCTTATTGCAATCCCCATGTTCATCCGCTTTGGTATGTACCGTGCCGTTATGCGCTATTTCGGCAATGATGCCCTTATAGCCATTATCAAAGCGGTCAGTCTGTCTTCACTGATTCTGGCAGTCGTCGTGTACTGGTACAGCAATCACGATAATGTCGTTCCGCGCTCAATCATTTTCAACTATTGGTGGTTGAGTCTTATCATGCTCGGAGGTTTACGCTTGGCCATGCGTCAATACTTCTTAGGTGACTGGTTCTCCGCTGCTCAGCATGTGCCATTTACCAGCCGTGATGATGGGTTGCCACGAGTAGCTATTTATGGGGCTGGGTCAGCAGGTAACCAGCTAGTCGCAGCGCTACGGATGGGGCGCCTCATGCGTCCTGTGGCGTTTGTTGACGATGATGACAGCATTTCTGATCGGGTCATTTCGGGTTTGCAAGTTTTCAAACCAGAAAATATGCAGCAGATGATTGATCGAACTGGTGCGCAAGAACTTCTACTGGCCATTCCTTCATCTTCTCGCGGTCGACGTCGTGAGATTCTTGGTTTGCTTGAAGGCTTTCCGCTGCACGTACGTAGTGTTCCAGGGTTTATGGACTTGGCCAGTGGTCGAGTGAAGGTTGACGATATCCAGGAAGTGGATATTGCCGATTTGCTGGGGCGTGATGCAGTACCCGCACAAGCAGATTTGTTGGAGCACTGCATTAAAGGTCAGTGTGTACTGGTCACGGGGGCCGGCGGTTCGATTGGATCGGAGCTTTGTCGTCAGATTCTATTACTGAGACCTACCACACTACTGTTGTTCGAACACAGTGAGTTCAATCTTTACAGTATCCTTTGCGAACTTGAACAACAGGTGAGTCGTGAGTCACTGTCGGTAAAAGTACTGCCGATTTTGGGATCTGTGCGTAATCCGCAGAAATTACTCGATTTGATGAAAACGTGGGAAGTTGACACGGTTTACCATGCAGCGGCTTATAAACATGTACCGATGGTTGAGCACAACATAGCCGAAGGTGTGTTGAACAATGTCATTGGCACGCTCAACACTGCTCAGGCAGCTCTTCAGGCGGGTGTTGCAAACTTTGTACTGATCTCCACTGACAAGGCCGTGCGTCCGACCAATGTGATGGGCAGTACCAAGCGATTGGCCGAAATGACGCTACAGGCACTTAGCCGTGAGGTTGCCCCTGTGTTGTTCGGTGACAGGTCAAACGTGTTGAGGGTCAACAAAACACGATTCACCATGGTTCGCTTTGGCAACGTGTTGGGCTCTTCTGGGTCGGTGATTCCGCTGTTTCATAAGCAGATCAAAGCCGGTGGTCCACTGACAGTGACTCATCCCAAGATCACACGCTACTTCATGACTATTCCAGAAGCTGCCCAGTTGGTGATTCAAGCCGGCTCCATGGGGCAGGGCGGGGATGTTTTTGTACTCGATATGGGTGAGCCTGTGCGCATCGTGGAACTGGCTGAGAAGATGATTCATCTTTCAGGTTTAAGTGTCCGCTCTGAAAAAAATCTGCATGGCGATATTGAAATTGAATTCACGGGGCTGCGCCCAGGCGAAAAACTTTACGAAGAGTTGCTGATCGGTGACAACGTTGTATCCACACAACATCCCATGATCATGAGTGCAAACGAGGATATGTTGTCATGGGAAGAACTAAAGCAAAAACTTGCTCAGTTGCTTGAGGCTGTAGACCAAGATGACTATGCACGCGTACGTCAGTTGTTGCGTGAGACAGTGAGTGGTTATACCCCTGAGGGCGACATTGTTGACTGGATTCATCAGCAACGTCGCTCCGAGCCGTTATAACGAAATACCCTGCAACTGACACATTTTTGACACTCCCTCGTCATCGCCTATGTTTGGAGTACAGCTCAGGAAAGCTGTTTCCACTTAACGATGTATTGGAGTGTCACTTATGCGTATTGCCTTTCTCCCTTCGATGTTTCTGGCTTTGATGGTCGGTATGTCCAGCGCGGTTCACGCTACGCCTACGGCAGATGCTGCTCAGCCGGTCGTGGCTACGATTGCCTCGCCTGATGCCCAAATCATGACGATCAACCTTAACACTGCAGATGAGGCGACACTTCAGCGTGAACTCTCTGGAGTAGGCTCCGCCAAGGCAAAAGCAATTGTCGCTTATCGTGAGGCTAACGGTGACTTTGCCTCGGCGGATGAGCTTCTGGAAGTCAAAGGGATCGGCAAGGCTATTTTTGAGAAGAATCGCGACAGGGTCGCGGTTAACTAAATTAAGCAGTTGAATGCAGAAGGCCAGTCAAAGACTGGCCTTTTGGGTTTTTGCGCTTAGTGCCTATTCGACTGATTGCTTTAACGTATTACGCGTTACAGCCAATATTTTCTCTTTTAACTCATCGCTGTCGGCACTACGAGCCAGCACCAATGCCCCCACTAACGCCGCAAATATCATGATGCTTTGCTCTTCTGCATCTGAACCCGGCAGTGTGTTCTCTATTTGTTTGAGCCTGGCATTGATCACTGCGTCGGTCGTCGGGCTGGCAATCCTTTGTTGGGCCATTTCGGCAGACATGGTTGGCAATGGGCACCCTTCATGCGGGGAGGTCACATGCCACTGCGACAGGTAGGTATCGATAAAGGCATTCAAGGGCTGGGGTTGGCTGAATATTTCAGCGCACAAGCCGTCAACTTCGCTGGCGGCCTGTTGCAGGGCTTTTTCTACCAGTTCGTTTTTGGAAGCAAAGTGAGCATAGAAACCACCGTGGGTCAGCCCTAGGGATTTCATGAGCGGTTGCAGGCCTGTTGCTCCAATTCCATCTCTTCGAAAGAGACCAGCGGCTTCTTTGATGATGCGCTGATGGGTCAGGGCTTTATGATTTTGTGAGTACCGCATGGCAGCTGTCTCTTTAGTGCACTAAATGCATCTTAGCGTTGAGTATCAAGTCCTTACACTTCTGTTTTGCTCATTTGTGTTTTTCAGAGTTGCTCTCAGAACTCAATTTCTTGATTCCACACTGAGAGCGATCTCTGTGTTATTTGTCCTTTGATTCTTTTGCATCCATCTCAGCATTGCGTTCAGCAACACGCTTGCGTTCTTCGTCGGTCAATTCAACTTTATTGGCCGTTTCACGCAAGGTCATCAGGCCGCCAACGATGGCGCCAATGGCTACGATGAGAATTAACCAAGCATACCAGGGCATTGTTTTCTCCTTGATGAGCAAGATGCTGAGCAAAAAATTTGCGCTGCGTATTGCTGTCTATCCTATTGAGTGTGTGAGTACCCCACTGGTTTCATTGTAGGCCGGTTATCTTTTTGTGCGCTCTGGTTCACCTCAAGATGATTAAAGTCACGAAAATACGATCATCGGGTGCCGGTAGGCGGCTGCTTCCGCTATAATGCGCGCCGATTTCGACCAGCCTGAGAACCCGCTAATGTCCGACTGCCAGACTCCTATCATCGTCGCCCTGGATTTCCCGACGCGTGACGCCGCACTGAAATTGGCTGATCAGTTGGACCCTAAACTGTGCCGCGTGAAAGTGGGCAAAGAGCTGTTTACCAGCTGTGCAGCGGAAATTGTCGGCACTCTGCGTGATAAAGGTTTTGAGGTGTTCCTGGATCTTAAATTCCATGACATCCCAAACACCACGGCAATGGCTGTTAAGGCCGCAGCCGAGATGGGTGTGTGGATGGTTAACGTTCACTGCTCGGGCGGCTTGCGCATGATGGCGGCGTGCCGTGAAGAGTTGGACAAGCGTACCGGGCCTCAGCCGCTGCTGATTGGTGTGACTGTATTGACCAGCATGGAGCGTGAAGACCTCGCTGCAATCGGCCTGGACATCGAGCCTCAAGAGCAAGTCTTGCGTTTGGCTGCTCTGGCCCAGAAGGCCGGGATGGATGGGCTGGTGTGCTCGGCTTTGGAAGCACAAGCCCTGAAGGCCGCTCACCCATCGCTACAACTGGTGACGCCGGGGATTCGTCCCGCAGGCAGCGCACTGGATGACCAGCGTCGCATTTTGACTCCGCGTCAGGCGTTGGATGCAGGGTCTGATTATCTGGTCATTGGCCGCCCAATCAGCCAAGCGGCTGACCCGGCCAAAGCATTGGCTGCCGTTGTTGCCGAAATAGCTTAAGCGTGCACGTCAGGTCGCCGTAGCCTGGGCTGCGGCGATCTGCGTTTTAAACCTTCAGAATCAACTTGCCGAAGTTCTCACCACTGAACAGCTTCAGCAGGCTCTCTGGAAAGGTTTCCAGCCCCTCGACAATATCCTCTTTGCTTGTCAGTTGGCCTTTTGCTAGCCAGCCTGCCATTTCTTTCCCGGCCTCTACATAACGGTCGGCATAGTCCATCACCACAAAACCTTCCATGCGTGCACGGTTCACCAGCAGCGACAGATAGTTCGCCGGGCCTTTGACGGCTTCCTTATTGTTGTACTGACTGATTGCCCCGCAGATGATCACGCGGGCTTTGTAGTTCAGACGACTGAGCACAGCATCAAGAATGTCGCCGCCTACGTTGTCGAAATACACATCGACGCCTTTAGGGCATTCGCGTTTCAGGCCTGCGAGAACTTCTTCGTTCTTGTAGTCAATAACGCCGTCAAAGCCCAGTTTTTCAACCAGGTACGCGCACTTTTCTTTTCCGCCGGCGATACCTATCACGCGGCAGCCCTTCAGCTTGGCAATCTGTCCGGCAATGCTGCCCACGGCACCCGCAGCACCAGAAATAACCACAGTGTCACCCGCTTTGGGCGCGCCGACTTCGAGTAAAGCGAAGTAGGCGGTCATGCCCGTCATGCCCAGCGCCGACAAATAAACAGGCAATGGCACCAGTGTCGGGTCTACTTTGTAGAAGCCGCGCGGCTCACCGACGTAGTAATCCTGCACACCCAGTGCACCGTTTACGCAGTCGCCGACGGCAAAGCCTGGATGCTTTGAAGCAATCACTTTGCCGACACCCAATGCGCGCATCACCTCGCCCAAACCCACAGGCGGTATGTAGGACTTGCCTTCATTCATCCAGCCACGCATTGCCGGGTCCAGGGACAGGTATTCATTTTTAACCACGATCTGTCCGTCGCGGGCTTCGGCAACGGGGACTTGTTGATAGGTGAAGGTATCGCGGGTGGCTGCACCGACGGGGCGTTTAGCGAGAAGGAATTGGCGGTTAGTCTCGGCGGTCATCGTGGGCACTCATCGTTAAGGCAAAGTCTGTTGATAGACGTTCTTGGCCGTCACAGCAAGTTAATGTGGCTTTACGAATGGTTTTCTATCCGTTGGAGTGATTTTACTAGGCAGGTTTTTATCCCTTCGAATAATCAGTGTCTGTTAGCGCGTGCCTACACTGAACACGTATTTCCCCTTCGAGGATAAAAACAATGAGCATGACGTTTTCCGGTCTGGTGGCGGTGGTCACGGGTGGTGGCGCGGGCATAGGACGAGCCACTGCGTTGGCTTTTGCGGCTGTGGGCTTGAAAGTCGTCGTGGCGGATCTGGATGCCGCAAGCGGGGAGGGGACTGTTGAACAGATCAAGGCTGCCGGTGGTATTGCCCTATTTGTACGCTGCAATGTCACGATTGAGGTCGACGTGAAGCACTTGATGGAGCAGACCATTAACACTTACGGCCGTTTGGACTACGCCTTCAACAATGCTGGGATCGAGATTGAACACGGGCGCTTGGCTGACGGGACGCAGGACGAGTTCGACGCGATCATGGGGGTGAACGTCAAAGGTGTCTGGTTGTGTATGAAGTATCAGTTGCCGCTGATGCTGAATCAGGGCGGTGGTGCCATCGTCAATACTGCCTCGGTGGCGGGTCTGGGCGCAGCCCCCAAAATGAGCATTTACTCGGCGTCCAAACATGCAGTGATTGGCCTGACCAAGTCGGCAGCCATTGAATATGCGAAGAAAAAAATCCGCGTGAATGCGGTGTGCCCGGCGGTGATCGATACCGATATGTTTCGGCGCGCTTATGAGGCAGACCCTAAAAAGGCTGAATACGCTGCGGCCGTTCACCCTGTGGGGCGTATTGGTAAGGTTGAAGAGGTGGCGAGTGCCGTGCTCTATCTGTGTTCGGATGGTGCTGCGTTTACCACGGGCCATGCCCTGGCCATTGATGGCGGGGCGATGGCGATTTAGGCAGATACTCTGTAGTCACTGCCAAAGGCTGCGGCTACAGATTTTACGTGCGCCAGGTTAGCGGGTTTTCCAGTTCAAGATCATCAAGGTCAACACGCCTGCCACAATGCCCCAGAAAGCAGAGCCGACCGAAAACAGGCTCATCCCCGATGCGGTCACCATAAATGTCACCAGTGCAGCTTCACGCTCTTTCGATTCGCTCATGGCGATCGTCAGGCCATTGATGATTGAGCCAAACAAGGCCAGCGCTGCAATTGACAACACCAGTTCTTTAGGCAGCGCGGCAAACAGAGCGGCCAGCGTTGCACCAAATACGCCGGCAATACCGTAGAAAATCCCGCACCACATAGCCGCTGTGTAGCGTTTCTTAGGGTCTTCATGGGCGTGCGGCCCGGTACAGATTGCGGCGCTGATGGCCGCGAGGTTAACCCCGTGTGAGCCGAACGGGGCGAGCAGTAACGAGGCCACGCCAGTAGCGGTAATCAGTGGTGAGGCTGGCACGGTATAGCCATCGGCCCGTAATACCGCGACCCCCGGCATGTTTTGCGACGTCATGGCGACCACAAACAGCGGGATACCAATACTGATGGTCGCCGCCAGCGAGAAGGAAGGTGTGGTCCATACCGGCACGGCGACTTCCAGCGCAAAGCCGCTGAAATCCAGGAGCCCGAGCACACCCGCGATCAGGGTGCCAATCACCAGCGCTGCCAATACGGCGTAGCGTGGCGACAGGCGTTTGACGATTAGATAGGTGAAAAACATCCCGATAACCAAACCGGTGCGATGTTGTACGGCCACGAAAATCTCGCTGCCGATCTTGAACAAGATGCCTGCCAGTAACGCCGCTGCCAGAGAGGAAGGGATTCGTTTGACCAAGCGCTCAAAACTGCCGGTCACGCCGCAGATGATGACCAGCACTGCGCAGGTGATGTAAGCGCCGATTGCTTCGTGGTAACTCACGCCACCCAAGCTGGTAATCAGCAGTGCCGCTCCTGGCGTTGACCAAGCGACTGTAATCGGGGTGCGATAACGCAAGGATAAGCCTATGCTGCAAACTGCCATGCCAATTGACAACGCCCAAATCCATGAAGAGATTTGCCCCGTGGTCAAGCCTGCTGCCTGACCCGCTTGAAACATCAGCACTAATGAACTCGTATAGCCGGTCATCATCGCAATGAAGCCTGCGACCACGGCTGAAGGTGAGGTGTCGGCCAGAGGATGCAAGCGCGGCTGAGTGGCGTTGGTCATAAAACGCAATTCCTTGTACTGAACAGAGTGTTCTTCAATAGAGTTCGAACAGAGCGCAGCCTAAACGCAAAAGTAACATTTCATTGCAATACAGCCGGGGGCGCAAATGACCGTACAGTCGTGCTCGCACTCGGGCTTGTGTACAATGCGGCCTGTTTTTTTGCATTAATTCATTGCCAGCGACGCCCGTTTACGTATTAACGTAACGCCTTATTCGCCGCCGCTTTCCCATTCGAGTGCCCATGAACGAACAGTTGCAGCCTCTCAAGAAACCCTCCCGCGCAGGCAAGGCCGGCCGCAGTGGAACCCAGGACGATATTGTCTACGCGCATATCTTTGAGGCGATTCTCGAACAGCGCCTGGCGCCGGGCACCAAATTGAGCGAAGAAGCGCTGGGTGAAATCTTTGGGGTGAGCCGCACCATCATTCGTCGAGCACTGTCGCGCCTGGCCCATGAAGGCGTTGTGCTCTTGCGCCCTAATCGCGGTGCAGTGGTGGCGAGTCCGAGCGTAGAGGAAGCCCGTCAGGTATTTTTTGCTCGGCGCATGGTGGAAAAAGCCATCACTGAATTGGCCGTTAATCACTCGACGGCAGATGATCTGGCTGAGTTGCGCAAAATGGTGCAAGACGAGCGCGACAGCTTCTCGCGCGGTGATCGCGGTGCTGGGATTCGACTGTCTGGCGAGTTCCACTTGAAGCTGGCGGAAGCGGCAAAGAATGCGCCGCTGATCAGCTTCCAGCGCAGTCTGGTGTCGCAAACATCGCTGATTATTGCCCAATACGAGAGCGGCAATCGCTCACACTGCTCTTATGACGAGCACATGCAACTGATCGATGCGATTGAAGCGCGCGATGCTGCGCTGGCAGTGAACCTGATGATGCACCACATGGATCACATCGACAGCAAGCTCAACCTCGACGAAGAAAGCGCCTCGGATGATCTGCATGCGGTGTTCTCACACCTGCTGCAAACCAAAGGCAAAGGCCATCGCTGACCGGTAGTCGCTGACGAGGTACGAGGCTGCGATGCGGGCGCAGGGCCTTTGGATAACTCATCGCAGCCTCATTCTTCGTCAGCGACTACAAGGTTTTCGCAAGGTCCAGCACCTTAGCGCTGATGCACCAGATTACCTGCCGCGTACGTCTGCTCAACGGTTCGGTCATCACCCAGGGTCATCAATACAAACAACGTTTCGGCGATGTTTTTTGATTGCTGGAGGCGATAGCTCATCAGCGGGGTGGCGTTGTAATCCAGCACGATGAAGTCTGCGTCGCTGCCAGGTGTCAGGTTGCCGATCTTGTCTTCCAGGCGCAGTGCGCGCGCGCCGCCCAAGGTGGCCAAATACAGCGATTTGAATGGATTGAGGCGTGCGCCTTGTAGCTGCATGACCTTGTAGGCTTCGTTCAACGTGTTGAGCAGCGAGAAGCTGGTGCCCGCGCCCACGTCGGTGCCCAACCCAACATTGAGTTTGTGTTTCTCGGCCATCGGCAAGTTAAACAGACCGCTGCCCAGAAACAGGTTGGATGTCGGGCAGAAAGCCACCGCTGAACCTGTTTCAGCCAGGCGCGCGCATTCTTCGTCACACAAATGCACGCCGTGGGCAAAGACCGAACGTTCGCCCAACAGTTGGTAATGGTCGTACACGTCCAGATAGCCCTTACGCTCAGGGAACAGCGATTTGACCCACTCGATTTCCTGAAGGTTTTCGCTGATATGGGTATGCAGGTACACATCCGGGTATTCGCTCAGCAACTTGCCCGCCAAGGTTAATTGTTCCGGGGTGCTGGTTGGCGCGAAACGCGGGGTCACGGCGTAATGCAAGCGGCCTTTGCCATGCCAGCGCTCGATCAGCGCCTTGCTGTCGTTGTAGCTCGTTTCTGGCGTATCTGTCAGATAGTCTGGTGCGTTGCGGTCCATCATCACTTTGCCCGCGATCAGACGCAGGTCCAGGCGCTGTGCGGCCTCGAACAGAGCGTCCACCGATTGCGGGTGCACGCTGCCGAACACCAAGGCGGTTGTCGTGCCATTGCGCAGCAGTTCCTTAAGGAAAATATCCGCCACTTTTTCAGCGTGTACCTTGTCGGCGAACTGGTTTTCGCAGGGGAAGGTGTAGGTGTTCAGCCAATCGAGTAACTGCTCGCCGTAGGCACCAATCATCCCGGTTTGTGGGAAGTGTATATGGGTGTCGATAAAGCCCGGCGTAATCAGCGCATCGCTGTAGAAGGTGATGTCGGTGTCGGCTGCCAATGCAGCGAGCAATTCACTGGCATGGCCCAGCGCTTTGATTTTGCCGTCTTCGACCACCAGCAAGCCATCTTCAAAATACTCGTAGGAGGCCTCGATCCCGACGTTGGCGGGGTCGGCGATGCTGTGCAGGATGGCGGCGCGATAGGCTTTACAGGTCATAACAACTCTCGGTGCGTGGCATGGCCGCGTCGTGAAGACGGCAGCAATTGTTTAATCGGTTCAACCCCGGCAGGGGCGGTGCAGGCCGTGTGCTGGCCAAAATGGGCGTTATACGTGGCGATGACTTCGCCGGCGATAGAGATCGCAATTTCAATCGGTAACTTGCCTTTGACTTCATTTAAGCCCATTGGGCAGCGCATGCGCTGCACATGGGCGGCGCTGATGCCTCGCTCGTGCAGGCGATGTTCAAACTTCATGCGCTTGGTTTTAGAACCAATCAAGCCGAAGTAAGTAAAGTCGTTGCGTTTGAGCAGGGCGGCGCTGAGTTCCAGGTCCAGGGCGTGATTATGCGTCATGACGATGCAGTAGCAACCCACAGGCAGCTCATTGATCTCATCGACCGGGTCTTCGGTCGCGATTTTGCGTACGCCGTCTGGGATGAGCGCAGGGAACTCCTGCTCACGCGAGTCGATCCAGCGCACGCGGCACGGCAGGCTAGCCAGCAGCGGCACCAGCGCGCGGGCGACATGACCGGCGCCGAACACGGCGATCTGCGCCTGCACTTGGCACATCGGTTCGAACAGCAGCACCGCGACACCGCCACAGCATTGGCCGAGGCTGGCACCGAGACTAAAACGCTGTAAATGCGGCCCTTGCGTGTGGGTGCTGAGCATTTCGCGGGCAATGTCCATGGCCTTGAATTCCAGATGCCCGCCACCGATGGTGTCGAATATCCGGCTGGCGCTGATGACCATCTTTGAGCCCGCATTGCGTGGGGTCGAGCCTTGCTCTTCGATGATGGTCACCAGCACGCAGGGCTCACCCTGTTGCTGTAAATCGGCCAGCGCGCTGATCCAGTTATTCATGGTTTTCTCCTCGCGCCTTTGTAGCAGCGACAGCGTTACGCATCTGCTCACAGCCCCACAGCACCCGTTCCGGGGTGGCGGGGGCGTCAATATCAGGCTGAATGCGATAGTCGGCCAGGCTCGCGACGGCGTCTTTAATGGCACACCATGCCGCAATGCCGAGCATAAAGGGCGGCTCGCCCACGGCTTTGGAGTGAAAGACCGTGTCTTCCGGGTTCTTGCGGTTTTCGACCAGCGTGACCCGCAGATCCAGAGGCATGTCGGCTACGGCCGGGATCTTGTAGCTGGCCGGGCCATTGGTCATCAACTTGCCTTTGGCGTTCCACACCAACTCTTCCATGGTCAACCAGCCAGCCCCTTGAATGTAGCCGCCTTCAACCTGGCCGATGTCGATGGCCGGGTTCAGCGATGCACCCACGTCATGCAGGATGTCGGTGCGCAACATTTTGTATTCGCCGGTCAGGGTGTCGACGATCACTTCCGTGCAAGCAGCCCCAAAGGCGTAGTAGTAAAAAGGGCGACCGCGCGCCTGACTGCGGTCGTAAAAAATCTTCGGCGTCTTGTAGTAGCCGGTACTCGACAGTGAGACCTGACCAAAATACGCCTGCTGTATCAGTGCTTCAAAGCTCAGGATCTGCTCGCCAACGCGTACAAGACCGTTATGAAAAATCACGTCCTGTGCATTGACCTGATAGTTGCTGGCAGCAAATTCAATGAGTCGCTGCTTGATGATCTCGGCTGCGTTCTGCGCTGCTTTGCCATTCAGGTCGGCACCGCTGGACGCCGCGGTCGGTGAAGTGTTGGGCACTTTGTCAGTGTTAGTGGCGGTGATCTGCACGCGGCTGATCTCGACCTGAAACACTTCGGCCACCACTTGCGCGACTTTGACGTTCAGGCCTTGGCCCATTTCTGTGCCGCCGTGGTTCAAATGGATGCTGCCGTCAGTGTAGATATGGATCAGCGCTCCGGCCTGATTGAGAAAGCTGGCCGTGAACGAAATGCCGAACTTCACCGGCGTCAGAGCCAGCCCCTTTTTCAGAATCGGACTACCGGCGTTGAAGGCCCGGATGGCAGCGCGACGCTCTGTGTACTGGCTGCTGGCCTCAAGGTCTGCGGTCATTTCGTGAAGCAAGTTGTGCTCCACGGTTTGGTAATAGTGGGTCACATTACGGTCGGTTTTGCCGTAGTAATTAGCCTTGCGCACCGCCAGCGGGTCGAGCTGCAAATGACGGGCAATCCGGTCCATGACTTCTTCGATGGCGACCATTCCTTGGGGGCCACCGAAGCCTCGATACGCCGTGTTCGAGGCGGTGTTGGTTTTGCAGCGATGGCCATTGATGGTGGCGTCGCCCAAGTAATAAGCGTTGTCTGCGTGAAACATGGCACGGTCGACAATCGACCCGGACAAGTCAGGTGAATAGCCACAGTTGCCTGCCAGATCCAATTGGATGCCTTGCAACTGGCCGTTGTCATCGAAGCCGACGTCGTACTCGATATAAAACGGGTGCCGCTTGCCGGTCATCTGCATGTCTTCGACCCGTGGCAGACGCATCTTGGTCGGCTGACCGGTCAGGTGCGCCACCACCGCGCACAAGCAGGCCGGGCTGGCGGCCTGGGTTTCCTTGCCCCCGAAGCCCCCGCCCATGCGGCGCATGTCGACGACGATTTTGTTCATCGACACACCGAGCACTTCAGCCACCAGCTTCTGGATTTCGGTCGGGTGCTGGGTCGAGCTGTAAACAATCATGCCGCCGTCTTCGGTAGGCATGACCGAAGAGATCTGGGTCTCCAGGTAAAAGTGTTCTTGCCCGCCGATATGCACGCTGCCTTGCAACCGATGAGAGGCCTTGGCCAGCGCCGTGGCAGAATCGCCGCGTTGGTGGGTATGGCTGTCGAGCACGAAGTGTTTCTTGCGCAGCGCCTCCACCACATCCAACACCGGTTCTAGGTCTTGGTATTCAATAATTGCCGCCATCGCCGCCTGGCGCGCGGTGTCTAGGTCACAGGCGGCCACGGCCAGCACTGGCTGCCCGACAAATTCCACTTTATCGATGGCCAGTAACGGGTCGCCAGGCAGCAGCGGGCCGATGTCTTTGAGGCCGGGGATGTCTTCGTGGGTGATGGCCAGGCGCACGCCAGCAAACGCGTAGCACGGCGTAGTATCGACGCGAATGATTCGGGCGTGAGCCCGGTCAGACAAGCGTGCATAAACGTGTAGCTGGTTAGGAAACTCCAGTCGGTCATCAATGTACTGCGCTTCGCCAGACACGTGCTTTTCGGCGCTGTCATGCTTGACGCTGCGCCCGACACCGGTTTTCAGATCCTGCACAAACAGGGCGCTTAACTCGGCCTGCGAGGGTTCGATCGAGTGATGATTAGACATAAGCGGTCACCCGCGTTTGAACGTTGGGTGTTTGCTGTTCGATGAAGTATTTGCGCAGCAGATTTTGCGCACTCAAAAGGCGATATTCCTTACTGGCGCGAAAGTCCGAGAGGGGGCTGAAATCCTGCGCCAAGGCGGTGCAAGCTCGCTCCACGGTGGCTGTGTTCCAGGGCGAGCCGTGCAAGGCGGCTTCGCAGGCGCTGGCGCGTTTGGGCGTGGCCGCCATGCCGCCGTAGGCCACTCGGGCTTCGATGACTACGCCGTTTTCGATGTGCAGATTGAACGCGGCACACACCGCGCTGATGTCGTCATCCAAGCGTTTGGAGACTTTATAGGCGCGAAACAGATGACATGTCTTGGTGCGCGGGATGACGACTTTTTCGATAAATTCGCCTTCTTCGCGGGCGGTCACCCGATAGTCAATGAAGTAATCCTCAAGCGCCAATGTGCGACGCGTCTGACCTTTGCGCAGTATCAAGTGTGAGCCAAGGGCAATCAGTAACGGCGGCGAATCACCAATGGGCGAGGCGTTGCCGATGTTTCCGCCCAGCGTGCCCTGATTGCGAATTTGCAGCGAGGCGAAGCGCTGCAACAGTTCGCCGAAGTCTGGGTATTCAGTCTTGAGCGTGCTGTAGGCATCCGTCAGCGACACTGCCGCGCCGATTTCGAGGCGATCGGCGAAGCGCTCGATACGTTTGATCTCGGCAACCTGTCCCAGGGAAATCATCACGGGCAGGGGGCGATGGAGCTGCGTGACCTCCAGCGCCAGATCGGTGCCGCCCGCCAGCAGGCGGGCCTGAGGGTGAGCCTCGTACAGATGCGCCAACTCGTCGATGTTCACGGGTAGCAGGCAGCGTCTGTCGCCGTTGTTAAGCTCGCCGGTTGCGCTCGGCGTAATGGCCTTGAGCTTGGCGAGGGTCGTCGCCTGCTGTGCATCAAATTGGTCGGCAGGGTGGGAGTGGCAGGCTTGTTCGGCGGCGGCCAGAATCGGTCGATAGCCGGTGCAGCGGCACAGATTGCCTGCCAGTGCTTCGTGGGCCTGATGACTGTCGGCGCCCAGGCTGTTTTTTTGCAGCGCAAACAGCGACATCACAAAGCCCGGCGTACAAAAACCACACTGTGAGCCGTGGCAGTCGACCATTGCTTGTTGCACGCTGTGCAGTCGACCTTGGTGCTTGAGGTCTTCGACGCTGATCAGTTGTTTGCCGTGCAGGGCAGACACGAACGTCAGGCATGAATTGAGGCTGCGATAACGCAGGCCTTCAACGCCTTGATCATCGACATGCAGCTCGCCCACCACCACCGTGCATGCGCCGCAGTCACCGCTGGCACAGCCTTCCTTGGTACCGGGCTTGTGCAGGTGCTGGCGCAGGTAATTAAGCACCGTCAGATTCGGGTCCAGTGTGTGCTCAGTGCGTAATGTCTGATTGAGTAGAAACTGGATCACAGGAGGCCTCGCAACATCATTGTTTTTGTCGGGCGGGATGAGCTGAATCTAGTCATTGCTGACTTGGGGGTCAAGAAATGAGGCTCAGTCATCCCGATGCTTGATCGCTGGAAGGTTTATTTGCTTATATCGTGCCAATTTCAACGGCCGAGACACTCTGCGAGTACCTCGCAAGTGGGTTACACTTCGCCGCCTGCACTGATCTAAGATTTTGAAGGTAAAACATGACGTTCAAGGCGCCGGATAGCCTCGCCGAGCAAATCGCTCACCACCTCGCCGAACGGATTATTCGTGGCGAGCTCAAGCCTGGGGAACGCATTCAAGAACAGAAGGTAACGCTGGCACTCAATGTCAGTCGTGGCTCTGTTCGTGAGGCGTTGCTGATCCTTGAGCGCCGACATTTGATCGCCATCCTTCCGCGGCGTGGCGCCCATGTCACCGAGCTGACTGCGCACAAGGTGCAGAGCCTGTGCACCTTGATGAGCGAAATGTACATTTTGCTCGGCAATGCCGTTGCCCAGCGCTGGACCGTCCCGGCGGACCTGGGGCCCTTCCTGCAAATTCAACAACGCTTGACTGACAGCTATGAGCGTCAGGACATCAGCGCCTTTGTTGAAGACAGCTTCAACGTGATGCGTGCGGCTTACCCATTTGCCGACAATCCGTACCTGCAAGAAACCGTCGAAAATCTGCACCCGGCCATGAGCCGTGCCTATTACCTGGCACTGGAACAACGCAAGGCTGAGATGAGCGAGTTCCTGGCGCTGTTTGCGCAGTTGCTCGAAGCGGTTTTGGCGCGTGATCTTTCGCAAATTCGTGTGGTACTGAGCCGTTACGCTCAGCGCAGTTGTGACCTGGTGTTGTCAGCCTTGACGGTTGCCTAAGCGTGCGCCTCAAGTGCATCAAGCTGGCGGGTTTCAAGTCTTTCGTTGACCCCACGACGGTTAACTTTCCGAGCAATATGGCGGCCGTGGTCGGCCCTAACGGTTGCGGCAAGTCGAATATTATCGACGCCGTGCGCTGGGTAATGGGCGAGAGCTCGGCCAAGAACCTGCGCGGCGAGTCGATGACCGATGTCATCTTTAACGGCTCCACCAGCCGCAAACCCGTGAGTCAGGCCAGTATCGAGCTGGTCTTTGATAACTCCGACGGCACACTGCTGGGGGAATACGCGGCCTACGCCGAAATCTCCATTCGCCGCAAAGTAACCCGCGACAGCCAGACCACGTACTACCTCAACGGCACCAAGTGCCGTCGCCGAGACATCACCGATATTTTCCTGGGTACGGGCCTGGGGCCGCGCAGCTACTCAATCATTGAGCAAGGCATGATCTCGAAGTTGATCGAGTCCAAGCCCGAAGACCTGCGCAACTTTATTGAAGAAGCGGCTGGCATCTCCAAGTACAAGGAGCGTCGCCGGGAGACCGAAAACCGCATTCGCCGCACCCACGAAAACCTGGCGCGCCTGACCGACTTGCGTGACGAGCTGGGGCGCCAGCTTGAGCGTCTGCATCGCCAGGCCCAGGCGGCCGAGAAGTATCAGGAATACAAGGCTGAAGAGCGTCAGCTCAAGGCACAGTTGTCAGCTTTGCGCTGGCAAGCCCTGAACGAGCAAGTGGGCCAGCGCGAAGCCGTCATTGGCAACCAGGAAGTGAGTTTTGAAGCCCTGGTTGCAGACCAGCGTAACGCGGATGCCAGCATCGAACGCCTGCGTGACGGGCACCATGATCTGTCAGAGCGCTTTAATTTGGTGCAAGGGCGCTTCTATTCGGTCGGTGGTGACATCGCCCGGGTTGAGCAAAGCATTCAGCACGGCCAGCAGCGTTTGCGTCAGTTGCAAGATGACCTGCGCGAAGCCGAGCGTTCGCGTCTTGAAACCGAATCGCACCTGGGCCATGACCGCACAATGCTCGCGACCTTGGGCGAAGAGCTCGACATGCTCGCACCCGAGCAAGAGCTGACCAGCGCTGCGGCCGAAGAAGCCGCCGCCGCCCTCGAAGAATCCGAACACACCATGCACGGCTGGCAAGAGCAGTGGGATGCCTTCAACCTGCGCTCGGCCGAACCGCAACGCCAATCTGAAGTGTTGCAGGCGCGCATCCAGCAGTTGGAAACCAGCATGGAGCGGGTGGCTGAGCGCCAGCGCCGAATGACCGAAGAGCGCGCCTTGCTGGCCGCAGACCCGGAAGATGCTGCGATCCTTGAGCTGAGTGAGCAACTGGCGACCAGTGAGCTGACGCAAGAAGAGTTGCAGGCCAGCGAAGAGCAGGTCATCGAGCGCCTGGAGCAAGTACGCCACGAGTTGCAGCAGGCCACGCAAAACCAGCAGCAGGCTCAGGGCGAGTTGCAGCGGCTCAACGGCCGCCTGGCTTCCCTTGAGGCGCTGCAACAAGCCGCGCTTGATCCGGGCACCGGTGCTGGCGAATGGCTACGCGATCAGCAATTGGCTGAGCACCCGCGTTTGGCCGAAGGTCTGCGGGTAGACGCAGGCTGGGAGCTTGCGGTTGAAACCGTGCTGGGTGCGGACTTGCAAGCGGTGTTGGTGGATGACTTTTCGCAGCTTGATCTGGCGGGCTTTGCCCAAGGCGATTTGCGCTTGTTCAGCGCCGATGCGCAGGCCAGTCGTGTGGCGGGCAGCTTGCTGGACAAAGTCGAGGCCGATTTTGATCTGGCGCCGTGGCTGGGGCAGGTCAAACCGGTTGAAACCCTTGAGCAGGCGCTGGCCTTGCGCGGGCAATTGAACGATGGGCAAAGCCTGATCAGCCGTGACGGCTACTGGGTCGGGCGTAATTTTTTGCGGGTTCGACGTGCCAGCGAAGCTGAAAGTGGCGTGTTGGCCCGAGGTCAGGAAATCCAGCGACTGGGTGTTGAGCGTGAAGAGCGTGAGGCCACCCTTGCTTCCCTTGAAGAACACTTGCAACGCTTGCGCGAGCAACAAGTCGCGCAAGAAGACGCCCGTGAGCAGGTTCGCCGCCGCTTGCAGGACGAAGCCCGCCAACAAGGTGAGATCAAGGCCAAACTGTCTGCCAGCAAAGCCAAGGTCGAGCAATTGACCTTGCGCCGCAGACGCCTGGATGAAGAACTCGCTGAGTTGGGTGAGCAGCGTGCGCTGGAGCATGAGCACGTCGGCGAGGCACGACTGAACTTGCAGGAAGCGCTGGACGCCATGGCCACCGATACCGAGCAGCGCGAGCTGCTATTGGCCCAGCGCGACAGCTTGCGTGAGCGGCTGGACCGAGTACGCCAGGAGGCGCGTCAGCACAAGGATCACGCGCATCAGTTGGCAGTTCGCCTGGGCTCGCTCAGGGCGCAGCACGATTCGACCCGACAAGCGCTTGAACGTCTGGAGTTGCAGTCCGAACGGCTGGCTGAAAAGCGTGAGCAGCTCACACTCAATCTGGAGGAGGGCGAGGCGCCGCTTGAAGAGCTGCGTCTCAAACTTGAAGAGTTGCTCGACAAGCGCCTGAGCGTGGACGAAGAACTTAAAGTTGCGCAACTGGCGCTTGAAGACGCTGATCGAGAGCTGCGAGACGCTGAAAAACGTCGTAATCAGGCCGAGCAACAGTCCCAGTTGATTCGCGGTCAGCTCGAACAGCAGCGCATGGAGTGGCAGGCGCTGACCGTTCGACGCACCGCGTTGCAGGATCAGTTACTTGCAGATGGCTATGACCTGCACGGGGTGCTGGCCACCTTGAGCAATGAGGTCAACGAGCAGCAGGCCGAAGAAGAACTTGAACGTATTGCGGCGCGTATTCAACGTTTGGGCGCGATCAACCTCGCGGCCATTGATGAATACCAGCAGCAATCCGAGCGCAAACGTTATCTGGATGCCCAGGATGCCGATTTGGTCGAGGCACTGGACACCCTGGAAAACGTTATTCGCAAGATCGACAAAGAAACCCGGAGTCGCTTCAAAGACACCTTTGATCAGATAAATGGTGGATTACAGGCGCTTTTTCCAAAAGTTTTCGGTGGCGGCAGCGCTTATTTGGAACTGACGGGCGAAGATTTACTCGATACAGGGGTAACGATCATGGCGCGGCCGCCGGGCAAGAAGAACAGCACGATCCATTTGCTGTCCGGTGGCGAGAAAGCGTTGACGGCTTTGGCACTGGTTTTTGCCATTTTCAAACTCAATCCGGCGCCGTTTTGCATGCTCGACGAAGTTGATGCGCCGCTGGATGACGCGAACGTAGGGCGCTATGCACGGTTGGTGAAAGAGATGTCGCAGACCGTGCAATTCATCTACATCACGCACAACAAAATCGCCATGGAGATGGCTGATCAGTTGATGGGCGTGACGATGCATGAGCCTGGATGTTCACGTCTTGTTGCGGTTGATGTTGAGGAGGCAATGGCAATGGTCGATGCTTGAGCTATAAGCATGTAGGGTTAAAAATTTCTTCATGTAAGAAAAACCCTAAGATTTGGCTGATTTGGCTGGTTCGTCAGTCACCACATGGCCCTAACTCAAGGCGACAGACGGTGTAAAGTTATCTTTGGTCGTGTTAATTTAGCGTCTAATTTTTTTGTGCGTGGAAAAACGCCATTCAGAACATAGAGTTGGCGCCACGTTTTAAAGGGCTTTAGGCTCTTCTTCATAGAATCATTTTTTTAGGGGCACGGGATTACATGGAAATCGGTCTGCGCGAGTGGCTGATAGTCATCGGCATAGTGGTCATCGCCGGTATTCTTTTTGATGGCTGGCGCCGTATGCGTGGCGGGAAGGGCAAACTCAAGTTTCGCCTTGATCGCAGTTTCTCCAACGTCCCTGATGAGGAGACCAGCGCTGAGTTGCTGGGTCCTGCACGGGTCCTGGATACACCTGATCACAAAGAGCCGCAGCTTGATGAGCAGGATCTGCCATCGGTGAGCATGCCGGCACGTGAAAAGAGTTCCAAGCGTGGCAAGCGTGGCGGTGAGCCAAGTCAGGGTGATTTGAACCTCAATCTTGACCTTGACGATGACGGCCCAAGCCTCAGTGCCCGTGATGACGATTTCCCTGCTGAAACCAAGCCGCGTGGTCGTTCTGCGCCAACCGTTTCGGCCGTCGAAAGCAAAGAACCTGCCCAGGCAGCTGAAGAAGTGTTGGTGATCAGCGTTATCAGTCGTGACCCTGCGGGCTTCAAAGGCCCGGCGCTGCTGCAGAACATTCTTGAAAGTGGTTTGCGCTTTGGCGAGATGGACATTTTCCATCGTCACGAAAGCATGGCCGGTAATGGCGAAGTGCTGTTCTCGATGGCTAACGCCGTGAAGCCGGGCGTATTCGATCTGGACGACATCGATCTGTTCAGCACTCCGGCGGTGAGCTTCTTCCTCGGTCTGCCGGGTCCGCGTCATCCCAAGCAGGCGTTTGATGTCATGGTTGCCGCTGCACGCAAGTTGTCCCAAGAGCTCAATGGCGAGCTTAAAGACGATCAGCGCAGTGTGTTAACGGCTCAGACCATCGAGCACTACCGCCAGCGCATCGTCGAATTCGAGCGCCGTGCCCTGACTCAAAAACGCTGAAAACGGTGGGAGCAACGTGCTTGCTCCCGCTGAATGCAAAATGAATTAACACTTGAGCAGCCTCGGCTGCTCTTTTGCTTTGTGAGAGAACACCCCCATGACCGCCGCCAACACCCGCATTCTAGAGCTGCGCGCTGAACTGGATCAGCACAACTACCGTTACCACGTACTCGACGAGCCGAGCATTCCGGACGCTGAGTACGACCGTCTGTTTCGTGAGTTGAAAGCGCTGGAGGCGCAACACCCTGAACTGGTGACGCCAGACTCGCCGACTCAGCGGGTCGGCAGTGCGGCCTTGTCTGCGTTCACTCAGGTGCGTCACGAAGTGCCTATGCTGAGCTTGGGTAACGCCTTTGATGAAACCGATATGCGCGAGTTCGATCGGCGTGTCAGCGAAGGTCTGGACCTGCCAGCGGGTGATTTGTTTGGCGGCGGCGCTGAAGTTGAATACAGCTGTGAGCCCAAGCTGGACGGCCTGGCGGTCAGTCTGCTGTACCAGGACGGCGTTCTGGTGCGCGGTGCCACGCGGGGTGATGGCACCACCGGTGAAGACATCAGCGTCAACGTGCGCACCGTGCGCAACATCCCGCTCAAGTTGCAGGGCGGTGGCTGGCCTGCGGTGCTTGAAGTGCGCGGCGAAGTCTTTATGTCCAAGGCTGGTTTTGATCGTCTCAATGAGGCTCAGCTCGCGGCGGGCGGTAAAACCTTTGCCAACCCGCGTAACGCAGCGGCAGGCAGCTTGCGTCAGTTGGACTCGAAAATCACCGCCAGCCGCCCGCTGGAATTTTGCTGCTATGGTCTGGGGCAGGTCTCTGAAGAGTTTTCAGACACCCACATCGGCAACCTCAAACAGTTGCAGCAATGGGGTATGCCCATCAGCCACGAGCTGAAACTGGCCAAAGGCATTGCCGAGTGCCTGGACTACTACCGCGATATCGGCGAGCGCCGTGCCGCTTTGCCTTACGAAATCGACGGCGTGGTGTTCAAGGTCAACAACCTGGCCTCGCAGCGCGAACTGGGTTTCCGTGCGCGCGAGCCGCGTTGGGCCATCGCTCATAAATTCCCGGCCATGGAAGAGCTGACTGAACTGCTGGATGTCGAGTTTCAAGTTGGGCGTACGGGGGCGGTGACCCCGGTCGCGCGCCTCAAGCCGGTCAAGGTGGCGGGCGTTACCGTGTCCAATGCCACGCTGCACAACATGGACGAAGTGGCGCGTTTGGGGCTGATGATTGGTGACACGGTGATTATTCGCCGTGCTGGCGATGTCATTCCACAGGTGGTGCAAGTGGTGCTTGAGCGTCGTCCCGACGATGCGCGTCCGGTACACATCCCTGAAAACTGCCCGGTGTGCGGTTCGCACGTTGAACGCACGCAGCTGATCAAGCGCAGCAAGGGCCGTGAAACCATTAGCGAAGGCGCCGTGTATCGCTGCGTCGGGCGCCTGGCCTGCGGTGCTCAGCTTAAACAGGCAATCATCCATTTCGTCTCGCGACGTGCGATGGACATTGAAGGCCTGGGTGAAAAAAGCGTCGAGCAGTTGGTCGATGAAGGCCTGGTCAGTTCACCTGCCGACCTGTACATCCTTTCGTTTGAGCAAATTGTTGACCTGGAAGGCTTTGCCGAGCTGTCCAGCAAGAACTTGCTGGAGGCCATTGCCGATAGCAAGCGTCCGACATTGGCTCGTTTTATCTACGCCTTGGGTATTCCCGATGTAGGAGAAGAGACGGCCAAGGTGCTGGCGCGCTCATTGGCGTCCCTGGAGCGCGTCCAGCGTGCTCTACCTCAAGTGCTCACCTACTTGCCGGATGTGGGCCTGGAAGTGGCTCATGAGATCCACAGCTTCTTCAGTGATGACCACAACCAGCAAGTGATTGCCCAATTGCTGGAGCGTGGCCTGCAATTGCAGGATCAGGGCGAGTTGGGCGCCGAGTTTGCCGCCAGTGCCACCTTGGGCGGGCTTATCGACAAACTGCATATTCCATCGGTCGGGCCGGGCGGGGCGCAAAAACTGGCAGACAAATTCGGCACCCTGGAAGGCGTGATAAATGCCGACTGGCTGGACATGCGTCAGGCCCTGCCTGAAAAGCAAGCCAAGGCAGTGCGCGAATTTTTCGATAACCCGGACAATGCTCGTCTGGCGCTGGAAGTCGAAGCGCAACTGCGCGACTTCGGCATGCACTGGCAGAGCGAGAAAAAAGCCGTAGAAGGTTTGCCACTGGCTGGGCAGACCTGGGTGCTGACCGGTTCGCTGGAGTTAATGAGCCGTGACGTGGCCAAAGACAAACTCGAAAGTCTGGGCGCCAAAGTCTCGGGTTCGGTCTCTGGCAAAACCCACTGCGTCGTAGCCGGGCCGGGGGCGGGCTCAAAACTGGTCAAGGCCAACGAGCTGGGCCTCAATGTGCTGGATGAAGAAGCGTTTGTGGCGTTTCTCAAAGAGCAGGGTATTTCAATCGCCTAGTACGTGTGTGTGCTGGCAAATCTCGTAGCAGTTGCCGAGCACCGCGAGGCTACGTCCGGCTGCGCAGCAGTCGTAAAGTCAGGCGTTGCAATGCGTCAGTTCAGTTTTGACTTAGCGTTTGCGATCGCTGCGCAATCGGACGTAGCCTCGCAAAGCTCGGCAACTGCTACAGAAGCGGATTGCAACGCGCCTTCACGTATGCCTCGCTCAAATTAGGGCGTGCCTCGACCCGAATCCAAGTGCTTGAGCCCATTCATTTTTTATTCTTGCAGCAGCGGTTGTAAGTTTTCGTCAGATAGGTACAATGGCGCCGTTCGCTGCTAGGCGGATGTTGTTATGGTGACCCTATCGGTCCCTCCGCAACGATTACCCGTGAACCTGGTCAGATCCGGAAGGAAGCAGCCACAGCGGGAACATTGTGTGCCGGGGTGTGGCTGGTGGGGTTGCCTCCATAACGCAAGTCCTTGAATTCTCAAGGATTTCTCAGTCAAAAAACTCGAAGTGTGACAGCGTATAGGTTCACCTAAGTGGTGCGCCGGTGGCTGCGATATTATCGAGTCTGCTTCAACTGTTCCACGTCTCACCATGAAATAATTTTTCGCGAAAGCACCTGTATTGTTGTTCGACAAATATGGGGCGGCCGTCCCGATTAGCGCAAGCATAGTAATTTTGTACTGCGTATCACCTCAATCCAATCATGATCTTTGGTTCAGTTGAACTGCGTCATGCCTAGCCCAACCGTTTCAGGCGCCAATGGGCCGTCACTATCTAATGAGCGACCCCCTGCACAGGTACCATTCGTGGATACGCTGGCACACTCTGACCTGGTTGGTTAAGTGGCTAGGGCAACCTTGAAAGGTTCTAGGCTGGAGAAGGTATTGTGTCAGCCTTTTTTTCGTCTAGCTACCGCGATTGGGTTCACGGTTTCTGGCAGTAATTTTGCGCGTCGGGTATGGCCATGACCCATCTTCAAGTGTTTTATACACAGCGTCCCAATTGTGGTAATTTGTGGTACGCCGATTTTAATAAAGCAGGGAGTTGTAATGAAAAAACTGGACCCTTCAAATTTTCCGATTCAAAAAATCGATCATTCAGAGTTACTTGCTAAGATAGCAACTGGTAACGCGGTCTTATTTGTAGGTTCAGGATTTTCAAGTGGGGCAATTAGCTTAGATGGTAGCGAATTTCCTACGGCAGCTTTGTTGGCGGAATCAATTGGTAAATTAGGTTCGTTTGATTCATGTAAGGATTTGCGATACGCCTCAGAAAGGTTTTTGCGTGCCAATGATTCGCAAATACTTATTGATCATCTTGAGTCTACCTTCACAGTCAGGAAAGTGTTGCCTCACCAAGTTTCAATTAGCGGGGCTCCATGGCGCCGTATATATACTACCAACTATGACCTTTGTATCGAGCGTGCTGCGGAAGAAACTGGAAAACTTATAAAGGTCGCTGACTTGGATGACTCTCCAAATGAGATTTTGAAATCAAAAAATCTATGTGTTCATTTGAACGGCTCCTTGAAAAGTCTGACGAAAGATACTTTGAATTCCACGTTTAAGCTTTCTCACTCCTCTTATTTGTCGACAGATTCGTTTACGAGTTCTAAATGGAATTATTCATTTAGACGTGATCTTGAGATGTGCTCGGCGTTGGTTTTTGTTGGTTACTCTTTGTATGATATAGAGATTGAAAAAATACTTTATGAAAACAAAGACTTCTTTGACAAGACGTATTTCGTGACTCGTCCTGAGGTTAATGAAATAAGTCGATTCAAGATCGAACCATTTGGCAGTATTTTGGCAATCGGAGCTGAGGCGTTCGGTGTGCTGTTAGATGAGAAGTTGCCAGCACTTATTTCAGATCAGGTCGATTTAGGCCCGCTTAGTATTCCAAAATATGAGCACACGCAGTCGGATGCAACTGTTCGGGATTCTGATGTTGATCGGTTTTTGATGTATGGTGATATTCAAGATAGAGTTATAGACTCTGCTTTGACAGCTTCCGATAGAACCCCGATTTTAGTAAGGCGCACGTCTCTGAATGAAGCGAAAAATCTTCTAAGGGATAACGGTAATTTACTTGTTGCAGGAGAGATGGGGAACGGAAAGACAATTTTTCTTCGTAGTCTGACCGCCGAACTATCTTTAGATGGTGGCGCTGTATATGTTGTGGAGCAATCAAGTTCTTATAATTTTCATGACCTTGAAAAGATTGCTAAGATCACAGGAGTTGCATATCTTGTGATAGATAGTTATGAGCAGCATATTGACTTGATTCGTCATTTTTATAATCTAAATCCGACGAATGTTAAACTTATACTTGCTGCACGTACCACCATTCATGAAAGAAATCGTCCGAAGTTAGTGGAGATGGGTATTGGTTTTCACGAAATTTATATTGATGAGTTAGATGGGGGGGAGGTTTCTGACTTTATTTCGATTATCGATAACGTGGGGTTCTGGGGGGAGAAGGCATATCTTTCGGAGAAAGGAAAAGAATCATTTGTCGCAGACTCCAATAGACGTCAAATATCTCTTACGCTCCTAACCCTATTGCAAGCACCTCAGATGACGAGTCGCATAGCTGCATTAACAAAGCGACTGTTTACTGATGAGAATATAAAGTCGACAGTGTTCTCTATTTCGCTTTTGGGTTTCTTGGATATGCCGCTTAATTCCAGTCTAATTTCAGAAGTGGCGGGGACCGATGCTATTTTTTCGGTTGAGTTAAGAGATAATCCAGACTTCCTTCAGGTGTTCCGAATCGAAGGTACAAATGTCAAAGCTAAGTCAAGTTTGTTTGCCTTGACATTGATTAAAGATCATTTTGCAGCAGCGTATACTGTAGATAAGTTGATATCAATCGTTACTATCTTAAATGAGACTAGAGGCGACTCTTTTGAGAAAGCGCATCTTTTGAAATCCCTTTTGCGATTTTCGGTTGTTGAACGTTTGTTGTCAGAGACTTTGCGAAAAAACAATCTGGTCAAATATTACGAACAATTGAAGCGAGTTTTAGGTTGGTTGAAAAACGATCCTCATTTCTGGTTGCAGTACGCAATGGCGCTTTTGACATATGACGACTACACTAAGGCTCAAGTGTTACTTGATCAGGCATACGCCCTTGCTTCGAAAAGAGATGGTTATCATACTGTTCAGATCGACACTCAGCAAAGTAGATTGTTTATTAAGCTTTGTTTGGTTAATACTAATGCGGCGGAAGCCTTTAAACTATTCAACGACGCAAATTTGCTGTTGAAAAAAGTGCCGAATGATATACACAAATTTCGACAGGTTGAAAAATACAAGGATGTTTATGAGACGAACTATCGTCATTTTGGTCCTGGTCAGAAAGTGGCTTTCGAGCAGGCCTGTAAAGCTGCTATAGCGGATATCGATATTGCAATTAATGCAGGTAGTATCACGTTTTCAAATGTCCGAACAGTGCAGAACGTCCGATCCAATCTTACCACTGTCGTCGACTTGATTAGCGCCGCTCGATCGGGCTAAGTTTTTGTATGATAGAGCGAATCTGGTTTCGCTCTATCATTATCACTAAATTAAAAAGTATGCGAGTTCTTCAGCCTTCGCTTTTTAATCGCGGAATGCTATTAACTAATTGAATTGTATTTCGATTAAGCTATATAGCAATCACGCTAGTTCTCCATCTGAATGGATCGATTCTCTGCATAACGCCCTTGAATTTCAGGTGCTGTGCGACTGGTGTTGCGTTGTCTGCTGTTCGATGGCTCATCGTGGTGTTGGCATATTCACCGGATGGAAAACGTGTTATGGGATTCACTTAGCCTACTTCAAAGTAGAATTATATGTTCTTCTACACCCTCGTCGGAATGACTTGAGCATTCCAATGACGCTTTACCGTAGCGATGCCTACACCTAACTCACTGGCAACTTGTGTCTGAATTAGGCCCTGCTGCTTCAGTCGCTGTACGTCGTTTCTGGTCTTGACTGCAACAGGACGACCAAGCTGCTTTCCTTCAGCTTTAGCACGTATCAACCCTTGCTGAGTGCGTTCTATCAGCAGGTCACGTTCAAATTCAGCTACGGCGCTCAAAACCTGCATTGTCATCTTGCCTGCCGGACTGGTTAGGTCTACGCCGCCTAATGCTAAGCAATGTACACGAATTCCAATTCCAGCTAGATGTTCAACAGTCTGACGCACATCCATCGCGTTTCGGCCCAAACGGTCCAGTTTGGTCACGATCAGTACGTCACCTGTTTCCATCCGATCTAATAGCTTTTGAAACCCTTGGCGTTCACTGGCAGCGATGCTGCCCGATATGACTTCTTCTATTACCCGGCTTGCCTGTACGTCGAATCCGGATGCTTTCACTTCGTGCACTTGGTTTGCAGTGAACTGAGTGGATGTTGAAACACGGCAGTATAGAAATGTGCGGGACATGGGATGTGCTCACGTATCATTAAACGTGGTATCACTGTAGGTTGGTATCAATAAATCTTCAAGGCTATTTTTTTGATACGGCTATGATTGTTAATTTCACGCATCACCAAACGGTCGTTTTATGATGCTATCGACGCAATTCAGTAATTCCGATAGCAATGGCGTTCGCGTTTGTATCAAGGGCTTCAAGCGCAGCTAGAGCCTTATCGTAGGCATCCCCTCCGCCCTGTGACCTGATCCACACACCCAATTCTTCGATTGAGGCGGCAGTTGCTAACTGGCATTGCCAGAGAAGCGTCAGAACATCTGCAGTGGAGATATTGGCTTCAGACGAGATTGGCATTATCGAAGTCCTTTAAAAAGGCGATGGGGAAAATTCGAATCAGCGACAGGAGTCTTCCTGCTGCCCTGACAGTGGCCACTACAATTGCGAAAACTACCCTGGAATGGACGAGAGGTCTAAGCCGAGATACGAAATGCGACTACTTCTATCGCACATTTAAGAAGTTGGCCAAGCCCCAAACCCAGTGAATTCAATGAAAAAATCTCAGCCGATAGATAAAGACTATCGCCAGAGAGGTTTTCTTGTTTATAAGCAATTGGAATAGTGAGCTCAGTAGTGCCAGATTATCTTCGCTACTCAATATGAGTGAGCGGCTTTAGCTAACTGAAATCGGCACGATGCCCCTTCCGGGGATAGTCGTGCATAAAACCTTCTCATACTGTCCGCCCTCCTTGGACGTGTTGTCCTCAATGGATAATGATGAGTTGTGCCTTGTCGCAAAATCAATTGCAAAGCATCACTATTTCCTGCAATTAAGCCTGACTCCTGACCGCATCGCACATTATGTTCGTACGTGCCACGAATACGAGCTCAAACTTGATCCTGACTCAGAAAAAACCGATCAAGGTCAAATGGCGAGATTGCGCAGTGAGTATTTCTGGAGAGCTAACGTCAACTCGCTCGCCGACTCTCATCGAGAGCATTTGGCCATGCAGAGGCGGGAGCTGGGCGACCCTAAGATGGGGTTGGCACCTTATTGTTCCGATGCAACTTATAGAATGTTCGAGAATCGGCACGAAGCTATCGCTTACAAGTTATCTGAACAGACGGTAGGTTCCTCGCTTGGCCTAGTAAAAACACAATTATACCAGGACTCACAGCGTGGAAAGTTCAACAGGCTTTACTTGAGTGGAAAGAGTATGGTCGCGCTTGCGCAGCAAAGGCAATATGCCTGCGGGCTTATTACGTTGACCTGCCCAGCCAGATATCACCCATCTTCATCTCTGTATGATGGTTCGGGCTTTAAAGATGGACATGAGCATCTCAAAGGTATCTATCGAAAACTATTTAGACATCTTAGTAAAACCTATACGGCTAATGAAAACTATTTTGGAATGAGAGTAGTTGAGGCCCACCTTGACGGGTGTCCCCACTGGCACATCGTCCTTTTTTCAACAGATGAATTCTTCACCAATCTGACGCAAAAGCTAAAGTCAATTTATTTGGCCAGCGACCGCCCGTCCGGTTACTTCGAAAAAAATCAGAAAGATATAATAAAACTATCATCCGCAGGAGAGTTAAATAGCACGCCACTATCATACGTTTATAAACACTTAGCATTTGGGTTTCAACGAATGCAGAATGAGGAGGGAAATCTCGCCTCAAAACGAAACTTGTACGCTATAAGATCAGCAGGAGTCAGGCAGATCCAGCTTATTGGAGCTAATGGCCTAGTGAGCAAATTGCAAGCGCTCAGGAAGGTATCGAGAAGTCTGAGAGACCCCGGGCATCTCAAGGCCATGGCTAGCGGCCTCGTACAAGCTCCTACTACAATAGGTAGACAGATACAGCTATCAAGCGTCGTGAAGCTCTTAGATAACGGGCTGAATCAGCTGGAGCTTATTCGTACATCTACACTGAATCGCTACGGTGAACAAACCTCAAAATTAGTGGCTATTAAGCATAAGCTCGATCTTGTTGCTCACAGCTTAGCGTCGTCGCTTGGGCTGACTTTTCAAGGGGGGGCACTTACAGTTAATGATTTAAATATAGAGGACAATGGTGCCGCTCATGTATCGCCATTTCCCCCGGCACGTCTTGAAAACTATGATTGGAAACTCATAAAAGGGGTGAATGGCAGGTGTTGGGGCATAAAAGATAATATTCCGATTGGACTGCCTCCGTGCTGGTACCTGATTGTTACGCCTATACGCCTACGGTGGCGGCCACCTTGGATATATACCCATGATAGAACCAACCTAACGCTCAGGTAACCAGGGAACTAATTCATGGCCGCCGCCTGGGTAACGTACCTGTCTTTTTGGCGTGGGGCCAAAATACTCACTATCTTCTTTTAAAAGAGCCTCAAGCATTCCTAACATAAGGTCAATTAAAGCCTCCAACACTGTGACGTCCACAATCACAGAGTCTCGATCTACCTCTTCCACAGCATCCATGTAGCGCGCCTCCCAGAGAGCTTGCCATATGTCCTCTGGCAGCGATTCTTTTTGCATTGATATGAGATCACCCTCACGTTGCCGCCCGTGAAATTCGAGCAAAACATCCTGCACAGAGTTCCTAACACCAATTCCATAACGCTCATATGCTACCGATATATCTGATAGCGCTTGTTTTTCACTTTGAAGCATTAGTCTTTCCATAATTCCACCTCTAGAGATTGTCTGGCACAAAAAATAATAAAAAAGCAGTAAAGCAAGCTTCCAAGATCATCGCTCAAAAATCATCCCGCTCTCAAACAACCTAGGGTGCTTTCTTACGAGAACAGATCTATTAGCAATATTGTTCTCCGAGCTATCATCAGGTTCAATTTCTGCCTGCAACGACTCAATGGTTGCAAGAGCTCTACTAAGCTTATTCTCCACGCTTGATAAAGTATTGCGCTCAGAGCCAAGTTCGTCACGCAATGAGCGATTGACAATTCTCAAGTGACCGACAGTCTCGGTGAGCTCTTTAAATTTAGGCCTCACACTTTTTAATATGCCCAAATATTTGCCTGCCTGAAACTGATATCTACCCAGCCGTGCAACCAGGTTGTTTACACCGTTCCTTTGCTCCCTAGCTTCTAACTCAAGCCTGGTATTCTCTTTGGAAAGCTTGGTTATCATTTCCACAAGCCTGCCTAGGACGCTCTTCTGAGCAAAGTTATGCAACACTTCTAATTCAGCCGTCTTGATCGTCTTACGATGGAGGGCGATAGCTTCCGATTTAGCTACCTGTAAGACCTCAGCAGCTTGGCTGCTAGCAGTCGCTGCAAGCTCCTGAGAGGCTGCTAGCGACGCTGCCACCTGCTCTTGGGTGTGCTGCTCTTGCTTCCACGCTGCTCTGCTTAATCGACGCTTCCGTGGGCCAAACCTTGACATACCATTTAGCACACCGACATCCGCACCAAATTCGTCTTGCCAACCGCGCATGGCTTGTCGATAAGCCGCATTTTGCTCACCTTTCGTCCTGCCCTTTAGGGCTGAGACAGCCTTTTTACCGTCATGAATCTGATCAAATCGCTCGCCGGCCAGGGGGACGCAGTAGAAATGAATATGTGGATTGGATTCATCAAGGTGTTCAACTACAGTCTGTAGCCGCTCTCCATACTTTCTATGGAGCCACGATATTGAATCAGCCTTTACTTTTTCCCATGACTTAGGATCTATCTCGGCGGGAGCAGAAATTACTCCTGCTAACAAGCACAAAGCATCTTTTCGTAATTTATGTCCGCGCGCGTCCTTGAGCGTGTCAGCCCAAAAATTACACGCTGACTCAAGCTCGCTCAAAGGGGCACCATATAGGTAGACGGGAGCTTGCGGATTAACGACATGTGGGTAACTTCCAGGGATTCTAGAAGCTTCAGCAACTATCGACTTCACGGAGTGTGAACCTGTTTTGCCGACTTTAGGGGTTACCCTAGAATAGCTATCGATATGTGCAAACTGAAACATCACTGCCCCCTTTTTTTCATTATTCCAAAGGAGCAAGTGTTGATTCAAATCTAAAAGCATAGTGACCGACTATGCTTCTTCCACTTGCTTCGCAAGTTCCAGAAGCGCGGCCTCCTGCGGAGGAAGATCAAGATCAACACCAGGGCGCTGCCCTGTCACCACGCGGCGCTCAAGCGGCCTCGCTGCGCGAAGGACGATTGATCCCCGCCCCCGTCAAGGCCAAAACAGCCGACTGCGCCGAAGGGACGATCCTCTTGCTTGTCTGCGGATGTTATGCAGGGCTACCGCCATGGTGATGCTGGTCGTAAGTGAGCGAGCTAATCACATTGATATAGATGCAAAAAGCCCCAATTTAATGGGGCTTTAATGGAGGATGTCTAAGTTGGGCATCGTGCCTATGCTCCGTGTTACATGCTGTTGCTTTTTGCTAGCTCATTTAGCCAAGACTCCAAGTCTTTAACCAATATGAGTCTACGCTTCCCACTTTTGAAGCTCCTTAAGCTTTTCGAGTTCATGGCGTCATAGATGGCGCTCCTGCTGTGACTGGTCATTGCTGCGGCATCGTCAGGCCCGACTGCTAATTTTTGAATCGCTCCCATTGTCCGCCTATCTTTCTGTGCATCACCTGTCATGGTCGATGCTGGTGCAGGAATCCTAATCAGAGTCAGGGCGGCGCGCAATACTTCTGATGAAAAAAAGTACCGTGGGGTCTTGACAATTTGTCAATTGCTCGGTTTTAGACCTGGTTTAATGGTCAGAGCAGGCCGATGGCACTTGCGAGGTTATCTTTCGAAAGGTGTGCGTAACGTAGTGTCATTTTAATATCTTTGTGCCCTAGCAATTGCCTGACCGTGTTGAGAGGCACCCCACGCATTACTAGGTTTGACGCGAAGGTATGGCGTAGATCGTGCAGCCTGAAGTCTACGATCTTTGAATCTTGAATCACCTTATTGAATGCTGATTTGACATCTGTCAAGCGGCTGCCATCGCGCCCAGGGAACACATAGTTTTCTGGTGCTGGCCCTTCGTTCCAGGCTTTCAGGGTATCGTGAAGCGCGGGGTGTAGCGGAATATGTCGGCTTTTCCCGTTTTTTGTGTCTGTGGCGCTTAGATAGCCATCCGTCAAATACACATCTTTCCATTTGAGATTGAAGAGCTCGCCACGTCGTATACCCGTTTTCAGCAGAGTGATGACCATAGGCTTCAAATGATCAGCAAATGGTGCTTGGTTGAGGTCGGCCAGGAGAGGAATACCACGCTGTATTCTCCATGCGTTTGCCGATGCTCTCTCGATTCTCAGTCTTGACTCCCTGGCGTCAAGCTGAGCATAGAGTCGAGACTCCTCATCGGCGCTCAGGTAGCGGGGGTTCTCGTTTTCGTCAACAGTCAGGTCTCCCATTTTAGCTATGGGGCTTGCCGAGGTGAATGACCACTCGATGGCTCGAGCGAATAGGCCTTTAAGTGCAGTTGTCTTACGGTTGACCGTCGCAGGCTTATTACCCGACCGGAGCCAGCTCGTTCGCAAATCGTCAATCTGTTTATGGGTAATCTTGCTGAGCTCAATATCCATAAGATCTACGAAAGCGCTTTTTAAGGTGCTCAAATCTTTGGCGTGGTTTTTCCTGTGCTGTGTCATCCAAGCTTCATAATGCTCATCAATGAACCGCTTCAGGGTCATCTGGCCCTCATTCGGCTGACTTCTGGGGATGGTGCCGCCGTTTGCCTTCGCGATTTGGATGAGATTAATGGCCGTATTCCGTGCGGCTTCTAGTGTGATGATGCCTACGCGGCCAATCGTCTCCTTACGTTTCCTGGCGTACTCGACCATGTAGGCTTTCTTTCCAGAGGCGTACACCCGGATGAAAAAGCCAGTCGTTCTCGAGTCGTAGACTTCGTAGGTTTTTCCTCTGGTCTCAAGCGTTTTGAGGGTGGTGTTGGATAATTTGATAGCCATGCGGTGCGAGCCCTTCTGTGATTGGCCGTTTATACAGAGGGTTGATCTCGATCTCAAGGGGGCACTAAGGGGGCAAAATAATTGATTTGGCCAAACTCAACCACACATAACCGTACATTAAGTCTATGATATATAAGGATAATGGTTGAATTTCGGGGTTGTGAATACCCCCTCCTAAGGGGAAGGCTGCAGGTTCGAACCCCGCCTGGGACACCATATATTTCAAGGCTTTCAGCACATACCTTCGTATTACACCGCGCTTGGGGTGCAAATTATTACCCGGTCGAGGTCGTAAAGATCTGTTTCCGAAGAGACCTTGTTCTTCGCAAGCAGCACCTGCTTCATCCACGGTTCCAGCTTTTTGATTTTTCTGGCGAGTTCCTCTCTACTTTTTTCACCTGGTGGGTTGTCATAAACGGAGAGTGCGCATCCGGTAAAACCAGCAAATGCTCCAGTGACCAGCTTGTTATCCTGATTTTGTTTGTAAGCGGTATAGCTGGTGTAGGCGGTCATCGCGATAACCACACTAAAAAGAATCGGCAAGCTGATAAGTAATAGCCTCGACAACAGATCGGGATACGCCTTGGCCAACGCCCTCCTGTTCATGAATTTCGTAATCATTTTCCCGTCAACGAGAACCTGGTCCACGGAAAAATCCTGATAGACATTAAACAGCTCTATCTCGATGCTCTCGTTGGGAGGTGTGTCATAAAAGATGATTTCATTGTTCTCACTGTCGTGTTCCCACTTCACAGGAACATTCCTGCGTCCATAGGAAACCTTGGGTCTGAACTTAAAGCTGCCGCTATACAGAACCCGTATTTCAGCCTTCGAAACACCTGAGTAGTTGTACACAACCAACGCTGAGCCGGTGAAGGTGCCATCAATTTCCGCATGCTCATCGTTAATCGCTTCCCAAACCTCCTCGGGAAGAGAAAATCTGTAGGGACCAATGAATTGCCAGCCAACAGCCTCCGGAAGCCTCTCTCCCAGATTAACCATGGCAAGTAACTGATCAAACACGACAAGACCCTCTTGCAGTCGAAAAATATGTTCGATGCTCATCCACAGTGGATTCACGAACTTAAGCCAGCGTTTGTGTTTGTATCGGCGGGATGGGTGAAAATCTTAAAGAGGTACGATAGCGCTAGTTACTCAATGCGGGGGCCGAGCCTTGTGAGTAGCGCTTCGAGCGATGGGAGATGTCACCAACGGAACATGGAAGGGGGCAGGGTGTTTGCTCCCCGTAATGGAATCGCCAGTGATGGGTAACAAAGCGTATTGGGTCAGTCTGGGCGCACTGTCATCATCCCTCGCGCCTGCCTGGTGGGGAGCGTCTGATGAAATCTCGATCCGCGAAAGGTGTTGTTCAATTAGGCCCGCTTATAGTCGCCAACAAAGGCTCCCGTCAGCCACACAAAACACGTGTTTTACGACTGCCTTGATTCTTCTGTTTCCAGGAAATCGCGATGATTAAACGGCCGATTATTAACCCGCTCTTTTTAGCACTCTCCCTGTTGATCAGCGCACCGAGCATGGCAGCAGCGTGGTGCTCGGCGCCACACACCGAGCCGCTTGTGTCGCTGCGCAATGCGCTCAAGAAAAATCTGCTACCCGAATCTCGGGCCGTCGAGCGTGTGCATACCGAGGGCACGTTGCCCCATCAGGGCATTCGGGATCAAAGCATCGAGGCCAGAAAAGACTGGCCCCTGATGCGTGACTTGGCTTTGTTGTGGCAACAGCAGCACCAGCCCGGCGATCTGGCCGCGCTTTCGCGCTTGCTTAACGATTGGGGCACGCGTTACCAGCCCAGTTTTGACCCGATCGATGAGACCGATCTGGACGCTTATATTGATGCTTATGCCATGACCCGCGATGCACTGCCGGTGCCTGTACGTAACACTGCGCAACGGTTTATCCGCCAGCTTGGCGAAGGCTACCTCAGTCGGATGGAGCACGATTTCAAGCCGGGTGATGGCCGCTGGATCAATAACTGGAACTCGCACCGGGTCAAGCTGGTGACGCTGGCGGCGGTGGCATTGGACGACCCGGCACTGTTGGCCCGGGCACGCACGCAATTCATGACGCAGTTGGGGCGCAATCTGCGCAGTGATGGCTCAACCGTGGATGTCGAACAACGCGATGCTCTTCACTACGTGGTGTACGACCTGGAACCGTTAACCCGAGCAGCCTTGGCAGCGCATTTGCGCGGGCAAAACTGGCTTGAACTCAAGGGGCCAACAGGCGTGAGTGTAGCGAATGCACTGGACTGGCTCGCGCCCTACGCGAAAGGCGATAAGACCCACCAGGAGTTTGTGCATTCGAGCGTTAAATTCGATTATCAGCGTCGAGATGCCGGGGAGGCTGGGTTTTCAGGCGTCTGGAATGCCCAGCAAGCCGCCAGCCTCTATGCGATGGCGACACTGCTGGAGCCTAAATATGCCGCCGTGTCCCAGCGCTTGTATCCTGTGGGTGGCTGGATGGCAGCGTGCTGGGGCAAATAGCCAAAGGCCACGACCTCACTGCCTGGCTTTTCAGCCAATCTCATTCAAGCGCGGTATCAACAATTCAGACACCTGCTTGGCTTCTTCGATCAGCGGCCAGCCGGACAGAATCAGTGCTGTGAGCCCGGCCTGTTGATGATAAGCCTCAACGTTCTGCGCAATGGCGTCCGCATCGCCCACCCAGTACGCGGCAGATGAGCCGGTGCCGAAGATGTCGAGCGATGACCAGGCGCTCATGCCCGCAAACAGGCTGTTTTCCAGACGCAAAGACTCCAGCGGCGGAAGCTGGCCCTTGAGAATAGTGTCAACCCACTCCTGGCGCTGCGCATCGGGCGCCCGAAAGCTGGCCAGGGTTTGCTCGCCCTTGCTGCGCCGGGCAACCACATCTTCCAGTTTGCTGCGCAGCAGGTCGACGCCGGTGGTCTCGAACAGGGCGTAGAAGTCTTTTTCAGCCGCTGCGCGGGTCTTGCGCACAGTCACGCTGGCCAGCGCGCCCATGTCGGCAAACTCGCGGCCTTGGCTGTGGGCAGATTCGCGGGCGGCGTCGAATCGTTCTTTGACAGTGGCAATTTCACGCAGCATCAGCAGGTACACGTCGACCACTTTGCCTGCATGGGCGACGCCTGCCGCAGACTCGCCCGTTCCCCACAATGGCACGCCACCCGGCTGGGCAGGTTCTAGGCTGAAGCGGGTGTTGGGAAACAGAGAGGGGTTGCCTGCCAGGTAATGCTGCTGGAATTCGTTCCAGTAATGTTCGGCGCTTTGGTAGCGGTCGTCGTGACCGGCGGTGATGTTGTAGGTTTTGACCCGTTCTTCGCGGCCATTGATGTGGTTGAACAGCAAGCGCCCGCCGCTGAGCTTTTCGAAGGTCAGGGCTTGTTCGGCCAACAGCTTGGGGGATGTCATGCCCGCGTACGCGGCCACCAGAAACCTCATTTTTTGCGTGAAACCCACCACTGCCGTGGCGGACACCAGCGGGTCGTTTGGCCAGGTGGCAACCAGCGCGCCATAGAATCCGCCTTGGTCGATGGTTTCAGCCAGTCGGCGGTAGCGATCAAAATCAACCGGGAAGAAACCCTCTTCCATCCACGGGTAATGACCGTCGGCCATGCTGAGGTACCACAGTGCTTTAATTGCCATCAGTCGTGTTCCTGATTCAAGTGTTCGAAATCGCTGGTGTGGCAGCGAGGTTCATCGGCAGTGCCGGGTCAGCAGACCATTCGCACAGCGAGCCGTCGTAGACGCTGACGCGATGAATGCCCGCAACAGCCAACGCCAGGGCAAAGCCCGCGGCCGTGATGCCGCTGCCGCAGTACAGCACCCATTCAACGTCGGGCCTGGCGGTGAGGGGCTGCAAAAAAGTGTGCAGGGCAGGGCCGCTGATAAACGCGTGGGTGTGCGGGTCAATCAGCTCGACGAAGGGCAGGTTGATGCTGTTCGGGATGTGGCCGGGGCGTGCGTACTTGCTCTCTTCGCCACGAAACACCGGGCGGCGCAACACGTTGACCAACTGCGCGTTGTGCTGCCCGGCCAGCACCTGCTGAACGTAAGCACGATCAACGAAATAACCTGAAGCAGAGACCGCCGTAAAGTCGCCGTAGCGAGCGGGTGCTGGCGCCGTGTGCAGCGGCAAATCGCGGCTGAGCCATGCGCACAACCCGCCCTCCAGCACAAGCGCCTGGGTGTGGCCGAAGCTTTTCAGCAACCACCAGACCCGTGCCGCCCAGATCCCGTTTTCGCGGTCATAAATGACAACCGGGCGTTGGTTAAACACGCCTAACCTGCGCATTGCCGTGCTGAAGGCCAGTGCGTCGGGCCTTGTATAAGGAAAAGGCGCCAACGGGTCAGACAGCGCACTCACCAGATCGGCAAACTGCGCCCCCGGCAGATGGCCTGCATCAAACGGCTCGCGCAGCCCATTGGCACAGGCTTCAAGCACCGTCCAGTGTTCGAGGTGGGCCAACAGCGAATCAATACTGAGTAAAGGGCTGGTCATACACATATCCTGAAAACGGCCAAAAACCCTGTAGGAGCGAGCTTGCCTCGCGATCTTTTGATCGTTAAAAGAGCGCGAGGCAAGCTCGCTTCTACAGGCCGTGTTTAAATCGGCTCGGCCTCAAACCGAGCCTTGGCCGCAATCAAATCCGCATCAACGGCATCCAGCCCGTCTAAAAACGCAGCGGCAAACGACCCCGGGCCTTTAGCCGTGGCTTCGGCCAACTCGGCGGCCAGTGCAAAATGCACATGGGCGGTGGTCAACGCGGTCAGATAATCGCTGGCCACGGCCGTGTAAGCCGCGACCAGTGCGCCCAGCGAGCAACCCGACGCTGTCACCCTCGGCAGCCAGGCACTGCCGCCAGCGATTTTGATCAGCCACGGGCGAGGAGGCGTTGCCCCCTCGGCCACCCAACCCACCACGTGATCAATGACCCCGGAGGCAGAGACCGCAGCGCTGTGCGCCAATAACTGCACGGCCGCCGGAACCGCCTCAGCCGGATCGTTGGACGTATCGAAACCCAGTGCATCGCTGCCCAACCCGGCCAGGCCAATGATTTCGGACGCATTGCCACGAATCACCGCCGGTTTGAATGCCAGCAATTGCGCAGCCACTGCGCCGCGCCACGCCAGACCGCCAGCGCCAATCGGGTCAAGCACCCAAGGCTTGCCGGCTTCATGGGCGGCCGCGACGGCCAGGCGCATGCCTTCAACCTGTGCGGAAGTCGGCGTGCCCAGATTAATCAGCACGGCCCCGGCAATGCGCGCAAAGTCGGCGGCTTCTTCCGGGTTATCGACCATCGCAGGGGCTGCGCCGGCGCTCAGCAACACGTTAGCCATAAAGTTGGCCGAGACCACATTCGTCAAACATTGCACCAGCGGCTTGCTGGCCCGCAGCGCAGCGTGGGTGGCGATCACAGACGCCAGGGTCGGGGCGTGGGGGGCATGGGCGATGTACGTCATAAACACCTTCAGTGATTAGAAAATTAAGTGCAGTGCCTGGCGTGCGGGTTAAAACACGTGGGCCAAACGCAGGTTCAGTTGATAGTCGCGTTCAAACCCTCCTGTGGTGTGAAGCCTACGCAGGACTTTCTTATAATCAAAATCACATTTATCAATAACTATAGTGATATATAAAAGCTTTCTATATACCGCTGGGGTATAAGCATATGTTCGAAAATTTAAAGTGCGCGGCGCGTTGACAGACGTGAAATAAGCTAATTAGTCTTCGCCCAATTAGCGGTGTGACATGCCCCGAATTCAGTTGAGAGGAAGACTGCGTGCCATTGAAAGTTTTATGGTATTTGAGCTTTGCCGACGGCGCTTATCCGTGGTGCCCAGGCGGGTTGTACCCGATTGATTTTGATCGCTATCGCACGTTGGCTCAAACCATTGAACGCGGCGGGTTTTATGGTGCGCACGTGGCAACGTGGCCCAATGACCCTTTTATATCGGCGTCGTTTGCGGCCAGTTATACCCAGCATCTAAAGTTTCTTATTTCTTTTTATTCGCGCATGGTCCCGGCCAAGTTACTGGCACAGCAAGCGCTCACATTCGATCAACTGACCCAGGGCCGTTTATTGTTAAACCTGGTCAATGGTCGCGACAACATCATGCAGGGTTATGGCATTACCACATCGCATGCAGACCGCTACACACTGGGCATTGATTACTGGCGCAAGTTCGCTTTTTCATATGCGCAGGGCAGCAAAACCTATTTTCCGAACACTCCGCTCGACATTCAGCCGCAACAAAAAAACGGTGTGGAACTGTGGGGCACCGGGGATTCAAGCGCTGGAGTGGCTCATGCAGGTGAGTTGGTCAACGTGTATTTGACCATGCTCAGAGAAGTTGACGTGGTGGCCGAAAAGTTTAAAAAAGCCCAGCATGCAGCGCACACAGCGAAGCGGGACTTAAGTGGCTTGGGAACATTGGCCAGTATCGTCATCAGGCCGACTGAAGCCGATGCGCTGGCGCATTTTTATTCAATATTCGAAACCACTGGCGTTGAAGTTCTGAGGGAAAAAATAAATGAATCGATCGTTCGACGCAGTGGCGCAAAGTTTGATTTCTTGAACTTCGTGGCGCCGGACGCCAAGCGTAATACCTGGCTGGCGCGATTGCGTCAGCGACAGTTGCCGACACTCGAAGAGTTGCGTCTGGAGGGCAATGTGTATGCCGGTATCACTGCGTGGTCGACCCTGGATGTATTTGGTACAGGCTCTTCGTCTGCGTATATCGTCGGAGCGCCTGACAGCATCGTGAGCACCTTGAACACCTACCAGCAAAAAGCTGGGCTCAGCGTGTTGAGCCTTTCCGGGTGGCCCTTGCAAGAAGAGGCCGAACACGTGGCTGAGTTGCTGCTGCCTCGGCTCGCTTAAACCTGTAGCAGTTGCCGAGTTCCGCGAGGCTACGTCCGATTGCGGAGCGATCGTAAATCCAGAGAAACCGATTTACCTGAAGAACCGCAATAGCCCTTTTACGACGGCTGCGCCGCCGGACGTAGCCTCGCGGAACTCGGCAACTGCTACGAGGAATGGGTTTAACACCCCATGCAAGTCGGCCTCAATAAACCTGAGGCACGATCAGTTCCGGTGGCGTCGGGCTGCGTGAGTAGTCTTGCTGGCGCACGCGTTCTGGCAGCTCGATGGTCGGTATTTCCACGTCTTCGTAAGGCATTTGGTCGAGCAAGTGGCGGATGCAATTGAGGCGAGCTTTCTTTTTGTCGTCGGCTTGCACCACCCACCACGGTGCCTCGGCGATGTGGGTGCGTTCGAGCATAATTTCCTTGGCCTTGGTGTAAGCCTCCCAGCGCCGCCGCGACTCCAGGTCCATGGGGCTGAGCTTCCACTGCTTGAGCGGATCGTGGATGCGACTCAGAAAGCGCGTGTGCTGTTCTTCGTCCGAAATCGAGAACCAATACTTGATGAGTTGAATGCCCGAACGGGCGAGCATCCGCTCAAACTCGGGCACCGAGCGGAAGAACTCTTCGTATTGATAGGCGTTGCAAAAGCCCATGACTTGCTCGACGCCTGCTCGGTTGTACCAACTGCGGTCGAACAGCACGATCTCACCCGCGGCGGGCAAATGTGAGACATAACGCTGGAAGTACCATTGACTGCGTTCGCGGTCGTTGGGGGCGGGCAGGGCCGCAACGCGACAGATACGCGGATTGAGGCGTTGCGTGATGCGCTTGATCACGCCGCCTTTGCCCGCCGCATCGCGGCCTTCAAACAGAATCACCACTTTGTGGCCGGTCTTGGCCACCCAGCTTTGCAGCTTTACCAGCTCTCCCTGCAGGCGAAACAACTCGCGGAAATAGTGGCGGCGGGCATCCTTTTCGCTGCCATCCTGAACGTGCTCATCGAGCAGCGCGTTCAAGTCATGCCCGTCTTCCGATAATTCCAGCTCCAGCTCTTCGTCGCTGTAATCCAGCAAATCGCGATGGATACCCTGCATCAGGCTGTCATGAGTAGAAAGCATGTCGGCTAACTCGCTTGGTGGGGTGACGCCACGATGCTAGTCGCCATTTATGACCAAGTAGTGACCTGCACCAGTCCGGCTCCCACAACGATAAAGCTTTCTGCCTACACGCACTCCAGACCCAGCTGACTTCGGTTGCTTTTTTATGCCGATAACGTGCGGCGCTCTCCCACAGGAAAGCGCCATATGGCCGGTCAGAAAGGCGTCACCCAAACACTGCGGCGTATCGGCGGCGATGGCGGCCAAGGGGGGTCGTATTTCGACGACATGACCCCCGCCGAGCTCAAAGAGCGCCAAGACCTGCAAACAAAGTACGAGGCCATGCTGGCGCGACAAGAGGCCTACATGGAACGCCGTCGAGCGGATTTCGCGGCGCAGGAACGCCTTGATGCCGAGCGCCGGGGTTGCGTATTTATCAAGTCCTGCAAGCTGCCCGACGCCGTCATCAACTACAACGACCCCGCAGGCTTTGTGCCCGTTGACAGCCTGAGTGATTACGGTACCTTCGCGATTTTGGGAGCCCGCCAGGCAGACAGTTCCGGGTTAGTGCCACTGGAGCTCATTAGTGGCGCAGTCCCTGCGGGTGTGGGCAGTTTGGCTTTGGGCGGCGCGGCCACTGGCGCGACCACCACCGGAGTCGCCGCAACCACCGGCACAACAATGATTGCCAGCGGTTTGTTAGGTTTTCTTGCCTTGTTGTGGCCGTCTTCACTGGGCGACAGCGCGTTGTACACCGAAGAGCAACTGCGCTCACTCAAACAAGCCCGCACCCGCATGCGCTTGTACGTTGAGCCGCAGGCAGATGGTTCGCTCAAAGGGTACGGCTTCTACACCGGCTCAAAACCCGAATGGGAAATGATCGATGTCATCCAGTTCAGCCAGCGCGGGTCACAACAAGTGGCTGACTTTGGTGACGGCGTCGAATTGATCTGGACGCCAGCGATTGACCCAACAGACACCCTCGGTATTCCACCGTTAAAAGGCGCGCCACACACACCGCATATCTGGATCTTCCCACCGACCAAAAACGCCGACGCGATCATCGTCAACCCGATCTACCCGCCGGATTACAAGGACTTCATTCTTGTGTTCCCGGCTGATTCGGGGGTGTTGCCGCTTTATATTGTGTTGAATGTGCCGCGAAAGGGGGTTACTGAGCGCGGTCACTCGTATCATTCACCCCCTGAAACTGAAGAGATCGTTGCTTTTCCAGGTATTAAGAGTATTCCGGGTAAAACTCCTCGAGAAGGAGGAGGAAGCTATCGTAGACGTTGGATAGATGAAAAAGGTCGACGAATCTATGAATGGGATTCTCAACATGGAGAACTTGAGGTCTACCGCGCAAGCGATGGAAGCCATTTGGGGTCATACGATCCAATAACGGGGGAGCAAAATGATCTTCCTAAGAAAAATAGAAATATCAAAAAATACCTGTGAGGTTTGTGATGGGGTTAAAAGTTAGATTGGCTTGGTATAACAAAAGCACCGAGTTAGGGGAGGGGAAAGAGTTGTCTCAAGACTTTGGGGATGATGTCGCCGTCCTAATACACCTGAAACTCTCAACTGAGCACGATATTAATAATGGGGAGTTTAATGTAAAAAATGACTGGCTCACTATTTTGCAACCCCTATTTATGCATCGCATCAATCTAGATGCTTTTGATTATCAAGTTTCTTTTAATTATAAAAAATAATGCCTGACGTAGTGCGTGATAAAAGGGGGCACATGGGTGAATATAATCACGTCACAGGTGAGCAGAATAAACCTGCAGATCCAATCAGGAGGATTGAGCCATGATTCACACAATTTCTGCCTTTGATAAAACGACAGAGCTTATGGTTTTTGAAATTGAGATTCCTCAGCAAAACCACCCAAAGCTCAAATCAATCATGGGGTGGACAGAGCTTGAAGATGAAATATTCGGATATGACCTGAGTTCTGAGAATATTCAGCTACTTGAAGAACTCCTCGGTCAGAGAATTTATGATCAGCGCTATGTCTTTCAGCTCAGCAGCTATGCCTAGTTATTGAGGGGGTAGACGACATTACCTAACTTGATAGCGATGAGCACCCCCCTCTCAGGCGCTGGCAGACCCCGCGCCTGCTACTGCGTAATGACTTACCCTAACAACCCACGCCCCGCCAGGTTTTTGATCAATGCACTCACGCCAAACGTCCAGCGTGGCGCCTGATCGCTGCCCGTTACGCGGTTGTGCAGGGCGCCCAGGGTGGTGGACGAGATGCTCACCACATCCCCAGCTTTGTGGGTAAACCCCTGGCCCGGATGGTCGCGGTCGTCGGTTGGTGCAAACAGGGTACCGAGGAACAGCACAAAGCCGTCCGGGTATTGGTGGTTTTCGTTTAGCGTTTGTTCGGCAAGGTCGGCCGGGTCGCGGCTGATTTGGTTCATCGAGCTTTTGCCGTTGAGTACGTAGCCGTCTTGCCCTTCAACGCGCAGGGTCACTTCGCAGTTGCGTACGTCGTCGAGGCTGAAGTGTTCGTCGAACAGGCGGATAAACGGCCCGAGCGCGCAGGAGGCGTTGTTGTCTTTGGCCTTGCTCAGCAGCAGCGCGCTGCGGCCTTCGAAGTCGCGCAGGTTGACGTCGTTGCCCAGTGTCGCGCCGTGAATGCGGCCACGGCTGTCGACGGCCAGCACCACTTCTGGCTCTGGGTTGTTCCAGCTGGAACCCGGATGGATGCCAATCGCGTTGCCGCTGCCCACGGCGGCCAGAATCGGCGCCTTGGTGAAGATTTCAGCGTCCGGGCCGATGCCGACTTCCAGGTATTGCGACCACATGTTTTGCTCGATCAGCACCTGTTTGAGGCACATTGCTTCTGGCGAGCCGGGCTTGAGGTCGCGCAGGTTGTCTCCGATGGCTGCGTGCACCAGGCCGCGTATTTCTTCGGCACGCAGGGCATCGCCGCCCGCTTTTTCTTCGATGACGCGTTCGATCATGCTCGACGCAAACGTCACGCCTGCGGCTTTGATCACTTGCAGGTCGGCAGGCGCCAGAAGGTAAGGTTTGGCCGGGTCGCGCTGTTCGCCGCTGTTGGCCAGCAGGTCCTGGATTGAACCCAGCGAGGTGCCGCTGATTTCACGCACGGCCTGTAATGGCTGGTCGTGGTCCAGCAGCAGGCTTAGGGTCGGGAAATGAGCCGTGCAGTCGAGCACTTCACCGTCACGAATCACCACCACCGCCGGGCCGCCGCGCTCGCCGGGCAGCCACACACGACCGACCAGCGTGGCGCGTTGCCAGTCATGTGGCAGGGAGTTTTCAATGTTCAATTGCAGCGTTTTCATAGGAGCAATCCTTAAAATTTGCGCGAACGAACCCGTAGGAGCGAGGGTCAGTGAGAGTGGCGGGGCGGGCCGTTTTCCGGGATCACGCGCCAGTACAAGGTTGCCGGTTCCAGGCAGCCGCCCGTGGACAACTGGCCCACCAATTGGCGGTACAGCTCCTGCCACGGGGTTTGTGAAGGCGCCAATGGTGGCAAGGGTTCTTTGCGGCGCTCGTCGAGTTCGGCTTCGTCCACCAGCAGGTTGACGCTGCGCGCATTCAGGTCGACGCGCAGGCGGTCGCCGGTGCGCAGCAATGACAAACCGCCGCCCACCGCCGATTCAGGCGACATGTTGAGGATCGACGGGCTGGCCGAGGTGCCGCTCTGGCGACCGTCGCCCATGCACGGCAGTGAGTCGATACCGGCCTTGATCAAGTTGGAAGGCGGGGCCATGTTCACCACCTCGCCACTGCCGGGGAAGCCCACGGTGCCGCAGCCACGAATCACCAGAATGCAGCGCTCGTCGATGTCCAGCGTCGGGTCGTTGATGCGCGCCTGATAGTCTTCCGGGCCTTCGAACACAATGGCCCGCGCTTCAAAGCTGTTGGGTTGCTCCGGGTCGCTGAGGTAGGTTTTGCGGAAGGCTTCGCCCACCACCGACATCTTCATGATCGCGCTGTCGAAGAAGTTGCCGCTGAGCACGATAAAGCCCGCTCGGTGCATCAGCGGGTCTTCGTAGGAGCGGATCACGTCGCGGTCGCCGGTCACGCAGTCGGCCACGACTTCGCCCATTTTGCGACCACTCACGGTCAGGCAATCGCGGTGCAGCAGGCCGACTTTGTCCAGTTCGTGCATCACCGCCGGGACGCCGCCTGCGCGGTGGAAGCTTTCGCCCAGGTATTCCCCGGCAGGCATGCAGTTCACCAGCAGTGGCACGTCTTCACCCACGCGCTGCCAGTCTTCCAGCGACAGCTCGATGCCGCTGTGACGGGCGATGGCGATCAGGTGCGGCGGACAGTTGGTGGATGCGCCGAGTGCCGAGGCCACGGCGATGGCGTTTTCAAAGGCGGCGTGGGTCATGATGTGCGAGGGGCGTACGTCCTCGCGCACCAGATCAACGATGCGCATGCCGGTGGCATAGGCCATTTGCCCGCGCTCACGATACGGCGCCGGAATGCTCGCGCAGCCAGGCAGTGACATGCCCAGCGCCTCGGCCAGCGCGTTCATCGACAGCGCGGTGCCCATGGTGTTGCAGTGCCCCACCGACGGCGACGACGCGGTGGTCAGGGTCATAAACCCTTCGTAATCGATCTCGCCCGCACTGAGCAGGTTGCGCGCATGCCACAGCACGGTACCGGAGCCGATACGCTGGCCTTTGTGCCAGCCATCGAGCATCGGCCCGCCGGACAGCACGATAGACGGCAAGTCAGTCGTGGCGGCAGCCATCAGGCACGCCGGGGTGGTTTTGTCGCAGCCGGTGGTCAATACCACGCCATCCAGCGGGTAGCCGTGCAGCACTTCCACCAAGCCTAAATAGGCCAGGTTGCGGTCCAGTGCGGCGGTCGGGCGGCGCGACTGCTCGGCAATCGGGTGCACCGGGAACTCCATCGGAATCCCGCCCGCATCGCGAATGCCATCCTTGACCCGCTTGGCCAGTTCAATGTGATGGCGGTTGCAGGGCGTCAGGTCGCTGCCGGTCTGGGCGATCCCTATAATCGGTCGTCCCGATTGCAGCTCGGCACGGGTCAGGCCCTGGTTCATGTAACGCTCTACATACAGCGCCGTGAGGTCAGCATGGCTGGGATCGTCGAACCATAACTGGCTGCGCAGGCGGCGTGGGGTTGAATCGGTCATGGCAGGCTCCAGCAGATTATTTTTATTCAGGCAATGTGTTGTTGCGACGTAACTGACGGATCAGCCCGGCGTGATCGAGTTCGCCGTCACCGGCCTCGACCATGGCTGCAAACAGCCCGTCGACGAGACTTGCCACCGGCAGCGACAAGCCGAGCTGGTGCGCCTGGGCGAGGGCGGTGCGGGTGTCTTTGAGCTGCCACTTGGCCGGGCCACCGGGGGTGAAGTCGTTGTTCAGCATGCGCTGACCGTGTTGACGCCAGATCGGTGAATCGACAAACCCGCCCATCAAGGCTTCATGCACCTTTGACGGGTCGGCACCGCCGCGCTCGGCCAGCAGCAGGCCTTCGGCGACGGTGGCGATGGTGCTGGCGACGATCAATTGGTTGACCAGCTTCGACAGCTCGCCAGTGCCAGCCGGACCGACATGCACCGGCCGTCCCATGGCCGCCAGCACGTCGCGGCCTTGCTCAAAGGCAGCGGCTTCGCCACCGACCATGATTGCCAGGCTGGCTTCGCGGGCCCCGCGTTCGCCCCCCGACACGGGAGCGTCGAGGTAGCGCAGCCCGAGGGCTGCGCTCAAGCGGGCGTGTTCGACGGCGGTGTCGACCGGGATCGAGCTCATCACCACCACCAGCGCGCCGGGGGCCAAGGCCCGCGCCGCGCCGTTTTCGCCAAACAGCACGTCGTCACAGGTCGGGCCGTCGCTGAGCATGCAGATCAGTACCTGAGCGCCTTTTGCCGCCTGGGCCGGGGTGTCAAACACCTCGGCGCCCTGGGCGGACAATTCCTCGGCCTTGGCCGCCGAGCGGTTCCAGGCCCGTACCGGGTAGCCCGCGTGCAGCAGGTTGCGGGCCATGGGCTTGCCCATGATCCCGGTGCCGATGAACGCTACGGTGTGCAGGGTCATGCCTTGCCTCCCACGGTTGCCGAGTGCGCCGAATTACCCAATGAAATTTTGTTGCGCGGCATCAGTACCATGCCCAGACCACCGGCGCCGACCAGTGCCGCAATCACCAGGAAGCCCGGGGTGTAGCTGCCGGTCACGTTGAACAGATAGCCGGTGAGGTAAGGCCCGATGAAACCGCTGAGGTTGCCGATGGAGTTGATCAAGCCAATCCCCGCTGCGGCCCCAAGGCCTGTCAGCACCTGTCCGGGCACGGCCCAGAACACGTTGATCGCGCTGTAAACGCCCATCGCCAACAAGATAAAGCCGATCACGATAATCCACGGCTGGTTGAGCCACAGCGCCACGGCGATAGACACGGCGGCCAACATGGCGGCACCGCCCGCATGCCAGTGACGTTCTTGCAGACGGTCAGAGCGACGGCTCCACCAGATCATCGCAACGGCGGCCAAGGCATAAGGAATAGCGGTGATCAGACCGTTTTGCATCAGGCCGATTTCCAGCCCGAACGACCCACGGAACGACGCCAGCACCGTTGGCATAAAGAAGTTCATGGCGTTGGAGCCCGAGGTAATCCCGAAGTACACCAGCGCCAGCAGCCACACCTGACGGCTGGACAAGGCTTTGCGGATCATCTCCCACTTGGTCGGCTGAATGCCCACCACCAGCGGTTTGTTGCGCTCTTCGTTTTCCAGGGTGTTGATCAGCCAGTTGCGCTGCTCATCGGTCAGCCAATGCGCCTGGTGCGGATGGTCGGTGAGGTAGAAGTAGCAGACGACGCCCAGAATGACTGCGGGTACGGCTTCAACGATGTACATCAGGCGCCAGCCGACGAAACCCAGCGCGTCGCCCATTTCCATCAGACCCACCGACAGCGGTGCGCCGATGACTTGCGCGATCGGTACGCCGAGGTAAAAGGTGGCGATCATGCGGGCGCGATAGCGGCTCGGGAACCACAGCGACAGCAAGTAAATCACCCCCGGGAAGAACCCGGCTTCAGCGATGCCCAGCAGAAAGCGCAGCGACACGAAGTGCACCGGCGTCTGCAAAAAGCCCATGGCGCCTGCGATGATGCCCCAGGTCACCATGATTCGGGCGATCCACACGCGGGCGCCGTAGCGGTGCAGCAACACGTTGCTCGGCACTTCGAAGATGAAGTAACCGAGGAAGAAAATGCCCGCACCCAGGCCATACAAGGTCTGGCTGATGCCGATGTCGTCGTTCATCCGCAGCGCGGCGAATCCGACGTTGTTGCGATCCAGAAACGCGACCACAAACAGCAGGATAAGAAAGGGGATCATGCGTTTGGTCACGCGCTTGATCGTTTGTTGTTCGATGTCCGTGACATCGGGAAGTGGGGTGGTCATATCGCACGGCCTCAATTTTTTATTGTTGTTTTTTCTGTAGGAGCGAGCTTGCCTCGCGATCTTTTAAGATCAAAAGATCGCGAGCAAGCTCGCTCCTACAGGGGTGTTTAGTGTGCAGTGTCTTCTATATGTGCTCGCACAATGGCGTCAAAATCCGGGTCGGCGGTGAAGCCTAGCGCACGCGCACGCGGGGCCTCGACCTTGCTCGGCCAGCTTTCAACAATGCGCTGGATGGTCGCGTCCGGCTCCCAGCGAATCAGTTGGGTGACTTCATCACCCGCCACACGTTGCAGCGCTGAGACCATGTCGGCCACGGTGGTGGTCACGCCTGGCAGCGGGATGATGCGCTCGCCGCCCAGTGTTTTCGGCGACAAGGTCATGCCCAGCAGCATCGATTCAACAATGCGTCGTGGCGAGGTCAGGTACACCTGAGTGTCCGGGCGCACCGGGCACACGGCGGGCAGACCCACCAGCGGCTCGCGGATGATCGAGCTGAAGAAGGTCGATGCGGCCTTGTTTGGCTTGCCGGGGCGCACGGCCACGGTCGGCAGGCGCAACACGCGGCCATCGACAAACCCTTTGCGGGCATAGTCGGCCACCAGCAACTCACCGACGGCTTTTTGCATGCCGTAAGACGATTGCGGGGTGAGCACGGTGTCGTCGTCGACCACGTCCGGCAGCTTGCCGCCAAACACCGCAAAGCCGCTGGCGTACACCAGACGTGGCGAGGTGCCTTGTTTGCGCAGGGTTTCGAGCAGCAGCATCAGGCCGTGCAGATTGACCTGCATGCCCAAGTCGAAATCCGCTTCGGCAGCCGAACTGACCACCGCTGCCAAATGCCATACCAAGTCCACGCCATCGGTGACGCGGGCGATGACGTCGGGATCAGCCACATCGCCGGTCACCAGTTCAATGCGCGGATCATTGGGCACGTCTTCACCGGCAAAGGCGTCGAACAGCACGATCCGTTCAATGGTGCGTGGCGCTTCACCTTCGAGGGTCAAGGTGTTCAAGTCTGCCAGGCGTTGAGCCAGTTGCTTGCCGATAAAGCCGGTGCCGCCAGTGATGAGAATGCGCATGTGTTGCTCCTGTTTCTTATAGTTGTTCGAGCATTGAATCAGTCAGCTTGTACGGTGCGTTGGCGTTGCTCGCCGAGGCCTTGGATGCCTAAACGCATGACCTGGCCTGCGCGCAGGAAGATCGGCTCGGGTTTAACCCCCAGCCCTACACCCGGTGGCGTGCCGGTGGAGATCACATCGCCCGGTTGCAGCGACATGCAACGGCTCAGGTAGGCAATCAGTGCCGGGACCTGGAACACCATGGTGTTGGTATTGCCGTTCTGGTAGCGCTGTCCGTCGACCTCAAGCCAAAGGTTGAGTTGGTGCGGGTCGCTGATCTCGTCGCGGGTCACCAGCCATGGACCAAGCGGGCCGAACGTGTCGAAGCCTTTGCCTTTGTCCCAGGTGCCGCCGCGTTCGAGTTGCCACTCGCGCTCGGACACATCGTTGATCACGCAATAACCGGCGACGTGATCCAGTGCGTTGTGTTCATCGATATTGCGGCCGCCCTTGCCGATGACCACTCCCAGCTCGACTTCCCAGTCGGTCTTGGTCGAGTCACGGGGGATTTCAACGTCATCATTGGGGCCGCAAATGGCGCTGGTCCACTTGTTGAAAATCACCGGTTCCGAAGGCACTGCCAGACCCGATTCAGCAGCATGGTCCGCGTAGTTGAGGCCGATGCAGATGAACTTGCCGACCTGACCCACACAGGCGCCAATGCGTGGCGACCCGCTGACCAGCGGCAGGGTGGACGGGTTAATTTTGCTCAGTGCCTCAAGGCTTGCGGGCTCAAGGGCTAGACCTGCGACATCGGCGATGTGCGCCGACAGATCGCGAATATTGCCTTGGGCATCCAGCAGACCGGGTTTTTCCTGACCTTTTTCGCCGTAGCGCAGCAGTTTCATAAAAGCTCCTGTATTGAATTGGAAACCTTATTTTTCTGTAGGAGCGAGCTTGCCTCGCGATCTTTTGATCTTCTAAAAGATCGCGAGGCAAGCTCGCTCCTACACGGAGGGTTAAATGCTCATCCCGCCATCAATGATCTGGGCAGTGCCGGTGGTGTAACTGCTGGCATCGCTGGCCAGGTACAGCACCAATTGGGCGATTTCATCGACGTTGCCGATGCGCCCCATGGGCTGGCGATCAACAAAGGCCTGATACACCTCCGCCTCCGAACGCCCTTGCTCACGGGCCTGTTCGGCGATGCGTTGGCGCAGCGAAGGCGAGTCCACGGTGCCGGGGCAAATGGCGTTGCAACGAATGCCTTGGCCGACATAATCGGCAGCCACCGATTTGGTCAAGCCAATCGCGGCGGCCTTGCTGGCGGTGTAGGCAAAACGGTTGGGCACGCCTTTGACGCTGGAGGCGACCGACGCCATGTTGATGATGCTGCCACCGCCTGCTGCCAGCATGCCCGGCAAAAAGGTGCGGATCATCCGGTACATGGCCGTGACATTGAGGTCGAAGGAGAACTGCCAGGCGCGGTCGTCGCATTCCAGCAACGCGCCGCTGTGCACGTACCCTGCGCAGTTGAACAATACGTCGATCGTGCCAACTTGCTGGCTGATGGCTTCAATGGCCGACGTTTGGGTCACGTCCAGTGGCAACGCTTGAATGCCGGGGATGTCCTGCAAGGCGTCGATATTCAGGTCGGTGGCGATCACGTGGGCACCGGCATCACGCAGGGCCAGTACTGATGCTCGACCAATGCCGTTGGCCGCAGCGGTAACAAGAACGCGTTTGTTGGCGAGGTTCATGAGAGCAGTTCCATTATTTTTATTGGGCCCAATGGCTTAACACTAATGTTGCGCCCCGATAATCGCCAATGAGATATTCTCAAGCCTTAATAACTGGAGGTTATCGGATGGCCGATGTCGGGTTTAATCAACTGTGCAACTGGTTACGGTTCCGCCATTTGGTGCTGATCGACACCCTGGCGCGCACGCAAAACATGCACGCCACCGCCCAGGAAATGAACATCAGCCAACCGGCGGTCAGCAAGATGCTGCGCGAGATAGAGCACCAGTTGGGCTTCGATGTGTTTGCACGGTTGCCGCGCAGCATGTCGCTCACCGACTTGGGCAGCCACGTGGCGCGCTTTGCGCAAATCGCCCTCAACGACACCCAGCAGTTCGTTGGCCAGATCAACCATCTGCGCCAGGGCGGGCATGGTTTTCTGAAGATCGGCACCATCTACGCCGCCACGGCGATTGCCGTGCCTGCGGCGATTGTGGAGGTCAAACAGCAATGGCCATTGCTCACGATTGAAGTGCTGGAAGGCACCAGCGCCAATATGCTGACCATGCTTGAACACAAGCAACTGGACCTGGTGGTGGCGCGTTTCACCCTGGATCGCCATCGTGAACTGTTCGATTTTCAGGCTCTGGCGCCGGAACCACTGTGCCTGGTGACGGGCAGTCAGCACCCGTTGGCGGGCGCCAGCGAAATCCCGCTGAACGAGCTTGGCAGTTGGCCATGGGTGCTCTACCCGACAGGGACGCCGATGCGCGCGCGGCTGGAGCGGGCCTTTGTCGAAGCGGGCATGCAAACCCCGGAAAACACCGTGGAAACGGTCTCACTGCAAACCACCATGCAACTGCTGCAAACCGCCCCGGTGGTCGCGATGCTGGCCGAGTCCATGGCCGAACCCGAAATTCAGGCCGGGCGTCTGACCCGTCTGGCGCTGCCGTTTCCGCTGGTACTGGCCGACTACGGCATCATTACCCGGCGCAACGAGCCGCCCAGTTGGTCGATGCAGGCCTTTATCGACGCCTTGTTAAACGGCCCCGATGCCGTGCGCGGTGCCCGCCAGACACCTCAATAACTCGCGGTTATTGACTGATGGGATCTTGTGATTGGGCAGCGCACAAGTGGCGCTCTAGAGTGCAAGTCGCCCACCCGTGTTTGCACTCGGGTAGGGCGCCATCGCTCATTAGAGGCGCGTATGAAAACAATAAAAAACTACAAAACGCTGACTATTTTCTTCCTGTTCATGATCGGCGTAGTCAACTACCTCGACCGCAGTGCACTCTCCATCGCCAACACCTCCATCCAGAAAGACCTGGCCATCAGCCCGATGCAAATGGGCATCATGCTTTCAGCTTTTTCTGTGGCTTACGCCTTCTCGCAATTACCCCTCGGCGCGTTGATCGACAAGCTCGGCAGCAAGCTGGCACTGGGCGGCTCCTTGGTGGTCTGGTCGCTCGCGCAAGGGGCCTTTGGCTTGTTCAGCAGCTACGGGCATCTGGTCGGCCTGCGGGTGTTGCTGGGGATTGGCGAAGCGCCGGTGTTCCCCTCGGCGGCCAAAGCCTTGTCCGAGTGGTTCGACACCCAAGAGCGGGGCACGGCCACGGGCTGGGTGTGGTCATCGACCTGCATTGGCCCGTGCCTGGCGCCGCCGTTGCTGACGCTGTTCATGGTGCACCTGGGCTGGCGCGGCATGTTCATCCTGACGGGCGTCATCGGCTTGCTGCTGGCGGTGTGCTGGTTCAAATTCTACAAAAGCAAAGCCGAATACATGGCCGCCACTGGCCGTGCAGAACCGGTGCAAGTGCAACAAAAAAAGGCGCCGAAACTGCGCTGGACGTCACTGTTCAAAGAGCGCAACACCTGGGGCGCGTTTCTCGGCTTTATGGGCGTGATCTATATGATCTGGCTCAACCTGACCTGGTTGCCGGGCTACTTCGAACGCGAACACGGCCTGGACCTGTACCGCACCGCCTGGGTGGTCTCGCTGGCCTACTTGTTCGGGGCGCTGGGGACCATCGTCGCGGGCCGCTGCTGCGACAAACTGGTTGCGCGAGGCATGCGCGTGCTGGCCAGCCGCAAACTCATGGTCATTTTGGGCTTGCTCGGCGGGGCGCTGTTTACCCTGATCGTGGCCTTCACCACCAACGTTGTGGCATGCGTGGTGCTGCTGTGCCTGACCATGTTCTTCATCAACATCTCCAGCGCCACGGCGTGGATGATCGTCAACACCATCGTGCCGTCTGAGCGGGTGGCTTCGTTTGGTTCGATCCAGAACTTTGGCGGCTATTTGGCAGGCTCGATTGCGCCGATCCTCACCGGGTTCAGCGTGCAACAGAGCGGCTCGTTCTCGTCGGCGTTTGTGATCAGTGCCGTGGTCGCCTTGTGCTCGGCGTTCGCCTACTTTGCGCTGCTCAAAGAACCCTCTGCGCCGGTTTCACACCTTGAGGGAGCCCCTGCAACGGCATGAATCACCCTGTAGGAGCGAGCTTGCTCGCGATCTTTTGATCTTTTAAAAGATCGCGAGGCAAGCTCGTTCCTACAAGGGGTCAGGCTTTGTAAGGCTTGTTCGGCAGCAGCAAACGTTCGGCGACGACGCCGAAGATCAGGCCCAGAGCGGTCCACATCACCGCTTGAATGCCCAGCGAGGCGACGCGGAATTTCCACAGCAGCAGGGCTGAGAAGCCGTCCGGTGCTTCATTGAACGTCGGGAACAGAAAGCCCGCGATCGAGACAATCACCAGGTACAGCGCCACGCCCTTGATCGCGCCATTCCACAGGCCCGAGCGGGCAATGAACGTGCGGCCTGCACTGACGGCAATGATCGCGGCGGCCAGCGACACCAGCAGCATCAGGAAGAACAACTGCGTGCGCTTGCCGATGGTGTCCGGGTCGCCCACAGCTGGAGGGTTGGCGGGGTACACCAGCCCCGGCACCAGATACAGCACCACAAACGCGGCCAGGGCCAGCAAGGCGGCCAGGCCACGCGGGCCGACGTTACCGACACGGCCCAGCGAATATGCGAACGCCAAGGCAAAAATGCCGCCCAGCGACACGCTGTACACCAGCACTCCGGTCAGCAGGCCGAACGTGCTCTGCACCTCGCGGCTTACCAGTTCGGGTTCTTCTTCCTCGGCCTCACCATGTGAGTGGGAGTGGCCCATGCTTTCTTCGAAAGCGATAGCGCGATCAATCTCAGGTTCGCCGAACACCTTGGCAAAGCTGAAAGCCAGCAGGCCGGCAATCAGACCGACAAGCATGCCCCTGACGAGTAAACGACCAGTCATGTAGAAGTCCTCGGATCAGTGGCAGGGAAAGCCCAGCAGGTGGCGGCCGTCGTGTACGAATTCGTGAACGTACATACCCTTGAAGACGGCGGTGGCGCCTTGTTCAGCACCGACGAAATAAATCGCCAGCATCAGCAACAGGCCGCCGAAAATCGCCCACGGCAATACATCGCGCAGGGGAATGGCAGGAATGGAAATGTCAGTTTGAGTTGAAGTGCTGTAAGCCATGATGACCTCTGGGATTTCGCGTCCCGGCAAGAGTGCAAAGGCAAAGGAAGATCTGGCTCTCGGCAAGGTGCCGACTACAGTGGCGCGACCGCGTCGGAATTCGACCGACTTCTTTCCTTCGTAACATACCGAAATAACTTTGGCAGTGTACGCTCAAGGGTCAGAGAATACCCAGAGGAATTGATGCTTGGACAGATGTGTATCGGCGGGCACTGACGGCAGCTCCCAAAGCTCTATGGCGCGCGTAAATCTCGTAGCAGTTGCCGAGCACCGCGAGGCTACGTCCGATGGCGAAGCGATCGTAAACCCTAAGTGCAGGGTACAACTGATACCCCGCAGTGCTTGATTTTACGACTGCTGCGCAGCCGGACGTAGCCTCGCGGTGCTCGGCAACTGCTACGAAATCGGCTTGCTGTACACCATAGAATCTCCCACGTTGAGGATGCCGGCGTTTATGGAGTGGTTAGGGGCCGCGCAGCGCCGGCTTTTTGCTCAGGCTCATGCCCGCTGCTGGTTGAGCGCAGCAGCATCAATGCGCCAATCAGTGCCGTACCGGCCAAGAAGTACATCCCGGCGTGTGCGCTGCTGAAATATCCCTCGGCCCAGGTTTTGACTGTTGGCGCCAGAAAACCGCCCAGGTTGCCCAGTGCACCGATCACGGCGATCCCGCTGGCCGCCGCGGCGCCGCTCAAGAAGCGCGTCGGCAAGGTCCAGAACAACGGTTGAACCGTGATAAAACCAGCCGCCGCCAGACAGAACGCGAGGATCACCAATGGCAGGCTGCCGCTTAAGGTCGAGCCGACCATGCCCACGGCTGCCAATGCCAGCATCAGCGCGGCGAAACGGGTTTGCTGGCCTTTGCGATCGGCGTAGCGGGTGACGGCAAACAGCACAATCACGGTGGCAATCCACGGGATCGAGGTGAGCAGGCCGACCTTCAAGCCGATGCCGGTGCCGAGCAGTTCGGCAATCCGCGTCGGCAGGTAAAACAGCACGCCGTACACGCTGACCTGAATCGTGAAGTAGATGAGGGTGAAGTACAGCACCAGCGGGTTGATCAGTGCTGAGCGCCACGAGGACGGGCCTTTGTCGGCTTTGAGCAGTTGCTCTTTTTCCAATTCATGTTCGACGGCGGCTTTTTCTTCAGTGCTCAGCCATTTGGCATCACGCGGCTTGTCGGTCAGGTAAAAGAACGCGAACACGCCGATGATGGACGCGGCGAGGCCTTCGGTGACGAACATCCATTGCCAGCCGGTCAGGCCAAATTGTGCGCTTTCGAGCAGCCAGCCAGACACCGGGCCCCCGACCATCAGCGACACCGGCACCCCAAAGTAGTAAATGCCGTAGGCCGAGCCGCGCTGGTTCTGCGGGAACCAGTAGGTCAGGTACAGCACCACGCCCGGCGACAGGCCCGCTTCGGCCACGCCGAGCAAAAAACGCAGGATGTAGAAGCTGGTTTCGTCGTGGGCAAACATCATCGCCGCTGACACCAGTCCCCAGGTGACCATGATCCGGCTGAGCCAGATACGGGCGCCAATTTTGTGCAGCATCAGGTTGCTGGGTACTTCAAACACGGCATAACCGATAAAGAAAATACCCGCGCCCAAGGCAAATGCAGCGTTGCTCAGGCCGGTGTCGGCCTGAAAGGCATGTTTGGCAAAGCCAATGTTTGAGCGGTCAATAATCGCCATCGCGAACATCAACGCGACAAAGGGCAAGATGCGCCAGCGAATCTTGCTGAGGGCCTGTTTCAAGACAGGATTAGACATAGGGGGCTCCCGTTATTTTTTTTGTGGAGTACAGCGATTAACGATTTTTCAGGGCAGCGCGGGCATAGGCCGCGACAATCACAAAGCAGCCCATCGGCAACAGGTAGGCCACGGCAGTGGAGGAGTGGTCGGCTACCATGCCCATCACGTAGGGCATCAGGGCGCCACCGACGATGGCCATGATCATGAAAGAGCTGCCGCGCTTGGTATGCGCGCCGAGGTTTTTCACGCCCATGGCAAACAGGGTCGGGAACATGATCGACATAAAGAAGAACATCGCCACCAGGGCCACCACCGACACGCCTTCAATGCCCAGTACCACCACCACGCTGAGCGCGACGTTGATCAGGGCGTAAATCAGCAGCAGGCGCTGGGCGTTGACGCGGCCCATCAGCCAGGTGCTGAAGAAGCGCCCAAACATGAAGCTGAGCATGGCCACCGAGAGCAGATACGCGGCTTGTTGGCTGCTCATCTGCGCCCAGTGTTCGGTGACGTAGTTGATAAAAAACGCACCGACCCCGACTTGCGCGCCGACATAAAAGAACTGGGTGATGACCCCGGTGACGAACTCGCGGTGCTGCCACAAGGTTTTGTCGCTGCGTTGCTGGGCCTGAGCTTCTTGTTCGCGCAGGTCCGGCAGCGGGGTGCGGGCAATCAGCAGCGCGACCAGCAGCACCAAGGCGGCGATCACCAGATAGGTCATTTGCAGCGATTGCGTGGTGTCCGTGCTGTTGGCCCCGCTAAAGAACAGCGCGCCGCCAATCAACGGGCCAAAAAACTGCCCGAGGCCGTTGAACGACTGCGCCAGGTTCAAGCGCCGCTCTGCACCGGCAGGGGCACCGAGCACCGTGGCATAAGGGTTGGCGGCGGTTTCGAGGCAACCCAGACCACAGGCAATCACAAACAGCGCGAACAAAAAGAACTGAAAACTTTGCGCAGCAGCGGCGGGCATGAACAGCAAGGCGCCGGTGGCGTACAGGCACAGGCCGAGCAGGATGCCAGCCTTGTAGCCGTACTTGTCCATCAAGAAACCGGCGGGCAGGGCGATCAGAAAATACGCCCCGAAATACGCGCTTTGCAGCAAGCCGGACTGGGCCTTGCTGACGTGCAGGGTTTCCTGGAAGTGCTTGTTGAGCACATCCAGCAAGCCATAGGACAGCCCCCAGAGAAAGAACAGGCAGGTCACCAGAATCAGTGCCCAGCGATAGGATGTAACCGTCTTGGCAAAGGACGGCGCTGCGACGTTCGAGTGCTTGAGTGACATGACGCATCTCCTTCTTATTGTTGTAAAAACCCTGTAGGAGCGAGCTTGCTCGCGATCTTTTGATCTTCTAAAAGCTCGCTCTTACAGGGGTTAGGTGAGGCTGAAAATCTGCGTCATGGGCGCCCATTTCTGGCTCGGAGGGGTCCACGGCGTGCGTTGCTGGAAACGCCACATCAGGGCTTCCCATTTCTGCACCCAGGCATCGCTGGCGCTTGCCTGTTCAAAGGCAGCGCTACTGAAATCCGGCGCCGTGTCCATGACCATGAACAGCCGTGTACCCAAGCGCCAGATCTGCATGTCGAGCACGCCGTGCTGGCGCAGGTGGTCGCTGATCTGCGGCCAGATCTGTTGATGCAAACGTTCGTACTCGGCAATCAATGCCGGGTCGTCGACCAGGTCCAGCGCCAGGCACTGGCGGTTCATGTCAGTGCCCGGTCCAGGTGGGTGTAGCCGCCATCAACCACCAGCCATTGCCCCGTGGTGTGGGAGGCGCGCGGTGACAGCAGAAACAGCACGCTGTCGGCGATTTCTTCAGCGGTGGTCATGCGCTGGCCGAGGGGGATTTTTTCGACGATGCTCGCCAACTTGGCTTTCGGGTCGTCGAAGGTGTTGATCCAGCGCTCATACAGCGGGGTCATGACTTCGGCCGGGATGACGGCATTAACCCGGATGCCGTCAGGCAGCAAGGAGGTGGCCCATTCGCGGGTCAGCGACAGTTGCGCGCCTTTGGCGGCGGTGTAGCCGCTGGTGCCGCCTTGGCCGGTGAGGGCGGTTTTAGAGCTGATATTGACGATGGATCCGCAGGTGGCTTTGAGCGCGTCAACGCACAAGTGGGTCATGAGGTAGTAGTGGATCAGGTTTTTTTCCAGCGACTCCACGAACGCCGAGCGCCCGGCTTCCAGGCCGACACCATCATTGACGCCTGCATTATTGACCAGCCCGTCGATACGCCCGAAGCGTTGCAAGACGCGGGCAACGGCGGCGCGGCAGGCGTCTTCGTCACGCAGTTCAATCTGGATAAACAGGCTTTGTGCGCCGCGTTGATCCAGTTGCCGGGCGAGTTCGTCCGACAACGGGCTGTGACCGAAAATCACCGGGATCGCGCCTTCATCGGCCAGGCCCAGGGAGATGGCGGCACCGATGCCGGAGCCGCCGCCGGTGACGATAAAGACCTTGTCTTGCAGATACAGATTCATCGTTTCACTCCTTTAATCCCGTAGACGGCGCAGGCATTGGCGCCCCAAATCGCCGCTTGTTCGGCGGTGCTCAGGCGCTGCAACACGTTGTCGACCAAGGTGTGGGTGGTGCTGTAATCGCTGGCGAGCAGGCACACCGGCCAGTCGGAGCCGAACATCAGGCGTTGCGGTCCAAACAGTTCGAGTGCGGTGTCCAGATACGGCGTCAGTTGATCACTGCGCCACTGCTGCCAATCGGCCTCGGTGGTCAGCCCCGACAACTTGCAACTGACGTGCGGCAACGCGGCCAGCGGTGCCAGTTGCTCGGCCCACTCGCGCAGGTTGTTGGCCTGCACGTCAGGTTTGGCGAGGTGGTCGAGCACCAGATGGTGCTGGTCATGGCGCTGACACAACTGCGTCGCAGCCCTCAGGTCACGGGCTTTGATCAGCACTTCGTAGACGTGGCCCCGGCGCTGCAAAAGCTCCAGCCCACGATTGAAATCAGGTCGCTGCATGAACGCGGCAGGCGCGCTTTCGTCTTGCAGCTGATGACGAAAGCCACGCAGTACCGACGCCTGGGCCCAGCGCTCCAGCGACTGTTCAAGGTCGCCAGCGCACAGGTCGACCCAGCCCACCACGGCCCGGATCCACGGGTAACGCTCGGCCAGCAGCAACAGCCGATCGGTCTCGCTTGTGCTGGCTTGGGCTTGCACGGCAATGCAGCCATCGAGCCCGGCCTGGTCAAGCAAGGGCCGCAGATCATCGGGGGTAAAGTTGCGACGCAAGCACGCCATGTCGCGGCCTATCCAGGGATAGCCCGCAGCGTCATAGCGCCAGAAATGCTGATGCGCATCCAGTCGCAGTGGGTCTGTGGACGACATTATTGTTGTACTCCGTCCGTTCAGTGATGGGCGTTAGCCCCGATAGCGGTACTGCTCGCGGGACGCGGCTTTCATCTGGATCGAGAAGCCGGGCGCTTGTGGCGGCATGTAGGCGGCATTGCGGATCACGCACGGGTCTTCGAAGTGCTCGTGCAAGTGGTCAACAAATTCGACCACGCGGCCTTCGTGGGTCCCGGCCATGCACAGGTAGTCGATCATCGACAGGTGTTGCACGTATTCGCACAGGCCCACGCCACCGGCATGCGGGCACACGGGCAAGTTGTACTTGGCAGCCATCAGCAGCACGGCCAGCACTTCGTTGACCCCGCCGAGGCGGCAGGCATCGATCTGCACCACATCAATCGCTTCGCGCATGATCAGTTGCTTGAACACGATGCGGTTCTGGCACATTTCGCCGGTCGCGACTTTGACCGGGCTGACCCCCTGGCGGATTTTGCGATGGCCTTCGACGTCGTCCGGGCTGGTCGGTTCTTCGATAAACCACGGGTTGGCGAACGACAGTTCACGCACCCAGTCGATGGCCGCGTCGACTTCCCAGACTTGGTTGGCGTCGATCATCAGCTTGCGGTCCGGGCCGAGCACTTCGCGGGCAATGCGCACGCGGCGGATGTCGTCTTGCAGGTCGTGGCCGACTTTTAATTTGACGTGGGAGAAGCCCGCGTCGACGGCTTCCTGGCACAGTCTGCGCAGTTTTTCATCGGCATAACCCAGCCAGCCCGCCGAGGTGGTGTAGCACGGGTAGCCTTCGGCTTCGAGCAAGGCCAGGCGCTCGGCTTTGCCGTGGGCACGTTCGCGCAGCAATGTCAGGGCTTGTGCGGGGGTAATGCAGTCGGTGATGTAGCGAAAATCAATGCAGCGCACCAGTTGCTCGGGGCTCATGTCAGCCACCAGACGCCACACCGGCTTGCCTTCGGCTTTGGCCCACAGGTCCCAGGCGGCGTTGACCACGGCACCTGTGGCCAAGTGAATGGCGCCCTTGTCGGGGCCGATCCAGCGCAGTTGGCTGTCGCTGGTTACGTAGCGCCAGAAACGCCCCATGTCTTCGGCGATCCACTCAAGCTTGAGGCCCACCATCAGACCCGCGAGAGCCTTGATCGAGGCGCAGCAGATTTCGTTGCCACGGCCGATGGTGAAGGTCAGGCCGTGGCCTTCGAGGTTCGGGGTGTCGGTTTCGAGGATGACGTAGGCCGCTGAATAATCAGGGTCCGGGTTCATCGCGTCCGAGCCGTCCAGTGATTGCGAGGTGGGGAAGCGAATATCTTCAACGCGTACGGCGGTAATAGTCGTCATGGCGTGCTCCTGTTTATTCGGCGTCGACGGTGCGTTGGTTTTGTTCGCCCAGGCCGCTGATGCCCAGACGGATGTGCTGGCCAGCGCGCAGGTAAACAGGTTCGGGTTTGATGCCCAGGCCAACGCCGGGCGGGGTCCCGGTGGAGATCACGTCGCCGGGTTGCAGGCTCATGAATTGGCTGAGGTAGCTGACGATTTTCGGGATCTGGAAAATCATCGTCCGGGTGTTGCCGTTCTGATAACGCTTGCCGTCGACTTCCAGCCACAGGTCGAGCTGGTGCGGGTCGGCGATTTCATCGCGGGTCACCAGCCATGGACCGAGCGGGCCGAAGGTGTCGCAGCCTTTGCCTTTGTCCCAGGTGCCGCCCAGTTCTAGCTGGAACTCGCGCTCGGACACGTCATTGATCACGCAATAACCGGCCACGTGCTCCAGCGCGTCGCTTTCGCTGATGTAGCGACCGCCTTTGCCAATGACCACGCCCAGCTCGACTTCCCAGTCGGTTTTGCGCGAGTTGCGCGGGATTTCGACGTTGTCATTCGGGCCGACGATGGCGCTGGTCCATTTGTTGAACACCACCGGTTCGGCGGGAATGGCCGCCCCGGTTTCAGCGGCGTGGTCGGCGTAGTTGAGGCCGATGCAGATGAACTTGCCGACCTGGCCGACACAGGCGCCAATGCGCGGCGAGCCTTGGACGAGCGGCAGGGTGGACGGGTCGATGTCTTGCAGACGGGCAATGCTTTGCGGGCTGAGGGTGTCGCCTGCGATATCGCAGACCACTGCGGACAAGTCACGCAGATCACCGTTGTTATCGAGCAGAGCGGGACGTTCCTGGCCTTTTTCGCCGTAGCGCAGCAGTTTCATAGGGTTTCCTCGGTTAAATGTGTGGGAGCTGGCTTGCCAGCGATGCAGGCGACTCGGTATGCCGGGTGGCCGCGGTTGATTCAATCGCTGGCAAGCCAGCTCCCACAGGGTCAAAGTCAAAAGCGGGCGGTCAGTTGCTCCAGCCGCCATCAATGATTTGCGCGGTGCCGGTGGTGAAGCCGCTGGCACTGGAGCCCAGGTACAGCGCCAATTGGGCGATTTCTTCTGGCGTGCCGATGCGGCCCATGGGCTGGCGGGCGGCGAAGGCGGCGTACACCTCGTCCACGCTGCGGTCTTCGCGCTCGGCTTGTTCGCGAATGCGCTGACGCAGGGAAGGGGAGTCGACGGTGCCGGGGCAGATGGCGTTGCAGCGGATGTTTTGGCTCACAAAGTCCGCTGCGACAGAGCGGGTCAGGCCAATCACCGCGCCTTTGCTGGCGCAGTAGGCAAAGCGGTTAGGCACACCTTTGACGGCCGAGGCCACCGAGGCCATGTTGATGATCGAGCCGCCGCCGTTGCTCAGCATGCCTGGCAAGAAGGCGCGGATCATGCGGTACATGGCGGTCACGTTAAGGTCGAGGGCGAAGTTCCAGTCTTTCTCGCTGCACTCCAGGATGTTGCCGCTGTGCACCACGCCTGCGCAGTTGAACAGCACATCCAGCGGGCCGATCTCTTCGGCCAGGCGCTCAATGGCGCCCGCGTCGGTGACATCCAGCAGGTGAGTGCGCGCCCCTTCAAGCTTGGCGAGGGCGGCTGCATTGATGTCGGCGGCGAAGACTTCGGCGCCAGCGGCGAGGTAGGCCTGGACACTGGCGAGGCCAATGCCTTGGGCTGCGGCTGTGATCAGCACGCGTTTGCCGGAAAGATCCATGGGTGCTCCAGAGCAATGTCGATTGTTTTTATTGTTGGCTGATCATTTTGGACTAATGGTCAGGCCATTAAGGGCGTAGCAACTGGCAAAACGACGCAGCGTCGGGATAAGTTTTTGCTATGATCGCTTTACGTTATCCATCCAATGGTCAGGCCATTGGGCCTTTTGTAGCATGCACCTCAAGCTTCAACAAGTGACTTTTTCTTGAAAAAGCGCTCGCGAGTCGCTGCACCCACCAGAGCTAATTTCACGATGCCATTCCAAGTTATTGATAACCAAAGGCTTTATCGGCAGATCGCTGATCAGCTTCGGGCCTTGATCGACAGCGGTGAATTTCCGCCGGGCAGCCGCTTGCCAGCCGAGCGCGAGTTGGCCAAGTTGTTGGGCGTGAGCCGGGCGTCGGTGCGTGAAGCGATGATTGCGCTGGAAGTGATCGGTCTGGTGGACGTGCGCGTCGGCAACGGGGTGATCGTGTGTGAGCCGCCGGTGCAAACGGTCTCCAACGAACCCGTCATGGCCCAGGCCACACGCAACCAGTGGAAAGAACTGGACCCGGAGTTGGGCATTGAAGTGGATTTCAGCGCTGAGATTCCGCCGTTTGCGCTGCTTCAGGCCCGGCGTTTGATTGAGCCCGAAGCGGCCGCGCTGGCAGCGCTGAATGCCAGCGATGACGAATTGGCAGGCATTCGCGAGGCCTTCGAACGCAACGTGCAGGACAACCGCGAAGATTCACACACCCACCCCGGCGACCGTCTGTTTCATATCCGCATTGCTCAGGCCTCGGACAACCCGGCCTATGCACTGATGATTCAACATTTGTTGGGCCATCGTTACGGCAGCATGTTCCAGCGCCTGCAAAGCCACTACACCTCGGATGACATGCCGCACCGTTCCGAAGACGAGCACCGGCGCATCCTTCAAGCACTCGAACAACATGACCCGCACGCGGCGCGTCAGGCGATGGCCGAGCACTTGGATGAGGTGATTCGCATCTTCAGTCGTAACGCTCAGTAAGGCGGGTTAATCCAGCCAGCACTCGGTCACGCGGCGGTCGAGTTCTTCCAAGCCCGCCATGCCCAGCACCCGCGTGGTATTGAGGCCCCGCAAGTAGCCCCGAAGCTGGTGAGCCATGGCGTGCAGCTCATCTTTCGGGGCGTCCTCATTGTGCAGCGTTTGTTCGTAGAGGCTCAGGTACTCGTTTACACGGTCGCGGTACTCAGGCAGTACCGCCTCGCGGATCAGATCGAAGGTTCGCAATTTTTGATTTTTATTCAAGTGGCACCCTGTGTGAGTGAACGGGCTGTTGTTTTGGTAACAGGCCGTTTCAATGTATCTCACGTCAGGTTGTGCTATCTATCCCCTTGCTACCAGGTGTAGGGCGTCAGCGCGGTCGGGTCGATGTTGTGGTCGACGGTGGCCATGGCACCTTTAAGCGGGCACAGCACTCCGACGCTGGTTTTGCGGCAATCCTTGCTGCTGGCGAAGTCTTGCTTGAGCGGTATTTGCGCGCCGTTCAGTGGGGTCAGGTTACGGATCTGATCCATCGACTGCGCTTCAAAGGCGATGCGCAAAAAGTATTCGCCGGTTTTGACTTCTTTGTAGCGTTCAAACTGCAACGTGCCCACGGGCGGAATATTGTTTTCGATGTAGTCGCCGAGCTTCCAGCCAAAACCCAGCATCGTGCGCAGGTACGAAATGTTGGTGTCGTGGGCCACCAGCAGCATCAACGGCACATCCGGCGGTGAACCTGGCGCGGCGTTGTCGGCCAGTGCTGTGCCTTGTTTGAGTTGCAGCGAAATCTGATTCATCAACTCTGACGCGCCACGGCTGGCGATGTAGGGGATGTCGTTGAGGAAGTCATATTTGGCTTTGGTCAGCACCATCAGGCTGGAGACCTCGGCGGCTGTGCGGGCATGCCCAAACGCGACTTTATCCAGCGGCAGACCTTGGCTGTATTCGAGGCGGAACACTTCACCCATGTTGGCGCCTGCGCTCAGACCTTTGATCGAAAAACGGCCTTTGGCGTTTTCTTCGAGCGCCCAGGCGTGTTTGCCGTACGGACAGTCGGTGCCGGGCAGGCAGGCGACTGCTCGCAGGTGTTCTTCGTATGGTGCGTAGCGCTTTTGTGCCGCTTCGACACTGCCACCCAGGGCCTGGAGAATTTGGGCGCGGGCTTTGTCTGGATCGAGTGCGGCAAAGGGCATTTCATTGGCCTGGAACAGCGCGTCCTGTTCGCCGCTGACATAAGTCGGCTGTAAGCCACAGCCGGGGAACATACCGTCGAGCAGGGCTTGTGCGGTGGCTTTGGTACGTTGCAGGGGGCTGGCGTGGGCCAGCACTTGATTGGCCTCCGGGCAACCTTGCGCAATCAACCCGGCGCTACGCAGCACTGCGCCCCGATAACGGCCCATTTCGACCGCGCCCGTGTAGCCATGGCCGGTCAGGTTGCCGAAGGGCACCAGCCAGGTCGGCCATTGGCGCTGGGTGACTTTGGTCAGCAGTTTTTCATTGGACGCTGTGGGTGGACGCACGCCGTGGCGGCTGACCTGAACGACCTTGTCCAGCACGTAGCCATCGCGGGTTGGCGTCTGGGCAACGGCGGGCGGGCTGATCATGCTGACCAGCAGCAGACCGGTATAGAGCGGGGTCAACGTCTTCATCGTTTTTCCTTTGGGCCTTGCAGGACACAGTGGGCGCTGAGTCTAGTCGGCAAAACCCGCCAGTGAGTGTCGTCTTTGGACATGCCGGGTTCTGCGCGAAAAAATACAATCGATCCTCTTGTTCCTCGTCGTCGCTGTCGAGGTACGAGGCTGCGATGGGTTGCGTAGCGACCCTGTTGTTGAAGGTCCTGTGGCCTTTATCGCAGCCTTCGTACCTCGACAGCGACTACAAGCGCTGTGGTTTTCTTCTGATTTATGCGCTGCTCGCTTGAATTCACGAACGGGGGGTGCGTATTTTGTGCGCATTGCCGTTCGCGGTTTGTACCCCAACAAGGAAAGCGTCATGACGACCGATGGCCACGACTCACTCGCACAGCGATTGGCGGGCATTGATGAGATTGAATGTGTGACCCCGGATCTGAATGGCGTCCCGCGTGGCAAGGTAATGACCGCAGCAGGTTTTCTCGAAGGACGGCGCCTGCAAATGGCCCGAGGCGTCATGCTGCAATGCATCATGGGTGGCTACCCTGAGGCCCGTTTCTACGGCAGCGACGACAGCGACCTCGCCTTGATTCCAGACCCTGCGCAGATCCACCGTTTGCCATGGAGCCAGACGCCACGGGCGCTGGCCATTTGCGACGCGGTTGAACTCACAGGCACCCACTCGCGCCTGTCGACCCGTGGCCAGTTGCAAGCAGTGATCGCCCGTTATGCCGCCCTTGGCCTGGCGCCGGTGGTGGCCACCGAACTTGAATTTTTTGTGTTTGCGGCCAACCCAGACCCGACTCAACCGTTCCGCCCGCCGGTCGGGCTGGACGGTCGCCGCGAAGACGGCATGTCGGCGTTCAGCATCAGCTCCAATAACGGCCTGCGGCCGTTCTTTAATGAGGTGTATGAGTGCATGGCCGCGCTGGGTTTGCCGCGTGACACCTTTATGCACGAGATGGGCGTCAGCCAGTTCGAGATCAACCTGCTGCATGGCGATCCGCTGTTGTTGGCCGATCAGACCCTGCTGTTCAAACATCTGCTTAAAGAAGTCGCGCTCAAGCACGGCCTGACAGTGGTGTGCATGGCCAAGCCATTGGCGCACACGGCGGGCAGCTCGATGCACATTCACCAAAGCGTGGTCGACACGGGCAGCGGGCGTAACGTATTCAGCGATGAAGCGGGGCAACCCACGGCCACCTTCCGCCACTTTATCGGTGGGCAACAGGCGTGCATGGCTGACTTCACGGCGCTGTTTGCACCCAACGTCAACTCGTATCAGCGTCTGTACCACCCGTTTGCATCACCGAACAACGCGTGTTGGTCGCTCGACAATCGCAGCGCCGGTTTGCGAATCCCGGCCAGCGCACCCGTCGCGCGACGGGTCGAAAACCGTTTGCCGGGCGCAGATGCCAACCCTTATCTGGCCATTGCGGCGAGCCTGGCCGCCGGTTTGCACGGCATCGAGCACCAGCTTGAACCCACCGCTGCCATTCAGGGTGTGTTCGAAGTGCCTGAAGCGTTGTCTCTGCCATGTACCTTGCATGCGGCCCTTGAGCGTCTCAAGCGCAGTGATTTAGCAAAGGAACTGTTCGGCCATGAGTTCATCGAAGGATACATTGCGTCCAAGACCCTGGAGCTGACCAGCTTCCATGACGAAATAACCCCCTGGGAACGTCGCGTTCTGGCGACTCAGGCTTAATTGTTGAGACGGGCAAATGCCGCCCTTTTGAACCTGTAACAGTTGGCGGCCTTGAGGTCGCTGATGGTCTGTACAAGGAGCCGCACGGAAAGCCAATGCACCAAATCTGGAAGTCTTTTCGAGCGTTATATTTCGCCTCGCTGATGATGCTGATCGGCTCGGGTCTGTTGAGCACCTACCTCGCCTTGCGTCTGGCGGCTGACAATGTCGACGGGCTATGGATTGGTGCCCTGATGGCGGCCAACTACTGTGGTCTGGTACTGGGCGGCAAACTGGGGCACCGGCTCATTGCCCGGGTCGGCCACATACGGGCCTACGCGACCTGCGCCGGTATCGTCGGTGCCGCGGTGCTGTGCCACGGCCTGACCGACTGGCTACCGGTATGGCTGCTGCTGCGTCTGATCGTCGGCCTCGGCATGATGTGCCAGTACATGGTCATCGAGAGCTGGCTCAACGAGCAGGCCGACGCCAAACAGCGTGGCGTGGTGTTTAGCCTGTACATGATTGCTTCTTATCTGGGGCTGATGCTCGGGCAACTGATACTGGTCATCCACCCGGCTTTGGGGCTAGAACTGCTGATGCTGGTGGCCATGTGCTTTGCCCTGTGCCTGGTACCGGTCGCCATGACCCGACGCATCCACCCGGCGCCTTTGCGGCCTGCGCCGATGGACCCGAAATTCTTCATCAAGCGCGTCCCGCAGTCACTGATCGCCGTGATGGGCGCAGGCCTGCTGATTGGCTCGTTCTACGGCTTGGCACCGCTTTACGCATCGCAACAAGGGCTATCGACCGAACTGGTTGGTCTGTACATGGGGTGCTGCATCTTTGCCGGTTTAGTCTCGCAATGGCCGCTGGGCTGGTTGTCAGACCGCTATGACCGACCGCTGCTGATCCGCATCTTCGCCCTGCTGCTGGGCGTGGCAGCCTTGCCGCTGGCAATCTTCCCTGAAGTGCCCGTCGAAGTCCTGTTCGTGGCTGGCTTCTTGTGCGCGCTGCTGCAATTTTGCATCTACCCGCTGGCCGTGGCCTTTGCCAACGACCACATCGAAAGCGAGCGCCGAGTCTCACTGACCGCCATGCTCCTCGTGACCTACGGCATTGGCGCGAGCGTCGGACCGCTGTTGGCCGGGGTGCTGATGAAAGTACTGGGCAGCCAGATGCTCTATGCATTCTTCAGCGTTACCAGCCTGATACTCGTGTGGCGCATCCGCCCGAACGCCGTCACCAACCTGCACCAGGTCGACGACGCACCGCTGCACCACGTCGCCATGCCCGACAGCATGTCCAGCTCACCTCTGGTGGCAGCGCTTGATCCACGAGTGGACGAGCAAGTGGTGCAGGATCAGATGGTGGATGGGGTTGAAGTGGTGGGGGAGCCTGAGGTTGAGGTAGAGCCTGCGATAACGCCGGAAATGGGCGGGCCGGAACCGGACGTTAAGTCGTAGGGGCGACTAGGTGACTGTTATAAACGGTTTATTAGGCCGCGGTGGGTGCTGAGTTCTTGCGGGTGGTCGAGTTGGTCGAGTTGGTAGTGGTAGATCTGTGCGCGTTTGCCTTCGCCGTTTAGCAACGCTAACGGTTTGAAGGTGCTCGGGTCGTAGGTAGCTGCGGTAGTGGCTGACGTCGCGCATGCCTTTTTGTTGGGCGCTTTCGGCGATCAGGCGTTCGCCTTGTCAGATGAATTGGGTGGTGGTGCCGTCGACTTCTTTGGCGATGCGCCGGCCGACGGCGTCGTAGCGGTAGGCCACTTGGCTGCCGTCCGGCAGGGTGATGCCGATCAGCCGGTGTTGGCTGTCGTAGCGGTAGTTGCGGGTCGTTTTAGCTAACGATATCTGAGTTAAGGAGCCCTATTGGCGTATGATTTGCGTCCACTTTCGAAGCGGTAGTCTGTGAGCTGTTCGCTATTGAGGTCGATGGCTTTGAGGACGCTGCCGCAAGCTCGAGATCCTAACAGAAGCACAGTGGTCAATCCTTCAGAATGGTTAATAACACGCCTCAAACATCTCGGTAAATGAAAGGTGCCAATATCTATTTTTAAAGAGCTGTACAGCCGTCGCATGTGTTTGCCTTTAATTTAGATGAACTATCCGTGCGGCATATCTCATTAAGTGGCCAGCCAAGCTTAATGTTTCTCGCTGGCTAATTGCATCTACACTTCAGTTGTGGAATTAATATATACCGACGGACCGCAAAGCAGGATGTGCTGAGCGGTGAACTCTATCAGCGAGTCTTTATTTGATAGTTGGACTATGTATGTGTTGCTGGGTTTACTTATAATTGCGACGAGGTTTTCCTTTGTAGGCACATTTTTAATGTGCAGGTTTTTTATATTTGAAATATTTATACCGATTCGACATGTATTGAATCCATTTTTTTTCCATTTCTCAGGAGGCATGTCTGGTAATTCAGTGATGTCAAACTCCAATATTACATTGGGTGTATTGTTGTCAATTGTTATTGCAAACAGCTGCACTACTCCAATTGCTACTGGTGCACTAAAAACCTTGTTAAAAAAAACACTCCCATCTAAATCATTCCAGTATTTCATTTTTTGCCCTTGAAATAGAAGTGATCTCTTGTGCCTGGCACTTTACCTGTTCTACGGTTGCTGATCGGTCTTAAATTTAAGTGTGCTTTTTGATCGCCAATATTTTCAGGGGCGAAAAATTTATGGCCCGCACTATGGTCTTGGATAATTATTTTTGAGCCATCGGCGCGAGTGAATTGATATTCTCTCGTTAATACGGGCTTGCCACTTTCATTAAAAATAGCGCCGTTATTTATGTCGGTCATCTTCATGTATTTATACTGGATTGTTTTCCCTGTTTGGGGATCATATACAAAATCAGGCTGTTGTGTCCTGGGTATTCCCGCCTCAAGCTTAGCCTGCTTAAAAGCACCGTTTCGAGAGACCTCGGGAGGACTCAGTTCATTTGGCCGTTCACACGCTGGGGTATCTTTCCCACCGGGACACCTAGCACTCAACCCCAACGGATCCACCCACCCCGTGGGGTTGGGCACGTACTGGTAGCTGTTCAGTCCACCCGCCAGTTTGATCGGGTCGGGGGTCAGGTAGCGGCCGGTGTTGGGATTGTAGTAGCGATGGCGGTTGTAGTGTAGTCCGCTTTCTTCGTCGTAATACTGGCCCTGGAAGCGCAGCGGGTTGATGACGTCTGCAACGTCGAGTTTGTGTACGTTGCCGTAGGCGCGGTAGTGCGCCGACCAGACGATTCGGCCGGTGTGGGCAGTGAGTTCTTGCGGGGTGCCGAGGTGGTCGAGTTGGTAGTGGTAGATCTGTGCGTTTTTACCTTCGCCTTGTAGCAGGGCCAGGGGTTTGAAGGTGCCCGGCTCGTAGAGGTAGCTGCTGTAGTGGCTGAGGCCGTAGCGGCCTTTTTGTTGGGCGCTTTCGGCGATCAGGCGTTCGCCTTGCCAGATGAATTGGGTGGTGGTGCCGTCGACTTCTTTGGCGATGCGTCGGCCGAAGGGGTCGTAGCGGTAGGCCACTTGGCTGCCGTCCGGCAGGGTGATGCCGATCAGCCGGTGTTGGCTGTCGTAGCGGTAGTTGCGGGTCAGGCATTGGCCTGCGCCGCGTCGTTCCTGGCGGAGGTTGCCGTAGGCGTCGTAGTCAAAATGGCTGTCGCCTTGCATCAGCAGGCGGTTGCCTTTGATGTTGGCGTAGCTGCCGTGTCTGCGGACCTCAGTGCTTTGGTCGAGCAGGTTGCCCGCAGGGTCGTGGATGAAGTGTTCGGGGTGTTTGCCGCGCACTTCGGTCAGGCGGTCGAGTGGGTCGTAGGCGTAGCTTTTTTGCCCTTTGCGGCTGTCGCTGAGCAGGCTGAGGTTGCCGTTGGCGTCGTATCGGTAGTTGCGTCGGTACAGCGGGTCGGCGTCGATGTGGCCACGGGCGTTCAGTTGGCTGACGGCGTGGTCTTGCAGTCGGCCTTGTTCATCGTATTGGTAGTGGCTGACCAGATGGCCTTGTTGGCGAATGGTTTCCAGACCCGCTTCGTAGCGGTGGCCGGTGAGGCGCTGGCCGTTGAGGTCGATGGCTTTGAGGGCACCGCCTTTTTGGTAGTGGTAGTGCAGGCGGTTGCCGTCGGGCAGGCGGCAGTCGCTGAGTTGGCCGAGTGTGTCGTATTGGTAGCGCAGGGTGGCCCAGCCCTGATGTTCGCTGATGAGGCGGTCTTGCAGGTCGTATTCGTAGGCCAGTGGCCATTTATCATCATCGACGGCGGTGAGGCGGCCCAGGGTGTCGTAGGTGTAGGTGATTTCGCTGCCGTCTGGCAGGGTTTTGATCAGCAAGCGTCCGGCGGGGTCGCGTTGGTAGGTGGTTTTCAGGGCTTCGCTGTCGGGGTGGTCGGTGTCCGGGTAGTCGGTTTTTTCCAGCAGGTGGCCGTTGAGGTCGTAGGCGTAGGCGGTTTTGCGGCCGTCAAAACCGATTTCCTGCCGGATCAGGCCGTTGGGGTGGTACTCCAGCTGGTAGTGTTCGTGGCGTTCGTTTTCGATGCCGGTCAGCAGCAGGCGGGCGTTGTCGTAGCGGTAGTTGAGCTGGCTGCCGTCCGGGTTGATGCGGCGGCTGATCAGGTGCAGGTTGTCGGCGTATTCGTAGCGGGTGATGTGACCGCGTTCGTCGCGCTCGGCAGTGACTTTGCCGTAAGCGTTGTAGCTCCAGGCGCGGGTTTTGCCGCCGGGCAAGGTGGTTTGGATCAGGCGGCTGACAGCGTCCCATTGGTACTGGGTGATGGCGCCGCGTTCGTCCTGCTGGGTGATTTTGCGACCCTGGGCGTCGTAGCGGTAATGCCGTTGCGTGCCATCGGGCAGGGTTTCGTCGAGCAGTTGCCCGAGCGGGTTCCAGGTCAGGGTGTGCTGGCTGCCGTCCGGGTAATACAGGCCGCTCAGTTGGCCTTTGGCCGTGTATGTGTAGTGGGTGATGTTGCCGTCGGGGTCGGTCTGGCGGGTGATGTCACCTTGGGGGTTGTGTTCGTATTTCCAGCTCGCCAGGCCGCGTTGCACTTTGCGCACGTGGCCGTTGAAGTAGCTGTAGAACGTCGGTTCGGTCGCGGGTGGAATGAGTGCGGTGAGTTGCCCGGCTTCGTTGTACTGGTATTCGGTGACGGCGCCGAGCGGGTCTTTTTCGGCGATCAGGCGGCCTTTTTCGTCGTAGGCTTTGTGGTGTTCGGCGCCGTCCGGGTCGGTTTGGCTGATCAGTCGGGCGTTGTCGTCGTGCACATACACCTGCTGGCTGCCGTCACGGTTTTTGACCGTGACCGAACCGTTGTCATCCCACTCGTAGGTGGCGTCCATCTGCCCGAAGTTGGCCCAGTGACGGGTGCAGCGCGCCTGTTTGCCCGCGTGTTGCCACGCCCAGTAAAACGCCGCGCCACCGGCCAGTTGCCGTTCTTGAATGACGTGTTCGGCGTCGTAGCGGTAATGCTCGGTTTCTTGCAGCGCATTGCTGGCGCTGATCAGTTGGCCGGCGTCGTTGTAGCGGTAGGTGACCTGTGTGTGCAGGGTGGTCCAGCGCTCAAGGTGCACGCGGTGTGTGGCGTGGTGAGCGTTTGAGCGCTCGGCAAATTCGCGGCTTTCATCGTAGTGCTGGTAGTCCACCGCGCTAAGGCGAGCGTGGTCATAACGCAACAGCAAGGCGCGACCGGCGCCGTTATCGATGCGGTGCAGGCGCCCGTCGCGGTAGGAGATTTTGAGGCGATTGCCGTAGGCGTCGCTGATGGCCGACAGGCGCAGGTCGTTGAAGTGGTAGAAGCGGCTGTTTTTTCCGGCGTGCGCGAGGATCAGTTCGTTGTCTTTGTCGCCCAGGTAAATCGCGGCCTTGGCCAGGCTGTTGATGATGGCCGGGCGTTGCGCGCTGGGGTGCGGAAAACGGGTCTGACGGTTTTCGTGATCGGTCCACAGCAGGTCGTCGCCATCGCGTTGCAGGCGATGGGACAGCGTGTGGCTCCAGCCAAATCCCAGATCGCCGTTTATCTCGACGGCACTGGTGCGGTACAGGCGCGTCCACTCCAGTGGCAGCGCGCCGTCGAGCACGCCATCGGTCAGGGTCAGCAGTTCTTCGCCGGTGACCATTGACACCGGACAGCCATTGGTTTGGGTGTCTTTGGCCGGCTCAGCGGCTTTGTCGTTGGGGGTTCTGGATTGAGCGGGAGCGTCGTCGACGTGCTGGACCTGCCTGAGCTCGGTGTAGCTGTGAGGCTTTGCACGCACGGCGAATGTGGCGTCGGAGATGGATTCTGTGACCGCTCCACTCTCTGGATGAAAGACCTCAATTGGGCCTTTTTTCGCCGAATTAAAAACGCCTTCACCCTGCAACAGTATGGGTTTGCTGGTTTCAGCGTGGGGCGTCGAGCGGGCTTTGCTGGTGCGCATCAGCATGTCGATAAATGCATCCAGCAACTGCGTGGACTTGGCTGTTGTTATCACGCCATCAACGGCCTTTGTGACGACTTTTGCAGCCAATCCCATACCGCCAGTCAGGACCACGCAGAGGCCGATGTCTATCAGCACTTCGCTCACTAAGAGCCCGACTATTTCGCTAAGGGTGGGAGGCGGTAATAACTGGAGCCACGCAATAAGTGCCGAGAAATACGACCACAGCAGCGGCTCGTCAGTGGCCACCACATACAGGGTGTTGAGTGACTCTTTGGTAGCGTTTAATAGTTTGTCGAGTTGATCAGCACTGAGAAGAGTGCTCAGTCTTATGAGGTTGTCCTGCGGGTGGGTCACGATGTCGAACAGCTTCTTTATGTTCTCCCACAGACCCATCAAGGAATCGAGAACGCCCTGGATCATCGCCTCAACATTCATCCACAGACGGCCTGCGCCGTTGGCTTGCTCATACGCCTGCCACAACGGTAAATAATCGGTCTCCCATTGAGCCGTCAGCCAACTGCCTAGCTCGTTGAGCAGGCCCTGATAAGAGTTGAAGTAGGCGTCGATCTGCTGAGGGGTTATATCGGGGTAGAACGTGACGCGGTATTCCTGATTGGGTTTGCATCCTTCGAGCAGTTTTCTCCCGCTTTCATCAATGAATGTGTTGATCTCAGGGGCATCGATGGCTTCTTCAAAGCCTTTGTTTCTTCCACTCAGGGGATGTGGACGCAGAGGAGTCAGGCGTACCGGGGTGTTGCCAATCGGTACAAAGTGTGAGGACTCAAAGGCGTGAACCAGCGTCAAGGTTCCGTCTATCGCACACTGGGCATAGTTATTGGACGGGCCACGGCGCTTGATAGGACGGGTGATGGTGCTAACACCGGCACTGAACTTTTGCTCGGCATCGAGCATGCCGCCATAGAATTTGTCGGTCTGTTCGCGGTAGCCCTGCAGGCAGTCGTTGAGTTGCAGCAGAATCGTCGGCACATCCGGCAAAATGCTCTTTTCCCCGGTCGGGGTGTTGGCACTCATTGGCCGAGTTCCCGTTGCAGGTAGGCCATAAAACGCTGGTTATCGTTGTCTTGGGTTGAATCCGCCAGCGTTACGAAATGTTCGACTTTCTGGCGCAAGCCCGGCTCAGGCGTGGAGAAATACAGCGCGGTTTGAGTTTCTTTCAGCCACTGCATCAGGTTGTCGATCACGTTGCTGAGGTCCTTTTCGGCGAGGGTGTTGAGCAGGTCTTTGGGGACTTCCCACCAGGGAAATGATTGAGCTGGGCGCGTTGCACCTTGGCCTACCGCTACGGGCTCGCCGTTGACCCAATAGCGGTCAAACATCGGCAAAACATCACTGGCCTCTGTACCTAGGTGCTGGAGAATCGGCAGCCAGTGGCGGCCGTCCCAAAACCTGAAAAACACTGCTTCGCCAGCGGGCATCAAGACGTGGGTCAGGCCGCGCAGATGCGCGGCGATGAGTTCAGGGGCGGCCGTCGATACCGCCAGCCAGCCCCAATCGTCAGCGTCGGTTTGCGCGACCCACTGCACAAATTCGCTGTCAGGCGTCAGGCTCAGTAAATAAGGCATGACGGGCAGCCAATCGGCATAGGGTGTTTCGGCCCACAGCGCGATGGGGGGCTCGATACCGCCCCGTTGACGGTAGGCGGCGAGCGGGTCGGCATTGCTGGTGGAACTGATCACGGCGTACAGGCGTTCGCCAGCAAGCAACGGGTTATCTGCCAGCCATTGCTGCGGATTGAGGGATTCAGATGTCACACACGCCTCCTTTGCATTTTTCGCACTCTTCGCAGAAAGGTGCGTTGCGCTTGAGGCTGTTGATTTGGGTGGGGGTGAGCACGGCAGCTGTCAGCGGCGCAACGTCAGAGGTGACGGCAGGCAGCGCCTGCATTCCCGGTATCGGCACCCCGCCGAGCAAAATCGGTGAACTGACATAAATCCCGGCGGCACTCACGAGCAGGTGTTGGCCGCCGGCCATCAGCGAGATGCAGGCCCCGGCCGACAAGACCACGTGAGCTCCGGCCTTGACCGTGACTTCCATGCCCGCTTCGACGGCCATCGCCACTCCGACAGCGGTGTGGCTGCTGACGGCCACTTGGCGAAAGTCGTTGGCGTTGATTTGGACTTTGCGATCGCCGCTGACCGTGCGCTGGTCTTCGCCTTTGAGCACCGAGACGCTGTTGCCAGTGATGGTTTCTTCGCGCAGGCCGTCGATTTGCAGATGGCTGTCGTTTTTGATGTGTTGCTCAAGGTCGCGCTGGGCGTGCAGGTAGATCAGTTCCTGGCCTTTGCGGTCTTCGAGGTGCAGTTCGTTGTAGCCAGTGCCGCTTGGGGTGCTGCGGCTGCGCAATACGCTGCGGGTTTTGTGGGCGGGCAGTGGATAGGGTGTGGGGTTGATGCTGTTGGCCAGACAACCCGAAATGACCGGTTTGTCCGGATCACCCTCAAGAAACGCCACCAACACTTCCATGCCTACACGCGGGAGGGTCACGGCGCCGTAACGGTCACCGGCCCAACTGGACGCCACGCGCAGCCAGCAACTGCTGCTGTCGTTGTGTTGGCCTTCGCGGTCCCAATGGAATTGCACCTTGACCCGGCCGTACGAGTCGCAATGCACCTCTTCGTTGGCGGGGCCGCTGACACGGGCGGTCTGCATGCCCAGCACCTGTGGCTTGGGGTGTTTGAGTGCGGGGCGATAGAACACGTCCCACGGGGTGGCGATGAAGTCGTTGCGATAGCCCTGCACAAAGCCGTCGGCCGGTGTTTCAACGGGCGCGGTACCGGACTCTTCCAGCACTTGCGGCTGCCTGCCTTCGTGATGGATGGCTGTCAGCAACCACATCGCGTTCCAGGCGTCCTGCGGGTGCTCGCTGAGGGTCATGAAGTGGCCGCTGCTTAAGGTGCACTGGTCACTTTCGCCGCTGGCCTGGCACCGGTCGGCACGCTGACGTTCCAATGCCCGCTGGCTCAGCAGTTGGCCGCGTTGTTCCAGTTTGAAGTGGCCGGGGTAGCGATAGTCTTCGAGGTCGCGCTCGGTGGATCGGCCATCGGGGCCATAATCCGCGACGACCTCGCGGCTGGCGGTTTCGAAGTGGTAGTCGCGCAAGGTGCTGCGGGTGGAACGGGTGTTCAGGCCCACGGCAAAGCGGCTGATTGACGGCTCTTCGGCCACCAGGCCGCTGCCGCTGTGAAAGGGTGCGGGGTGTTCGAGTGTGGCGAAGGCGCTTTGGCCGTCGCCGAACACCAGGTGGTGGCCTTGCGCGGAGTGCCGGAAGTGGTAGTGGATGCCTTCTTCTTCGCACAGGCGCTGGACAAAATGCAGGTCGGTTTCGTGGTACTGCACGCAGTAATCGCGGGCCTGATACGTCGTGTCGAGCTTGAAGGTGCAGGCGTTGCTGAAAATGCCGTGCTCTTCAAGGAGCTGGCCAATGACCTGCTCGACCGTCAGTTGCTGGAAAACCCGCTGGTGGGTGCGGTGCTCAAGGTAAGCCAGCTGCGGCACCAGGGTCAGGGTGTAAAACGTCAGGCGCTGGCGGGTGTCGCCTTGGGCGATGGAATGGATGTGCCCGTGAATGCCCACCCCCTCGGCGGCATAGGCCAGAAAAGCGGGGGTGTGCAGCAGCGCCACCAGGTCCAGATCAGAGCGCTCACTGATCAGTACCAGCTCAAAGGCGTAGGGCGTGCTGATGGCTTCTTTGCCGGTGAACGACAGGACCTGAAGGTCGCCAGTAAAGCCATCAAGGGTCAGGCTGAAACGAAATGGGGGCTGTGAGCGTGACATCCGCGATTCCTTGCGCTGCGGTCGTCCTGATGTAACAAAACGTCAGGTTTTTCGGTGCGCAAGTGTGCAAGGACGGTGTAGAGGCTGGATGTAGGGCGAGTCTATGCCGGCCAAGGCTTTAGGCGAATATTGGGTAGGAGTTTGGAGGTGTTAGATGTAGTCCGTGCGCCGCTCATGTGGGGCGCAGGTGTGTGCGTATCATCGCGGGCAAGCCCGCTCCCACAAGGGCACAGGGCGTCAGCCAGCCGCTCAGTAATAGTCGTCGTCTTTGTCAAACCGTCGCGCATCGCGTTGCAGTTGATACACAAAACGCTCGACCTGGCGTTGCACGGCGCCGCTGATGTTGTGAAAGCGCATGCCGGCAAAGGTGATGTTCAGTCGTTCTTCAAAATGCAGGTAACGCAACTCGACCGGGGTGGTCATGTGGCCAAAGGGCAGGGCGGCACTGAAGTTTTCGTACACTTGGCCCAATTGGATGCGCTCGCTGATGTCGCCCTCGAAGCGCAATTTGCAGCCCGTGGCCGACACGTCCAGCAGTTTGCCTTTAATCGCCGCCTTCAGTTTTTCGCCCGCCACGTTCACGTCCACCAGATGCGCCAGTTTCAGTGCCGCGCGAAAGGCGTTGCGGCGCTGGTGGTAGATCACCTCTTTGGGCAGGGCCCCGCGATAGCAACGGTGTTCGCCGGTGTCGTCAATGCTCAAAGGGCTGTCGCACTCCCAGGCAATGCGCACGCCGTCATGAAAGCCTTCAACCCGAAACGGAATGCCCGCTTCAATAAAACGCTCGCCGTCCCGTGGGATCATTTCGTCCAGAGCCATGGTGCTGGCCTCGCGGCTGACTTCAACCATGTAGCTCTGGAAACGCTGGGTACGGTCGTTGAAGGTGATGATCAGCGGGTCATGGCTTTCTTGCAGCATCCGCAAGTTGGAGGCGATCTCCAAAGGCGTTGTCAGTACCTTTGGCGGCTGCGGAGCATCTTGGGCATCGAACACGGGTCATCAATCTCCAGACAAAAAACAACAACACGCAAAAAATAGGGCATTTTGCCACTATGTTGCGCGTCTAGATAGTGCAGGTGTTCAGGCTTAGGCCTGGCTGTAGGCGCGGTGTTTGTTGAGTAGCGAGGTGGTGCCGCGAGCGTCGTACAGGGAAGGGGTTTCGCCGCCATGCAGGATGCGCAGCTGGTTGGCGGTGATCGCCTGTTGGGTCTGGATCGCCTGGCCGTTTTGCAGGTTGGCCTCTTGGCACTGGGCCAGTAGCTGATTCAGCACTTCACTTTGGCTGAGCAATTGCTCGCCCACGGTTGAATGGCTGGCAAGGCTTTCGAGGCCGCTGCGGTTGGTCGGCAAGCCGAGGCTGGCCAAAATTTCACTGCGTTTGCGGCCGTGCTGCTCGAGCAAAATGATCAATGAGTGTTTGCGCGCCAGAATGTTTTCCAGCACCTGCATCTCTCGCCCTTTAAGGGCAATGGACTCGTCCTGCAACAGCTCCAGCAATTGCTCGGCCGGCGCAAGGTCGTCATTGATCAGTTGCAGCAAATTCTCGTCGTGCATGTTGGGCTCTGGGGTTTAAGCGTCCAAAAGCCTGGCACCGGCCCTGGGCCTAGCGCTCGGCTTCCATGTTTAGCAGTTTGCTGGCGACCTTGTTGCTGTCGACTTTATAACTGCCGTCGGCAATGGCTTGTTTCAGCTCGGCGACGCGGTTTTTGTCGACCACCGGTTGATCACGCAACGAATCGCTGACCTTCTGCAACTGTTGGGCCTCTGGGCTCAGGTGCACAGACTCCCCGCTCGGGGCGCTGGCGTCGGGTTGTTCAGGGTTTTTTGTCACAGGGGCCGCTTGCGTGGCACTGCCTGTTTCCTGATTGGCGTTGCTGCGCGTACTGCCGGTTAAGGGCGGCGCACTGTTAAGACGACTGAAGTCGATAACCATAACGAAAAACCTCTGGGTATTTGGACGCTTGCCATGTTTTCGGCCATACCCGAGAAAACTTTAGGCTCGATTAATCATAGCTTCACGCAGTTCGGTACTGATCTGCGTCAAATCACAGTGTAGGAAAGTTGGGATACAGACGCCAACCGCTCTAAAACGCTACCTCTACTTGCCCTGGCGCCGTGATCCGCGCCTTGACCACCCGGTTTGAGTTTAGGTTCTTCACCCGGATCTGCTCACTGAGGCCGCCATCGGACAGCGCTTCGCCGGGCATCTTGACACTTAATGTGCCGCTGCGCGCGCTGATCACCACATGATCACCTTTGCGCACGGTGGCGGCCTGTTCCAGATGCGTGAGGCTCAACACCTGATCGGTCACCACGGGGCGCAGCAGTTTTTGCCCTACCGCCAATTCAATCGCCGTCATATAACCCTGGCTGATCAAGCCGACATCGCGCTCGCGCAAGGTGACGTCGGGGTAATCAATGATTGCCCCGCGCTTGAGCGGGTGGGTGACGGTGACCACATCGCGGAACAACTTGACCTGTGCCGGTACAAAGATGGTCCAGGGCGAGCTACCCTCACAGCGCACGCGAACGGTCACGCGGCCCATGGGCTGAGCGGGACTTTCGAGCGTGGCTGTCAATTCCTTGTCGCAATGCGTCAGACGCACGCGAGGGTCGAGTTGATTGACCTGAATCTCGTAGCGGCCTTCAATCTGACCAGTGGCAAGGTAGTCTTCGACGGTGAACTCAAGAAAGCCCTGGGTCACGCCGATAAGCTGATCAGGTGACGTGAACGTGTCGGCACTTGCAGGCGTGCCTGCACCCAGCGCGCAGGCAGCCGCGAGCAGGCGCAATGCGCGGCAATGCCAAGGCTGGCGAGCTGATCCGTGGCGGGATTTTGTCGTTTTCGGCTTCATGGCGGTTAAATAGCAAAGCCCGTGCCGTTTACCGGGCAGCGTGTCGCAACTTAATGTTTTTAGAAGGAGCTGAGTATGGCTGGGGTGATGGATGCGGTTAACCAGCGCACTCAACTGGTCGGGCAAAACCGCCTGGAACTGTTGCTGTTTCGTCTGGATGGGCCACAGCTTTACGGGATCAACGTGTTTAAGGTCAGGGAGGTGCTGCAATGCCCCAAGCTGACAGTGATGCCCAAATCTCACCCGGTGGTGTGCGGCGTGGCGAGTATTCGCGGTGCAACCATTCCGATTCTCGATCTGGCGATGGCCACCGGGGCGGGCGGGTTGAAAGATCAGAGCAATCCGTTTGTGATCATCACCGAATACAACACCAAGACTCAGGGCTTTCTGGTGCGTTCGGTTGAGCGCATCGTCAACATGAACTGGGAAGAGATTCATCCGCCACCCAAGGGCGCGGGTCGTGACCATTATTTGACAGCTGTGACTCGGCTTGACAATCAACTCGTCGAAATCATCGATGTGGAAAAGGTCCTGGCTGAAGTCTCGCCATCGCCGGAAAACATCTCTCATGGCGTGGTGGATGTCGAAACCCAGGCCAAGGCCCTGTCTTTGCGCGTGCTGACCGTCGACGACTCGTCGGTGGCCCGTAAACAGGTTGCCCGTTGCCTGCAATCGGTCGGGGTCGAAGTGGTGTCGCTTAACGACGGCCGCCAGGCGCTGGATTACTTGCGCAAAATGGCGGACGAGGGCAAAGACCCGGCACAAGAGTTTTTGATGATGATCTCGGACATCGAGATGCCAGAAATGGACGGCTACACCCTGACCGCCGAGATCCGTCACGATCCGCGGATGCAAAATCTGCACATCATTCTGCATACTTCGCTGTCAGGTGTTTTCAATCAGGCGATGGTCAAGAAAGTCGGTGCCGATGACTTTCTGGCCAAATTCCGGCCTGATGACCTGGCATCCCGGGTTGTCGACCGGATCAAAGCAGCAGATCACAGCTAGGGGCGCAGCCCTTGGCGGTCAACACGATTTTAGAGGCACGATCACTTGTCGACGGCTAATTTGGATTTTGAACAGTTCCGGGTCTTCCTGGAAAAAGCCTGTGGCATTTTGCTCGGTGAAAACAAGCAGTACCTCGTCTCCAGCCGTCTTAACAAACTGATGGAGCAGCAAGGGATCAAGTCGTTGGGAGAGCTGATTCAGCGTATCCAGAGCCAGCCGCGCAGCGGGTTGCGTGAGCAAGTCGTCGATGCCATGACCACCAACGAAACGTTGTGGTTTCGTGACACGTATCCCTTTGAAGTGCTGAAAAACAAAGTGTTGCCTGAGCTGATCAAGGCCCATCCGGGGCAGCGCTTGCGCATCTGGTCGGCCGCGTGTTCTTCGGGGCAGGAGCCGTACTCGCTGTCGATGACGATCGACGAGTATGAGCGCAGCAACCTGGGGCACTTGAAGCTGGGGGCGCAAATTGTTGCCACCGACCTGTCGAGCCTGATGCTTAACACGTGCCGATCCGGCGAATACGACAACCTGGCGATTGGTCGTGGTTTGTCGCAGGAGCGCTTGCAACGTTATTTCGAGCCCAAGGCGCCGGGGCGCTGGGTGATCAAGGCGCCGATCAAAAGTCGGGTTGAATTTCGTTCCTTCAATTTGCTGGACAGCTACGCCGGATTTGGCAAATTCGACATCGTGTTCTGCCGCAACGTATTGATCTACTTCTCGGCTGAAGTGAAAAAAGACATCCTGCTGCGCATTCACAGCACTCTGAAGCCGGGCGGCTACCTGTTCTTGGGCGCATCCGAAGCACTCAACGGCTTGCCGGACCATTACCAAATGGTTCAATGCAGCCCGGGCATCATCTACCAGGCCAAGTAACCCCCAAAGCGGCAGAAAAGCGGCAGACAGCGGAAAGCGGTTGCCGCTTTTGTGCCGTTTCCGTTTTCCATCCCCGCGCAAAGCCTTGATATACGGCGCTGTAAAAACTGGCACGGGGTTTGCTCTGTCCCTGTCATGTAACGCCTGAGCCACAGCCTCAGGCCAGCCCACAAAGGTTTCCCGACATGAGCATCAGCTTCGATAAAGCGCTCGGTATCCATGAGCAAGCCCTGGGCTTTCGCGCACAGCGCGCCGAAGTGCTGGCGAACAACATCGCCAACGCCGACACCCCGAACTACAAGGCTCGGGATCTGGATTTTGCCTCTGTGCTCGCCGCGCAGAACGATAAAAACCAGAACGGCACCTTTGCCTTGAACAAGACCAATAGCCGCCATATCGAAGCGCAAGGCCTGAGCAGCGGCGACGAGTCGTTGCTGTACCGCACGCCGATGCAGCCCTCGATCGACCAGAACACCGTAGACGCTCAGCTCGAACAGTCGAACTACGCAGAAAATGCGGTCAACTTTCAGGCCAGCTTTACCCTGCTCAACAGCAAATTCAAAGGGCTGATGTCAGCCCTGCGTGGAGAGTAAGTCATGTCCCTAGCCAGTGTTTTCAACATTGCCGGTAGCGGCATGAGCGCTCAGACCACGCGCCTGAACACCGTCGCCAGTAACATCGCCAACGCCGAAACGGTGTCGTCGAGCATTGATCAGACCTACCGCGCCCGTCACCCGGTGTTCGCCACTATGTTCCAGGGCGCACAAGGTGTTAACGGCGACTCGCTGTTTCAGAACCAGGACGCAGCAGGCCAGGGCGTGCAGGTGCTGGGCGTGGTCGAAGATCAAAGCGAGCTACAGGCCCGCTACGAACCCAACCATCCTTCTGCTGATGCCAAGGGGTATGTGTACTACCCCAACGTCAACGTGGTTGAAGAAATGGCTGACATGATTTCGGCCAGCCGTTCGTTCCAGACCAACGCCGAAATGATGAACACCGCCAAAACCATGATGCAGAAGGTCCTGACCCTCGGTCAGTGATAAGGGGCGACACACATGAGCGTGACCGATTCCACCAGTGGTTTGACCCTGAATCAGATCCTCGCCAACTCTGCCCGGACCTCAACCACCGACACCAGTCTGGCGGCCGCGTCCAAGGCGACAACCGGCAGCCAGTCGCTGGGCAAGGACGCGTTTTTGCAACTGCTGGTCACCCAGCTGAAAAACCAGAACCCGCTCGATCCGCAAGACAACACCGCATTCGTTGCGCAGTTGGCGCAGTTCAGCAGCCTCGAAGGCATCACCACGCTTAACGACACGGTCAACTCCTTGTCTGGCGGCCTGCAGTCGTCGCAAGCCTTGCAGGCCTCGTCGCTGGTCGGTCGCTCGGTGATCGTGCAAACCGGTGAAGCCTATGTCGACCCGTCGAGCGGCAAACCCTTCAATGGCACGGTGGTGGTGAAAGACGCGGACTCCAAGCCCACGATCACCATCACCGATGCTGACGGCGAGGTGGTCAGAACCCTCGATATGGGCGTTCAGAAAGCCGGCAACGTGGACTTTACCTGGGACGGCAAGGACGACGAGGGCGTGTTGCTGGACAAGGGTTCTTACACCTTTACCGCCTCGACCAAAGACGACACCGGTACCACCGCGCTCACCACGTATTTGCCCGCCACGGTTAACAGCGTGACCCTGAGCAAAACCGGTGGCGAAATCATGCTCAACCTCGCAGGTCTGGGCAGCATTGGTATTTCCAAAGTACAGACCATTGGCCTCTAAGCCGACTCAAGGAGAGACACATGTCATTCAATATCGGCCTTAGCGGCCTGTACGCGGCCAACAAACAACTCGACGTGACCGGCAACAACATCGCCAACGTCGCCACCACCGGCTTTAAGTCTTCCCGTGCTGAGTTCGCGGATGTGTACTCAGCCAGCAAGCTGGGCATCGGCAGCAAAACCATCGGCAGCGGTGTAAACCTGGCCAACGTGTCGCAAAACTTTGGCCAGGGTGCGGTCAACAACACTGGCAACCTGCTGGACATGGGCATTGAAGGCAGCGGCTTTTTTGTGCTGAGCGACAACGGGGCCCTGAGTTACACCCGCGCCGGTACGTTCAAGGCCGACAAAGATGGCTATGTGACCAATACCGGTGGCACTGCGCGCCTGCAAGGCTATGGCGTGGACGCTGACGGCAAAGTCATCAACGGTGTGCTGACGGACCTGCGCATCGACACCTCGAACCTGGCGCCCAAGGCCAGTGGCAAGGTGGACTCCACGATCAATCTCAACTCCAGTTCGGACGTGATCAACCAGACCGACAACCCGTTCAATCCAACCGAAACGGCCAGCTACAGCAAAAAATTCAGCACCACCATCTACGACACTCAGGGCAACGCGCACCCGATGGATCAGTACATGGTGAAGACCGGCTCCAACACCTGGAGCACTTACACCCTGATCGACGGCCGCAACCCTAATGGCAGCCCGGTGACCGGTGACGGCAAGACAGATCCGGTGGCGTCGGTCATGAAGTTTGACTCGGCAGGGGCATTGACCAGCGTGACCACCCCCAATCCGGTGGAAGGCGAAGACGACATCGTCAGCAGCACCCTGACCATCAGTAACTGGATGCCGGGCGCTACCGTTGATGGAGAGTGGAAGACTAATGGCGCTGCGGCCAATGGCACCGGGATTGCCATCAACATGGCCAGCACCACCCAATACAACACTGACACCGCGCGTAACCCGCCGACGCAAGACGGCTACGCCACTGGCCAGATCAATAACCTGACCATTGATGGTTCGGGCGTGATGTTCGCCAACTTCAGCAACAACCAGAGCCGCGCCATTGGCCAGATCTCGCTGGCCAGTTTCACCAACGAGCAAGGCTTGCAGCCAGCCGGCGGTTCGGCCTGGAAAGAAACCTACGCTTCGGGCCAGGCTGGTTTCGACGTGCCGAAGACGGGCACCTTGGGTTCTATTGCTTCCAACTCGCTGGAAGACTCGAACGTCAACCTGACCAACGAGCTGGTTGACCTGATCAAGGCGCAGAGCAACTACCAGGCCAACGCCAAAACCATCTCGACTCAAAGCACCATCATGCAGACCATCATTCAGATGACCTGATAGCGGCGCGCGGCGAACCCCCACACGCTGCGCATCGCCCATCGGGGTAGGAGCGAGCTTGCCTCGCGATCTTTTGATCTTTAAAAAGATCGCGAGGCAAGCTCGCTCCTACAGTTGATTCAGCCAGGTTTGTTAAGGGCGCTGATTCAACAGCGTTTTGAAGTCGGCCTGCTGCGACGGCTCAATGCAGATTTTGGTCAGGTGTTCGATTTGCCGGGTGGTCGCGTGCTTTTGCTGCAACAACTCGATTGCCCGGCGCCACAGGGCGTCCCGGCAATACTCGCGAAGGTAGTCAGGGGTCGACACTTTTCCTCCCTGGATCATCAGCTTGGCCGCTGGCCTGAACGCTTTTTCGACAGCTATCAGGCGGGGTTGGGCCTTGATTTTGGCGAGTAAGGACGGCTGGGGGAAATGCACCGGGACCGTGGCCGAAAGCGTCGGCAAGTCGGCATGGAACTGCTCACCGTATGTATCGAAGAACCCTTTGTTCATCGTGTGGTGATAGCGTTTTTTTGAGTAGTAATGATGGACGCAGTCGTTGGCGGTGACGACCTTGGCGTCGCCCATCGCAAAAGACACCGCGATCTGCTCAATGGTGTGGAGCCTGAGGTAATGGTCGCGCCATTCATCGATCAGTTCGATGGCCTTGTCCATCACGCCCGCATTGACGCGGGCGATCCCGCAAATGCCGCTGTTGTAGAGCTTTAGCCCGTCGTCAGGGGCTTTGCCTTTGGCGATCAGTTCATTTGAAAACGCCACATAGTCAGCGCGCAGCTTGGCCTCAGCCCAGGTCCATTCGAACTCATCCATCAAATATTGCTGGTCGGTGACGCGTTCAAAGAGCGTGGCTGGGTCTTTGAAAAACACCGTGTCGGTGTCAACGAAAATGGTTTTTTCCGCAAGCAGGACCCCGGCGGCGATGGCGCACGCCTTGCGCCGATGGGTATAGCTGTTTGCGCCTTTCCACTGTGCAAGGATGTTGGTCGTCAGGGGGATGACGTTGACCGGCCAGCCCTCAAATGCCTGGGGCTCGTCGGTCATCAGCGTGATGCTGAAACTGCCTGGCACGCGTTGTTCGCGCAATGCAGACAGAATGCTGAATTTGGCTTCCTGGCGGTAAACGGTATTGCCGCCATAGAGCAGGTACAACAGGTGGAAAGAATCCATACGTCCATGCTTATCGATTAAGTGCGTGGTTAACCCTTGGTAGGGTTGTCAGCTGACGCGCATTATGCCGTAAACGCGTGGTTGTCGATAATGCTTGTGGCCGTCGAGGCTGGACTGGATAAGCGAGCGTGCTCGCGATCTTTTAATGATCAAAAGAGCGCGAGCACGTGTGTACCTTGGCGCAGGCGTGTGCCGCGGCGGCTTAATCAGCGCGCGCTGAATTCAACGCGCTCTGGCACGCGTGTCATCAGCACTTTGCCCGCGCGAATCGACACGCGGGCCTTGGCCTGACGGCGCACCGCTTCGTAATCGCTTTCGGCGTCCAGCACCACCAGGTTGGCCGGGCGGCCGACAGCGATGCCGTACCCTTCGCCGAGGTTGAGGGTGCGAGCGCTGTTGTCGGTGACCAGGTCCAGGCAGCGTTGCAGGTCTTCAAACCCCATCATGTGGCAGATGTGCAGGCCGGCATCCAGCACCCGCAAAATGTTGCCGTTGCCCAACGGGTACCACGGGTCTTTGATCGAATCTTGCCCCAGGCAGACGTTCATTCCGGCGCGGTCCAGCTCGGCCACGCGCGTCACACCACGACGTTTTGGAAAACTGTCGAAACGCCCTTGCAGGTGAATGCTCTCGGTCGGGCACGACACGAAGTTGATCCCCGAGGCCTTGAGCAGGCGGAACAGTTTGGAGCAGTAAGCATTGTCGTAAGAACCCATGGCCGTGGTGTGGCTGGCGGTCACCCGGCTGCCCATACCGCGTACGCGCGCCTCTTCGGCCAGCACTTCGAGAAACCGCGAATGCGGGTCGTCGGTTTCGTCGCAATGCACATCCACCAGGCAGCCCGTGCGCTCGGCCAGGTCCATCAGAAACTTGATTGAACTGACCCCCTGATCGCGGGTGTTCTCAAAGTGTGGAATACCACCGACCACATCGGCGCCCATCTCGACGGCGCGGGTCATCAACTCGCGTCCACCGGCATACGATTCAATGCCTTCCTGCGGGAAGGCAACGATTTGCAGATCAATCAGATGGCGCGCCTCTTCGCGTACTTCAAGCATCGCTTTGAGCGCGCCTAGCGTCGGGTCGGTCACGTCGATATGGGTGCGTACGTGCTGGATGCCGTGTTCGGCCAACATCCGAATGGTGGTGTGGGCGCGTTGCTTGGTGTCTTCGTGGGTGATGGTTTCTTTGCGTTGCGCCCAGCGTTCAATACCTTCGAACAGCGTGCCGCTGAGGTTCCATTCGGGTTGTCCGGCGGTCAGAGTTGCATCCAGATGGATATGCGGTTCAACCAGCGGGGCAATCAGCAACTGACCTTGAGCGTCAATGTCGCCGGGCTTTGCCTGCACACTGCCAGCCTGCAAGGTGATGGCGCTGATGCGCTCGCCTTCGCAAGTGACCGTGTGCAGGCCCGGGGTTTTACGCAATGTGGCATTGATGATGTTCATGGTCGATCCTGTCGTTGGGCTTCGGTCATGCGCCATACCAGCAGGGCGACCGAAGCATTCATTCTGAAAAGAGGGTCATCGAGCGATTGTCCGCTGAGTTGCTCGATGCGCTGTATGCGTTGATTAAGGGTGTTGCGGTGGATGTTCAAACGTTGGGCGGCTTTGAGGGCGTTGCCGTTCTCCTGAAGCAGGGCGTCCAGGGTTTCGATCAGACTGTTGGGTTGCTTGCGGCGGCTTTCGATCATCCGGCCGAGGGTTTGTTTGACGAACAGATCGATCACCGAGCGATCACCAATGGCCTGCAACAGGCGCAGCACGCCCAGCTCACTGAAGTCGCAAAGGCCAGTGGCGGGGCGCAGATTTTCGGCGACATCCAGCGCCTGCCGGGCCTGATTCAGTGCCTGGGGGTAATCGCTACAGGCTTCAACCTTGCTCGCCAGCCCCATAAACAACGCCATGTTGCCGATGATGGGTTGCAGATCATGGTAGAGGTCGGCCAGCTCGGCGCGAACGCTCTCGTGTTCTGTCAGCAGCAAGATAAACAAATCACCCTGTACGACCACAGGCAGCGCATCAGGCAGGGCGCGGCTCCAAGCATCGAGATGGTCCTGCACGGCCTGGCGAATATGTTGCAGCAAGCGCTCGGCTTCATCCGGGGCATGGCTGTCGAACAACACATTGACCGCCGACAAGCGCAACGCCACCAGACGTCGTGGCCCGTCGAGCGGCAGTTTCAAATGCGCTGCCCGCTGGCGGGCGGTGGCCAGGCTCGGGTAATCGCCGCTGAGCAACTGGGCCAGAATGTCATGCCGCGATCGCTTGGCCTGTGCCATCTGTACCAGCGCAGTGCCGATCAGGTGGGTGACGATGACCATCTTCAACAGATACGGCTGTTCAATCAGCGGCAAGCCATAGCGCTCGGCCAGCTCAATGACGGCGTCCGGGATGCGCTGAATAAAAGCTGCGCCCGTCAGAATCACCAGCCCGGCAATGCCGCTGGCATCTGCTTCATGCACCAGGCGCAGCAGGTTCGCTTCATCCCTGGGATGGTTGATGCCGGTGACAAACACCAGTTCGCCGCCCATGACCCACTCGCCAATGCCCTCGTTCTCGGCCACATACGGCCAGCGCACGGTGCGATGCAAGTTGCGGGCACCGGCGCGCAAGGTCATTTCTTCGAGACCGGCCAGTGCCAGAATCTCTTCAACTGTCAGACTCAAACGTCCTCCTGCACGCAAGGCGCGACGGCTCGGCGCTTACTGATTTCCAGCAGTACCACGTAGCACGCAGCGGAGGCGGCAATGCCTACCAGCGGTGCGATCCAGGGTGAGGCGTAGGCCAGCACGGCGCCGACCGCATACGCCGACAACCCTCGCAGGTTGTAGCGCGGCAAGCTGACAGACGCCAGCAGCGGGTACTTGCCGCGATGGCGATACCAGTAGTCAGCCATGATCACGCCGCCGATGGGCGGGATGATCGAGCCCAGCAGCACCAGAAACGGAATCAGCATTTCATACATGCCGCCGATGGCCAGCACGATGCCGATGGCGGCGGCAATCAGTGTCATTGTGCGGCGGCGCTCACTGCGCACGAGGTGGCAGGCGGCGGCTGATACGTTGTAAATCGTCGGGCCCTGAATCGTCCACAGATTGAGGCAGAGCATAATCACTGCGGCGAACGACAAGCCTTGCAGCATCATCACTTCAACGATGTCGGCCTGTTGATAAACGATGGCGCACCAGGCACCGGCGACGATCATCAAGCCATTGCCGAGCAGAAAACTGACCACGCTGGCGATCACCGCAATTCGGCCGGTGCGCGACAGACGCGTCCAGTTGGTGGCCTGAGTCGCGCCGCTGGCAAACGTGCCGAAGACCATGGTGATCGCTGCCGAGAACGTCATGGTTTCATGCGGGATGACAGCGGACAGCGCCTTGAAACCGCCGACGTGCTGCGTCGCGAGGACCATGGAGACAATCAGCAGAATCAGCATCAGCGGCACCGAAATGCGCGACAGCACGTCCAGCCCTTTAAAACCGATGATGGCGGTAATGCTGAAGCCCAGGCCGAACACAATCATCAGCGGGGTGGCGAAGCCTTCAGACAGGCCGAGCATCTTCACCAGCACGATGGCCACCGTTGCCGTGCCCCAGGCGTACCAGCCGAGTTCGGCAAAGCCGAGGATAAAGTCAGAAAGACGGCTGCCGGCCTCGCCAAAGCAAAAACGCCCCATGAGCACTGTATTGAGCCCGCTGCGCGATGCGATCAGCGCGAGTGCGGCGGCATACAGCGCCAGCAGACCATTACCGATGGCGGCGATCCACAGCATGTCGACGAAATTGAACGCCATGCCCAACTTGCCTCCGGCGAACATGGTCCCGGTAAAGAAGGTAAAGCTGAACAGCACCATGGAAATCGGTAGCAGGCCCTTGCGTGCTGTGCGCGGGGCTTCGCTTAGAGGAAATTCGCCGGGTGAACTCATGTGGTATTTCTCCGCCTCGAATGGGATGGCCGTCGTCAGTGGCTCCCTTGGGCTAGAGCAATAAGCGGGCCTGTTTTGCATAACGTCGATACATCGAGAATAAGCGGGCACAGGTGATAGTGCTTAGTGTTCAGAGTGCACATATAGGATGGGTTTATCGTATTGAGGTTGTGCAGAGTGATTCATTTTGAAGCGCGTGTGCACTGTTTTAGGTGGGGTTTCGTAGCAGTTGACGAGTAATACGAGGCTACGTCCGGCGACGCAGTCGTCGTGAGTCGGCAGTCGCGATCTTTCAGGACTATCGGGGTTCCAGGTTTTACGATTGCTGCGCAACCGGACGTAGCCTCGTATTACTCGTCAACTGCTACAAGGTCGTTTAAACCCTCACAAAACAAAACCCCCGTTAAACCCAACTGTTGCCAGGGTTTAACGGGGGTTTTTAGCGAGGCGGTCAGCCCGCCTGGCTACTCAGCTTATTGGCAAGCTTCGCAATCCGGCTCGTCAATCGCGCAGGCTTTTGGCACCGGTGCTGGGCCAGCAGGCGCTGCGGCCACGTCTTCACTGTTTTTGCCGCTCGATACAGCGTTGAGCTTGCCCGTGTTAACGGTGGACTTCTCGGTGCTGGTCGCTGCCAGTGCACGGAGGTAGTAAGTGGTTTTCAAACCACGGTACCAAGCCATGCGGTAGGTCACGTCCAGTTTCTTGCCCGAAGCACCTGCGATGTACAGGTTCAGCGACTGAGCCTGGTCGATCCACTTCTGACGACGGCTGGCCGCGTCAACGATCCACTTGGTGTCGACTTCAAACGCAGTGGCATACAGCTCTTTGAGCTCTTGCGGGATGCGTTCGATCTGCTGCACGGAACCGTCGTAGTATTTCAGGTCGTTGATCATGACCGAATCCCACAGGCCGCGAGCCTTGAGGTCGCGAACCAGGTACGGGTTGATCACGGTGAATTCGCCCGACAGGTTCGATTTCACGTACAGGTTCTGATACGTCGGTTCGATCGACTGCGAAACGCCAGTGATGTTGGCGATGGTCGCGGTCGGTGCGATGGCCATGATGTTGGAGTTACGAATGCCGTTCTGTACACGGGCACGAACCGGTGCCCAGTCCAGGGATTCGTTCAGGTCAACGTCGATGTATTTCTGGCCACGCTGCTCGATCAGGATCTGTTGCGAATCCAGCGGCAGGATACCTTTGGACCACAGCGAACCCTGGAACGTTTCGTAAGCGCCACGCTCGTCAGCCAGGTCGCAAGACGCCTGGATGGCGTAGTAGCTGACCGCTTCCATCGATTTGTCAGCAAACTCAACGGCCGCTTGCGACGCATAAGGAATGTGTTGCAGGTACAGAGCGTCCTGGAAGCCCATGATCCCCAGGCCCACTGGACGGTGCTTGAAGTTCGAGTTGCGTGCTTGCGGCACCGAGTAGTAGTTGATGTCGATAACGTTATCGAGCATGCGAACAGCAACGTCGATGGTGCGCTTGAGCTTGGCGGTGTCCAGCTTGCCGTCCACGATGTGGTTAGGCAAGTTGATCGAACCCAGGTTGCAAACAGCGATCTCGTCCTTGTTGGTGTTCAAGGTGATCTCGGTGCACAGGTTCGAGCTGTGAACCACGCCCACGTGCTGCTGCGGGCTGCGCAGGTTGCACGGGTCTTTGAAGGTCAGCCATGGGTGGCCGGTTTCAAACAGCATGGACAGCATTTTGCGCCACAGGTCTTTGGCCTGGATGGTCTTGAACAGTTTGACCTTGCCTGGGTACTCGGTCAGGGCTTCGTAGTACTCGTAACGCTCTTCGAAGGCCTTGCCGGTCAGGTCGTGCAGGTCCGGTACTTCGGACGGCGAGAACAGGGTCCACTTGCCGTCATCGAAGACGCGCTTCATGAACAGGTCAGGGATCCAGTTGGCGGTGTTCATGTCGTGGGTACGACGACGATCATCACCGGTGTTCTTGCGCAGCTCGATGAACTCTTCGATGTCCATGTGCCAGGTTTCCAGGTAGGCACACACAGCGCCTTTGCGCTTGCCACCCTGGTTAACGGCAACGGCGGTGTCGTTCACAACCTTGAGGAACGGAACCACGCCCTGGGATTTGCCGTTGGTGCCTTTGATCCACGAACCCAATGCACGAACTGGCGTCCAGTCGTTGCCCAGGCCGCCGGCGAATTTGGACAGCATGGCGTTGTCGTGGATCGCGTGGTAGATGCCCGACAGGTCGTCCGGCACGGTGGTCAGGTAGCAGCTGGACAGCTGCGGACGCTGAGTACCGGCGTTGAACAGGGTCGGGGTCGACGACATGTAGTCGAACGACGACAACAGGTTGTAGAACTCGATCGCACGGTCTTCTTTGTGCTTTTCTTCGATCGCCAGGCCCATGGCCACGCGCATGAAGAAGATCTGCGGCAGTTCGAAACGCACGCCATCCTTGTGGATGAAGTAACGGTCGTACAGGGTTTGCAGGCCCAGGTAGGTGAACTGCTGATCGCGCTCGTGGTTGATCGCCTTGCCCAGTTTTTCCAGGTCGAAGGTGGCCAGCACCGGGTTCAGCAGGTCGAATTCAATACCCTTGGCGATGTACGCAGGCAGGGCCTTGGCGTACAGGTCGGCCATTTCATGGTGCGTGGCGCTTTCTGCCACGTTCAGGAAGCTCAGGCCTTCGGCACGCAGGGTGTCCATCAGCAGGCGAGCCGTCACGAACGAGTAGTTAGGCTCACGCTCTACCAGCGTACGGGCGGTCATCACCAGGGCGGTGTTGACGTCGTTCAGTGCAACGCCGTCGTAGAGGTTCTTCAGGGTTTCGCGCTGGATCAGGTCGCCGTCAACTTCTTCCAGGCCTTCGCAGGCTTCGGTGACGATGGTGTTCAGGCGGCCCATGTCGAGCGGAGCAAACGAGCCGTCGGCGCGGGTGATGCGGATCGATGGGTGAGCCACCACAGCGTCTTCGGCTGGGGCGCGAGTGGCGCGCTCTTTGGCACGCGAGTCGCGGTAGATCACGTAATCGCGGGCTACTTTCTGCTCGCCGGCACGCATCAGGGCCAGTTCAACCTGGTCCTGGATTTCTTCGATGTGGATAGTGCCGCCCGATGGCATGCGACGCTTGAAGGTCGCGGTGACTTGTTCGGTCAGGCGCGCAACGGTGTCATGGATGCGTGACGAGGCAGCGGCATTGCCGCCTTCAACTGCGAGAAACGCTTTGGTGATGGCGACGGTGATCTTGTCATCGGTGTAAGGAACGACAGTCCCGTTACGTTTGATCACGCGCAACTGGCCTGGGGCGGTCGCAGACAGATCCAGATGTGTATCGGAACCCTGCGAGTTCTCGCGAGTTGTGTCGGTTTGCATGGGGGTGTGTCTCCACATTCTCTATGTTTATTTGGGCGCCTTTTGGGCGCCCACCGTTCCGTCCTGAAGCTCTACAACCGATCATGAACCGGGCATAACAACTTCGGGACGTACCGAAAGGGGGGTAAGCCGCTTCCTTGCCGAAGTTTTTGGTCTGCGCTTGCAGCCTCAAACCGTATTCCTGGCGGGTGACAGTATTTTTACTGCAACACCCGGGCCGTTTTCTGGCGTTAACGCTGGAAAACGGTAGTCGTCCGCTTGAGCGGTATGGACTTGAAAATGCGCGTTTAATTCAACCCGACTGGCGCGAGAAAAGGGCTTGAAATTCTCGTCTGAGTTGTGTTGGGTTTTTTGCCTTAAACCCTATATGTGGGGTTTTTTGGCGGAATTGATACAAGATATGCGTTTTGACGGCAGGGTGCAACGTTCTATCTGTGGATAACTCTGTGCGTAAATTGTGTATGAAACCCTAAAAAACAGTGTAGGCCGCATGTGCGCTGGACTGCACCGTTGGTCACTGAATTTTGCAGGATCAAATCGTTCGTGCTGAATTTTGAGGGCGCGAACCCTACCACAAAAAACAGCGCTGTCCGAACGCATTTTCAGGCGGGTGCAAAGATAGGAAAGGTCAAGCGGAAATTGCTGCAAAGAAGGCCGAAAAGGTCATTGCAGACCTTTCCGGCAATTGAGCGAAATTACAGCAGCTCGAAGCTGTTTTGCTGGACGTTTTGCGAATCGAGGCCTATTTGCACGTCGAATTCACCCGGTTCGGCGGCGTACTTCAACTGGGTGTTGTAGAACTTCAAGTCGTCCTCGTCGATGCTGAACTGCACGACTTTCTCTTCGCCGGCTTTAAGCATGATTTTCTGGAAGTTTTTCAACTCCTTGACCGGGCGGCTCATGGAGGCGGTGACATCGCGCAGGTACAGCTGCACGACCGTTTCGCCGTCACGCTTGCCGGTGTTTTTGACCGTGACGCTGGCCGTTAGCTTGGCGCCGGGCTTCAAGGTCTTGGCCGATAAGCTGACAGGCGACACGCTGAAATCGGTGTAGCTCAGGCCGTAGCCAAATGGGTACAGCGGCGTGTTCGGCGCGTCGAAGTACTGCGAGGTGTAGTTGCCCGGCTTGCCCGGTGTGAAGGGACGACCAATGCTCAAGTGGCTGTAGTAGGTAGGGATCTGGCCTACAGAGCGTGGGAATGTGATAGGCAGCTTGCCGGAAGGGTTGTAGTCACCGAACAGCACGTCAGCAATCGCATTGCCGCCTTCAGTGCCGCTGAACCAGGTTTCCAGCACCGCGTCCGCTTGCTGTTGTTGCAGGTCAATAGTCAGCGGGCGGCCGTTCATCAATACCAGTACCAACGGCTTGCCGGTGGCTTTGAGCGCGGTAATCAGTGCGCGCTGGCTGGCAGGAATATCAAGCTCGGTACGGCTCGATGACTCGTGCGACATGCCACGCGACTCACCCACCACGGCGACCACCACATCAGCTTGCTGCGCGGCCTTGATGGCTTCGTCAATCATGACCTGTGCCGGACGCGGGTCGTTGGTGACTTCAGGTGCGTCAAAATTGAGGAAGTTCAGGTAATCAACGATTTTTTGGTCGTCGGTGATGTTGGCTCCGCGGGCGTAAGTCAGCGTGCCTTGCTGACCCAGTGCGTTGCGCATGCCGTCATACACGGTCACCGATTGTGCAGGCACGCCCGCAGCGGCCCAGCTCCCCATGATGTCGATCGGTGCTTTGGCCAGCGGTCCAACCAGCGCAATACGCGCCTGTTTTTTCAGTGGCAGGGTCTCGGACTGGTTTTTCAACAGCACCAGACTCTTGCGTGCTACCTCGCGTGCTTCAGCGCGGTGCAGGCGACTTTCAGCTTTGACATCGACCGGGTCATCTTCAGCCTTGCCGATGCGCAAATACGGGTCGGCAAACAGGCCCATGTCGTACTTGGCACCGAGCACTTCACGCACAGCGTTGTCGAGGTCGCTCTGTGGGACTTCGCCAGACTTCAACAAGCCAGGCAATTCTTCGCCGTAGGCTTTGTCGTTCATGCTCATGTCGATACCGGCCTTGATCGCCAGCTTGGCGGCTTCGCGGCTGTCTTTAGCCACGCCGTGCTTGATCAGCTCGATGATGGCGCCGTGGTCACTCACGGCGACGCCTTTAAAGCCCCAGTCCTTGCGCAGCAAATCTTGCATCAGCCACGTGTTCGAGGTGGCGGGCACGCCATTGATCGAGTTCAGCGCCACCATGACTCCTCCCGCCCCGGCCTCAATGGCGGCGTGGTAGGGCGGCAAGTAATCCTGGAACATGCGGGTCAGGCTCATATCGACGGTGTTGTAGTCCCGTCCGCCTTCTACCGCGCCGTACAAGGCAAAGTGTTTAACGCTGGCCATGATGTTGCCGGGCAGGGCAGGTGAAGCGCCTTGATAGGCGTGAACCATGACGTTGGCGATGCGTGACACTAAATAGGTGTCTTCGCCAAAACCTTCCGATGTCCGTCCCCAACGCGGGTCACGGGCGATGTCGACCATGGGCGCGAAGGTCAGGTCGATACTGTCATCGCTGGCTTCTTTGGCCGCCACTCGACCACTCAACCCAATGGCGTCCATGTCCCAGCTAGCCGCCAGGCCCAGGCTGATCGGGAAAATCGTGCGATGGCCGTGAATCACGTCATAAGCGAAGAACATCGGGATTTTCAAACGGCTGCGCATGGCAGCGTCTTGCATCGGACGGTTTTCATCGCGGGAAATCGAGTTGAAGGTGCCGCCGATATGGCCGGCTGCGATTTCCTTGCGGATCATTTCGCGGGGCATTTCCGGGCCGATGCTGATCAGGCGTAACTGGCCGATTTTTTCGGCTTCAGTCATTTGCTTCATCAAATCAGCGACGAACACGTCTTTCTTAGGCAGTGGGGCTAGCGGGGTTTGGGCCCAGACCGATTGACTGGTCAGGCTGATGGCAATGGCCAGCAAACACATATTTTTCATGGAGTTCTTCTGCGCGCCCGCTCAAGTCAAAGCGAAGGGAAGCCCGCGCTTTCGAAGCGATATTGTTCTGGGAAAGGGTGGTGGACTACTTAACTTAAAGAAATACCCTATCGTTAAAGAAAGTATTCCTACAGCGAAGGCAGTCTTTTAGCTGATTCGCCGTGAGCAATCCAGTGTTGCGGGGAGATATTCGAGAGCGGCGTGGGAGTTTTTATGTCAAACGTGGGGTCTATGAACCTAATCGGATTAAAACGGAGTGTCTGACGTATGCACATTGAGAGCGCAAGACGGATCGGTTGGAAAGTAATCGCGCTATTAGCCCTCAGCAGCGTGCTGGCGGGGTGCGGGATTAACACGATTCCGACGCTGGATGAGCAGGTTAAAGCGGCTTGGTCGCAAGTGCAGAACCAGTATCAACGTCGTGCTGACTTGATCCCCAACCTGGTTGAAACGGTCAAAGGCGCGGCTAAGCAAGAGCAGGCGACGCTGACGGCGGTGATTGAAGCGCGAGCCAAGGCCACCTCGATTCAGGTCGATGCCAGCACCTTGAACAACCCGGAAAAACTCAAACAGTTCCAGGACGCGCAAAACCAGCTGACGGGCGCCTTGAGTCGCTTGATGGTGGTGTCTGAGCGCTACCCGGACCTCAAGTCCAACCAAAACTTCCTGTCATTGCAGTCGCAACTTGAAGGCACTGAAAACCGGATCAGCGTGGCGCGCCGTGATTTCATCCTCGCGGTAGAGCGTTACAACACCGAGATTCGCACCTTCCCGGGCCGCCTGTGGCATGCCGTGATGTACAGCGACTTACCGATTCGCGCCACCTTCGAAGCAACCACCCCGGATGCCGACAAAGCCCCTGAGGTTAAATTTTGATAATGCGGTCTGTAGTCGCTGCCGCAGGCTGCGAAGGGTTGCGTAGCAACCCGTTTTCTTGAAGCCCCTGCGGTCGCCACCCAATTGTGCGATCTCGATCGCAGCCTGCGGCAGCGACTACGGCTATTTATTAACCCCTCGAGGTGCTGATGCGCGTATCAAGACTGGGTTTGGGCCTGTTGCTGTGGCTATTTATAGCCACTGCGCAGGCGCTGACATTTGCGACACTGAGCGGGCGGGTCGTGGACGATGCGCACATGCTCGACCCCGCCACGCGCCAACAATTGACCCAGCAACTTGCAGCCCATGAAAAAGCCACCGGCGAGCAGGTGGTCGTGGTCACGCTGCCGGACCTGCAAGGCGTTTCCATTGAAGACTTCGGTTATCAATTGGGCCGCGCCTGGGGCATCGGCAAAAAAGATGAAAACAACGGCGCGTTGCTGATCGTTTCCCGTGATGACCGTAAACTGCGGATCGAAGTCGGCTACGGCCTGGAGGACCGCCTGACCGACGCGCAGTCCTCGGTGATCATCAATCAGGTGATTACCCCGGCATTTAAAGCCGGCAACTTCAACCAGGGCATCCGCGACGGCGTCACGGCCATGCTCCAGGTGTTGGGTGGCGCACCGTTGGCCGAACCTGCCTATGCCAGCGGGCAGGGCGGCGAAAATGACTTTATGGCTGAGCATCCTGGCGTGGTGGTGTTGCTGTTTCTATTGTTCGTCGTGGTGGTGGCGGCTTGCCAGTTTTATGGCATCTGCAACTCCGGCGGTGGCAGTGGCGGTGGGTCGCGCTCCGGCGGTTTTGGTGGCGGTGGTTTCGGCGGTGGTGGCGGTGGTTTTCGCGGGGGCGGTGGCAGTTTTGGTGGCGGCGGCGCTTCGGGCGGCTGGTAATTCATTTTTTAAACGAGCATCGACACTTATGGCTTTACTCACGCAAGAGCAACAACGGCAGGTCGAAGAGGCCGTGACCCGCGCCGAACAGCGCACCGACGCTGAAATCGTCACCGTGCTCGCACCACGCGCCGACGATTACAGCTACATCCCCTTACTCTGGGCTAGCCTGATCGCCCTGGTGGTTCCGGCGCTGGTGCACGTTGTAAACGGCGACATGACGATCTATTCATTGCTCATGCTGCAATGGGCCACCTTTGTCTTCCTCAGCCTGATCTTCCGTATCCGTTCAATCACCACCTTCCTGATCCCGGCCCGCGTTCGCCACTGGCGGGCCAGCAACCTGGCGCGGCGCCAGTTTCTCGAACAAAAACTGCACCACACCCAAGACCGCACCGGGGTGCTGATTTTTGTCAGCGAAGCCGAGCGCTACGTCGAAATTCTGGTAGATGAAGGCATTTCACAACGCCTGGACAACAGCGACTGGGGCACCATCGTCAGCGATTTCGTGCGCCGTGTGGCGCTGGGGCATACGGCTGAAGGTTTTATCGCTTGCATCGACGCCAGCGCAGAACTGCTGGAAAAACACGTGCCGAAAACCCAGACGCGCAATCAATTGCCGAATCGCTTGGTGGTGTTGTAATCGGTGCAGCTTGAAATAACCCCGTGCTCCCGGCGGCCAACCCGCCTAAAATAGTGCCATTATTTTTCTGATTTCCCCTCCTGCACCCCCGAGGCGCCTTTTTCAATGTCAGTGACTGCTACCACCGCCGCGTCTGTGCCGGATCATCGTGCGCAATTTTTGAACCTGCTGGAAACCGGCCTGGCGCAAAATTCCTTTATCAAGCTGGTACTGGCCAAGTACGTCGGCCCGGAAGCTGAATTGCAGCGGGTCATCATCAAGCAGGTCACGGTCAAGGATCAGCCTTGTCTGTCGTTTGTGTACCGCTACAAAACCCGCGACATCACTAAAAACTTTGCGCTCGACGAAGGCGTGGCAGCGATTACCGGGCTGCTGCCGGAGGCGTTCAAAAATGCGCATTTGCTGACCCTGACTGACGAAGTGCAGCTGGAGTACAGCAAAAAAGGCAAAAGCTCATTGTTTAAGGGCAAAAGCCAGCAGGCGCGGGAAGTGCCGTCGGCTGAGCATAATCGCGAGAAAAATCGCTTTCTGGATCTGACGCGGCCGTTTTTGGCGGATCTGGGCGTGACCAACCAGCAACAAGAGTTGATCCCGGCGATGTCGCGCAAGTGGAAGCAAATCAACAAATTTATCGAGGTGTTTTCCCATGCCTTGAGCAACTCGCCGCTCAAGCTCGATCAGCCGATCAAGGTGGCAGATTTTGGTTCTGGCAAGGGTTACCTGACGTTTGCTATCCACGACTACTTGCGCCACAGCTTGCAAGCCGAAGGCGTGGTGACCGGGGTTGAGTTGCGTGAAGACATGGTCACGCTGTGCAACACCGCGGCCCAGCGTCTGGAGCACCCGGGCTTGAGCTTTCAGCATGGCGATGTGCGCAGTTTTGCGCCGACCCCGATTGACGTGATGATCGCCCTGCATGCCTGTGACATTGCCACCGACTATGCGATTCATATGGGTATTCGTTCCGGGGCCGCGATCATCATGTGTTCGCCGTGCTGCCATAAGCAGATCCGCCTGCAAATCCAGAGCCCGGCGTTGCTCAAGCCGATGCTGCAATACGGCTTGCACCTGGGCCAGCAGGCCGAAATGGTCACTGACAGTCTGCGTGCGCTGTTTCTTGAAGCTTGCGGCTATGAAACTAAAGTGTTTGAGTTCATTTCGCTGGAACACACCAACAAAAACAAAATGATCCTCGCAGTCAAACGCGCCGAGCCTCAAGACCCGGCGCAGTTGCTGGTGAAAATTCAGGAGCTCAAGGCGTTCTACAACATTCAGGAACACTGCCTTGAAACCCTGCTCCAGGCCGACGGCCTGTTGAAGTAAGCGTGTCAGACGCGTCCGATCGGGAACGTAGTATTTGGCTATTACCCGCGCGGGCGCTCAGGGGTTACCTTGGCTACTCTTAGTGGCCCAAGGTCTACCCATAAGGAGCACGCACCATGGCGGCGAAAAAGATTCTGGTTCTGGTTGGCGATTACGTCGAAGACTACGAAGTGATGGTGCCGTTTCAGGCGCTATTGATGGTGGGTCATCAGGTGCACGCTGTGTGTCCGGGTAAAACGGCCGGCCAGACCGTTCGCACTGCGATTCATGACTTCGAGGGTGACCAGACCTACAGCGAAAAGCCCGGCCATCTGTTTGCCCTGAATTTCGATTTCGACAAGGTCAAGGCCAGCGATTACGACGCACTGGTGGTGCCCGGCGGTCGTGCGCCGGAATACCTGCGCCTGAACGAAAAGGTGCTGGAGCTGGTGCGTGATTTCGACAAGGCGGGCAAGCCGATTGCGGCGGTGTGTCACGGCGCTCAATTACTGGCGGCGGCGGGCACCCTTGAAGGCCGCGAATGCAGCGCCTACCCGGCGTGTGCACCAGAAGTGCGTCTGGCGGGCGGGACCTACATTGATATCGACGTGACCCAAGCGCACGTACAGGGCAATTTGGCCACCGCTCCGGCCTGGCCTGCGCATCCTGCGTGGCTGGCGGCTTTCCTGGGGTTGCTGGGCACAACGATCACTTTGTAAAACGAGGGCGTGACCATGTGTGAGCTCTATGTAAAAGCCGATCCGATCCTGTATGAGTCGCGCTCGCGTTCATTGCGTATTTGCGGCGTGGTCACCACCTTGCGGCTGGAAAACCAGTTTTGGGACATCCTCACTGAAATCGCTGAAGCTGATGGCATGACCACCAACCAATTGGTGGCCAAGCTGTATGAGGAAGTGATGGATTATCGCGGCGAGGTGATCAACTTTGCTTCGTTTTTGCGCGTGAGCTGCACCCGGCATTTGAGCCAGCGCCGGTTGCAGGTCCCGGAGTTGAGCGTGGTACCGCGCAATACCGGGCACGCTTGAACGGGTGACCCCGTGTAGGAGCCGTGTACCCGCAGCACCAGGCCGGATGGCTTTACGACTGCTGCGCAGCCGGACGTAGCCTCGCAAAGCTCGTCAACGACTACAGGCTTGGCGATCTCACGGGGTCGTAGGAGCGAGCTTGTCTCGCGATCTTTTAAAGATCAAAAGATCAAAAGATCGCGAGGCGAGCTCGCTCCTACTAGGCCTGGAATACTCAGAAGAACCGCGTCACGCTGATTTTGGCGTTGCGGCCTTGGCTGTAGGCATTTTTGCCGCTGAGCATTGGGCGGTAGTTTTTGTTGAACAGGTTGTCGACGGTGAAGTTGACCTCTGTGCCCTTGAGGTACGGCTGCTGCGGCTTCCAGTCGGCGAACAGGCCTTGTACGTTGTAGCCGTCGTTGGCGTATTGGTCGTAATAGGTGTCACCCACCGCGGTGAGAGGGCCGGGGCCGTAGTTGTCACTTGGCAAACGGTCAGTCTTGCGCACGAACTCACCCTTCCAGCCGACGCGGGCATCCAGGCTCGGAATTTTCGTTCCCAGCACAGCAATCCATTTCGGTGCAGGAATGTCCCGCGCCCAGACATCAGGGCCCCATGGATTGGTGTAAGCACCTTCGTGTTTGCCGGTCATCCATGCGTACGACAACGAGCCGAAGAGGTAGGTTGACTCGTAGAAGCTTTCGACCTCAAAACCCTTGATGGTGACGCTGCCGATATTGCGGTAGTTCGCCATGGGGAGCAGGCCTGCGCAATCTGTGGACAGCCCACCAGAGGCTGTTTGTGCGGCACATCCGACGCCAGTGGCTTTAAAAATCTCATTGTCGATCTTGTTGCGGAACAAGGTGGTGCGGATCAGGGCGTGATCGTTAGCGCTAAAAATCTGATCAAAGTTGGTGATATTACCCGCACGCCAGCCGGTCATGCGTTCGGGGTCGAGGCTCAGGCTGGTGGTGGGGCGATTGCCCAAACCCTGGACTTCGTACTGCTCGTCAATCACCGGTGCGCGCCAGGTTTTGCTGTAGTCGACAAAGAAGGCGGTGTTCTGGGTGACTTTCCAGAAGGCGGACAGGCGTGGCGACCATCCGGTGTAGGTTTTGTCGCTGTAGTCGTGCCCCAAGTCCGCCTGGTTATAGAACGGGGCGTCGTTTTCTTCGCCTCGGTTACGCACATGGTCATAGCGGATTGATGGGGTCAGGGTGAAATCGCCCAGCGTAATGGCGTCCTGAATATAGACGCTGTTGGTGTCGACTTTGCCCTTGGGCATAAAGCCGGGCTGGTAGTGGCCGTAGTTGTATTTCTCTACTTCATAGGTCGCGCCAGGCATCCACATGTCGACGTCGCGCTGGTGCTTGCGAAATTGCACGCCAGCGGTAATGGCGTGATCCAGCGGGCCGGTGGCAACCAGGCTGACGTTTTCGGCTTGGAGCATGTCATCGGTGTAGCCGGTTTCCATCTTGCGCCCCCCCGTGCTTGGCTGCACGAAGGCCTTTTCGCCGCGTTTGTCGGTCTGTTCAGTGTTGGAGTGAGAGTATTTGACCTCCAGATTCACCAGCGGGTTGTTGATGGGCTGGTAGGTGTATTTAGTCGACCACGTGGTGTCGATGGTCGAACGGTTGGACAAATACAACCGGGTGGCCGCGTCGTAACCCAATTTGTCGACGTTGGCCTTGCTCGGCGGGGCCGGGTAACTGACGGCCGAAAAGGGCACCCACAGGTAGTTGTTGGCGCGTGAGTACGACATCGCCAAGCTGTGCTCTTCGTTGAAGTGCAGGTTGACCTTGAGCAGTTGCGCATCCAGATCCTGGGCGGTGTTGGGCAAGCGCTTGGGGTTGACCGGGTAAATATTGTTCGGGTTGGGCATATGCCCCGCCAGCTTCATGTCATCGCCATCGCGCTTGGTGTAATACACCAGTGCATCGGCGCGGCCATCGTCGGTGCGGCCATAGGCGGCGCCACTGTAAACCTGTTGATGGTCGTTGCTGCTGTAGCCGTACTTGAGCATGGCGCCGGTATTTTTGCCGTCTGCGAGCAGGTCCGGGGCATCTTTGGTCACCATGTGCACGGAACCGGCAAAGCCGCCATTGCCGGTGCGCACGTCGTGCGGGCCTTTTTCAACTTCCAGGCGTTTGATCAGCTCCGGCTCGATAAAAATCGTGCCTTGCATGTAGCGCTCAAAGCCACTTTTGGTCGCGCCATCGACGGTCATCTGCACGTCTTCGGCTTCACCTAACCCCCAAATATTGATCGTTTGGCCGCCGGGCTTGAGCGAACCGCCGAGGTTGATGCCCGGCAAGGTGGCCAGCAGGCTCGGGATGTTATTGGCCTGATACCGATTGATTTCAGTTTGGGTCATGGTCGACTTGCCGACGTTGCTGGAGTCGACTTCGTTGCCGTTACCCACCACGCTGACGGCGCCCAGTTCCAGGCTGTTGCTGGTGGTGGTGCCTTGCTCCTTGGGGCGCACGACGTATGTGCGGTCAACTTGAATCAGGCTGAAATCGGTACCTTTGAGCAGTTGGCTGATGGCCTCTTGCGGGCTGTAGGTGCCGCTCAGGGCGGGGGCTTTCACATTGCGCAGCAGTTCTTCGTCGAACAGCAACTGAATGTTCGCCTGTTGCGCCACGTCACTCAACGAACTGGCCAGCGATTGCGCCGGCAGTTGCAGCAGGATCGAGTCGGCTTGGGCATACAGGCTGAACGTCATGCACGCGGCGAGCAACGTCGGACGGGTGCACAGATACGAGACGTGATGTGGTGCGCGAAACATGAAATCCCCCAGTGCGGCAACAAAGGCCAAAAAGACGTGCGTTAGCAACGCAGACGGGAGGAAGACGCAGCACCGATAAAAATCCACATATGCGAATGCAAAATATTCGCATATGTTTTTTTAGCGGGGTTCGATACGGATTTTTCCGTTGTCCAGCAACACGGTTTTTACCGGGATCAGGGCGGGCAATGCCTTGACCAGGGCCAAGGGATCGCTGACATCCAGGTTGCCCGAGACCTTGTAGTGTTCGAGCGGCCCCGCCGCCAGTTCGATGACACCCGGGCGATAGAGCCCCAGTTCATCCACCAGACTGGCCAGATCGCGGTTGCGAAATGCCAGATGGCCACTGCGCCAGTTGGCGACTTCGTTGGCACTGAGGGTTTGCTCTTGCAGCGAGCCGTTTGCGTAGTCGTATGTCGCCCGTTGTTGAGCACCCAGCAGGGTCGAGGTCTTGGCGTCGGGCATAAACGCGACCTGCCCATGGGCGACGCTGACCACTAACTGACGTTGGCTGCGGCGCACATCAAAACCGGTGCCCACCACGTTGACCTGCGCATCACCGGCATGCACCACCAGCGGGTGTTCTTTGTTGGGCGCGACCTCGATGTAAAGCTGGCCTTGCTCCAGATAAATATCGCGCTGTCGGGCCGTGAAATCGATGTGCAACTGGGTATTGGCGTTCACATTCAGCGTGCTGCCATCGGGCAGCAGAATGGTTTTTGCGCCTTGGTTGTACGTCACCACCTGTTGTTGATAGAGCGGTACTGGCGTGCCGATATTAAGCGCGAAGATGGCGCATAAAATCGCCGCCGCAGTGGCCAGTGCAAAGCCTGTACGCTTGTGCGCAGGTTTTTTAGTGGGCAAGGCAACGGGTTTACTCACTTGTTCGAGTTCACCGAGGTCGCCCCACAGTGACTCGAATTCGGCGTAGGCCTGTGCATGTGCCGGGTTGGCGTGCCAGACGCTGAATTGTTTATCGGTTTGGGCGTTGCGCGGGTTGCGGTTACGGGTAAACCAGTGAGCCGCTTGTGCGTCAATGCTGTCCGTATCGGTCGGTTGAAAAGGGCTCATTTTGGCTGTTCCTTGCCGTTATCCCGTTGTAAATGCTGCTTGCAGTGCAACAAGGCAAAGGCGATGTGCTTTTCGACCATGCTGACGGAAATCCCCATGCGTTCGGCTATTTGTGCCTGACTCAACCCTTCAAAGCGATGCAGCATAAGGGCTTCGCGGCGTCTGGGCGAGAGTTCGGCGAGTACGCTTTTGAGTTGTTCAAGGCGTTGCAGGCGCTGGGCAGCAGCCATGGGCTCATCCCTCTCATCGCTGACGGGCTCGTGTGCAGGCTCGATGTTCTCGCTGTGTGCCGTTTGGCGCACGTGCTGACGACGCCAGTGATCGCGCAACAGATTGCGCGCCATCTGGAACAGAAATGCCCGCGGTTGCTCGACCTTGGCCCGGTCCTGATAACCCAGCCATTGGGTGAACACATCTTGTGTCATGTCGGCGGCATCGCTGGCGTTATCAGTGCGCTTGCGCAGGAAGTGCAGAATCTGCGAATAGAACTCGCGGAAGGATTCGGCCCCCTGCGGGTCGGGTTTGAAGCGAGACATGTAGATCCTTATAGGAAAAACGATGCAAATAAGTCGCGAATGGTATCGAGAATTATTGCTATTTGTCTCGCTTTATTACAGATGTCTCTGAATCCTGTAGGAGCGAGCTTGCCTCGCGATCTTTTAGAAGATCAAAAGATCGCGAGGCAAGCTCGCTCCTACAGGGGATGGGGGCTTATACCTCCACTGGCACTGAATGGCGGGTGTCACCCAAAGGGTGTGTCTTAGAGTTATAGAAGCGCAATGTCAGCTTTTTGTCGGCAAATAGCGCCGTGTAATGGTTTTTTTGAAAACGGATGAACGCTTCGCTGCGCGGGTAAACAGAGATGCACAAGGTTTTCAGCGGTGCCTGGCGCACAGCGTTGATCAGGTGTTGATCTTGCTCGCCCAAGCTGTGGCCAAAGATGCACAGTGCGTCTTTATGGCTCATCAGTTGTTGATGGCAAAAGGACAGGTAATCCGAGTGACGAATGGATTTTCGCTTGTCATCACTGCTGCTTTCACTGACAAACAGCGGCACATCATCCAGTGCGCTGATCGAGTGGTTGATCGCGAAATTGCTCAGCAAGGTGGCTTCGGTCGCGTTGATCTTGCGTGCCTTGCCTTCCTGATTTTTCACCAGGTGCAGTGCGCCGTGCAGGTACAGCACCCGCGTGGCTTTGCTTTTGCTCAGGGCGGCCTCCAGCTCAAAGGTGGCGCTTTGGTTGTCGAACAAATCGTTGAACTGCTTCGGCGCTTGCATCACGGCCCACGGGGTGAGCAGGTCGTAGTTGGAGCAGTAGACCGTGGCATAACGTGCCAGCTCTTGTTGCCAGCCCGTCAGGGTGTCGGCGTTCATCAGTCGCCAGGGAATGTGCACGTCCTGGGTGCTGTTGATCAGCGCTTCTTTGATTGCGTAGTAGCGCTTGCGCGGCGAGGCCGAGTTGATCGCCAAGGCTTTGTTGACCTTGCTCGCGGTTTTCAGGGCGCTGAGCACGTGCTCGAAATTGCGCGTGCTCAAGGCGTCAAAGACGCTGAGTTCGGTCTGGCTCAGGGGTTTTTCGGCGACGCTTTTGGCTTTTTCAAACAACGAGTCGTAATAAAAGTCATGCCACACGGCCATGCTCGCGCCGTTGCCCAGCAGCAACCCGCTGCACGGTGTGCTGGCGTTTAGCGCGTTCCAGTCTTCTAGTTCAGCATCAAATTCCTGGAAGGGGGTCATGTCTAATATCGTCTCGAAACAGTGGCGGTGCAGGACTTTATCACGCCCAAGTGTTGAGCCAGATCAACATATGAGCCACTCAGTTGGAGCAAGCTACCCTGACCGATTGATTCAGCGTCGCGGGTAGCGCCCGCCAAGAGGACTCGCCATGACCAGCACTTTTTTTATCCCTGCGGTAAATATCATGGGCAACGGTTGTTTGAATGAAGCCATGACCGCGATTCGCAATTATGGATTTCGCAAGGCTTTGATCGTTACGGACGCCGGCTTGGCCAAAGCAGGGGTAGCGACGCTGATCGCAGAAAAACTCGCGTTGCAGGACATTGACTCGGTGATTTTCGACGGCGCCAAGCCGAACCCGAGCATTGCTAACGTCGAAGCGGGCTTGAAGGTGCTGAAACAGCATCAATGTGATTTTGTGGTGTCGCTGGGCGGTGGTTCACCGCACGACTGTGCCAAGGGCATTGCCCTGTGCGCGACCAACGGCGGGCATATTCGCGATTATGAAGGTGTCGATCAATCGGCCAAGCCGCAACTGCCACTGGTTTCGATCAACACCACGGCTGGCACAGCCAGTGAAATGACGCGCTTTTGCATCATCACCGACGAAGAACGCCACGTAAAAATGGCCATTGTCGACCGTAACGTGACACCGCTGCTGTCAGTCAACGATCCGGAGTTGATGGTCGCGATGCCTAAAGGTCTGACGGCCGCAACGGGCATGGATGCACTGACCCACGCTGTTGAAGCCTATGTGTCGACCGCTTCAACCCCGATCACCGATGCCTGTGCGATCAAGGCCATGGAACTGATCAGCCAGAACCTGCGCCAGGCGGTGAACGACGGAAAGAACCTGACCGCACGCGAGAACATGGCTTACGCACAGTTCCTCGCTGGCATGGCATTCAACAACGCATCGCTGGGCTTTGTGCACGCCATGGCGCACCAATTGGGCGGCTTCTACGACTTGCCGCACGGGGTGTGCAACGCCGTGTTGCTGCCGCACGTGCAAACCTTTAACGCCAGTGTCAGTGCGGTCCGTTTGACCGATGTGGCACGTGCGCTGGGGGCTGATGTGCGTGGTCTGAGCCCGGAAGAGGGCGCGCAAGCGGCCATTGCGGCGATTCGCACCTTGGCCAAGGACGTGGAAATTCCGGCAGGTCTGCGCGACCTGGGCGCCAAACTGGACGACATTCCTGTTTTGGCCACCAATGCGCTGAAAGATGCGTGCGGCTTTACCAACCCGCGCAAGGCAGATCAGGCGCAGATTGAAGAGATATTCCGTAACGCGTTCTAAGTGCCAGGCGGTTTGGGCTTTTGAAAAATTGTGGGAGCGGGCTTGCCCGCGATGGCATCGCCGCAGTTCATCAGGCAAACCGCATCGCCTGAATCGCGAGCAAGCCCGCTCCCACAAAGTGGCGCGCATAAAAAAACGGCCGGGTGATTAACCCGGCCGTTTTTTTGTCTGGCTAAAAGTGCTTACTGCACTTCAACTGCCAGGCTGTCGTGGATCTTTTGTTGCCAGATCGCCGGGCCGGTGATGTGCACCGACTCGCCTTTGCTGTCGACAGCCACAGTCACCGGCATGTCTTTTACGTCGAACTCGTAGATCGCTTCCATGCCCAGTTCGGCAAAGGCCACCACGCGCGACTTTTTAATCGCTTGGGCAACCAGGTAGGCGGCACCGCCCACAGCCATCAGGTACACAGCTTTGTGTTCCTTGATCGCTTCGATGGCAGTCGGACCGCGCTCGGATTTACCGATCATGCCCAGCAAGCCGGTTTGATCGAGGATCTGACGGGTGAACTTGTCCATGCGGGTTGCCGTTGTCGGACCCGCAGGGCCAACCACTTCGTCGCGCACCGGATCAACCGGGCCTACGTAGTAGATGAAGCGGCCTTTAAGGTCGACAGGCAAGGTTTCGCCTTTGTTGAGCATTTCGACCATGCGCTTGTGCGCCGCGTCGCGACCGGTGAGCATTTTGCCGTTGAGCAAAACGGTCTCGCCCGGCTTCCAGCTCTGCACGTCTTCCGGGGTCAGGGTGTCGAGGTTGACACGGCGGGCCGATGGGCCTGCTTCCCAAACGATTTCAGGGTAGGCGTCGAGCGGTGGCGCTTCAAGGGACGCAGGACCGGAACCGTCGAGCACGAAGTGTGCGTGGCGGGTGGCCGCGCAGTTCGGGATCATGCACACCGGCAAGGAAGCGGCGTGGGTCGGGTAGTCCATGATTTTGACGTCGAGCACGGTGGTCAGACCGCCCAGGCCCTGAGCGCCGATGCCCAGTTGGTTGACCTTCTCGAACAACTCGATACGCATCTCTTCGATACGGTTGGACGGGCCGCGCTTGATCAAGTCGTGAATGTCGATGGACTCCATCAACACTTCCTTGGCCATCACCGCTGCTTTTTCAGCCGTGCCGCCGATGCCGATACCCAGCATGCCCGGTGGGCACCAGCCCGCGCCCATGGTCGGAACGGTCTTGAGTACCCAGTCAACGATCGAGTCGGACGGGTTGAGCATGGCCATTTTTGACTTGTTCTCGGAGCCGCCGCCCTTGGCCGCCACGTCCACTTCCACGGTATTACCCGGAACGATGGAGTAGTGGATGACAGCCGGGGTGTTGTCCTTGGTGTTGCGGCGAGCACCGGCCGGGTCGGCCAGGATAGAGGCGCGCAGAACGTTTTCCGGCAGGTTGTAAGCGCGACGCACGCCTTCGTTGATCATGTCGTCCAGGCCCATGGTGGCGCCGGTCCAGCGCACATCCATGCCCACGCGTACGAAAACGGTGACGATGCCGGTGTCCTGGCAAATCGGGCGGTGGCCAGTGGCACACATGCGCGAGTTGATCAGGATTTGCGCCATCGAGTCACGGGCCGCTGGCGATTCTTCGCGCAGATAGGCTTCGTGCATGGCCTGAATGAAGTCAACGGGGTGGTAGTAGGAAATGAATTGCAGGGCGTCAGCAACGCTCTGAATCAGGTCGTCTTGCTTGATCACGGTCATGGGTCGCGCTCCTCTATAAGACGGGAACATTCAATTAAGGTGTTTGCGACCTTGGTCTATCGGTCTGTCGTAAACATCTTTGAGAGAAGTACCGGGCACGCATGACCGGTACAAAAAAGGCGCGGCAGTATAACCCGGCCCTGTTCTTGATACACCTGAACAGGCAAAACTTGTAGCCGCTGCCGAAGGCTGCGATAAGGGCCGCAGGACCTTCGCTTTTGGGGTTTTGTGGGTTCAGGGGTACATCAGGCACCCGCAGTGCAGTAGCGTCTATACGACTAATTTCCCGCAGGAGGACAGAAGTGCCCGAGTTACACGTCGCTGACAAACGCTGGTCAGTTGCCGATGGCAGCAATTTGCTGGATGCCTTGAATCAGGCGGGCGTCTCTGTGCCTTACAGTTGCCGGGCGGGCAGTTGCCATGCTTGCCTGGTGCGCTGCGTGCAAGGCGAGCCGCTGGACCTCAAGCCTGAGGCGCTGAGCCGAACCCAGCGTGAGCAAGGCTGGCGCCTGGCGTGTCAGTGCGAAGTGGTAGGCGACGTGCAGATCGAAGCTTTTGACCCGCAGCGCGACGGCCTGCCCGCGCAAGTGGCGGCCCTCGACTGGCTCAGCCCCATGGTGCTGCGTTTACGGCTGATAGCACAACGCCCGCTGCGCTATCGAGCCGGGCAGCATGTGGTGTTGTGGACCGCCAGCGGCATCGCGCGTCCTTATTCGCTGGCCAGTCTGCCCGAAGAAGATCGTTTTCTGGAGTTTCATATCGATTGCGCGCACCCGGGTGAGTTTGCCGACGCGGCGCGGCAGTTCAAGGTGGGTGACGCTGTACGCCTGGGTGAACTGCGCGGCGGGGCGTTGCGCTATGACCCGGACTGGCAAGAGCAGCCTCTCTGGCTGCTGGCCTCGGGCACGGGGTTGGGCCCTTTGTTTGGCGTGCTGCGCGATGCATTGCGCCAGGATCATCGAGGGCCGATCCGGTTGGTGCACGTGGCGCGAGATGAGGCAGAGCACTACCTAAAGGCCGAGTTGCAGGCCTTGGCTGCCGCTTATCCGCCCCTTGCCGTTGAGTACCTGTTGCGCAGCCAATTGGCCGATCATCTAGTCCAGATGCGTCTTGTGACGCGACAAACCCACGCTTTAGTCTGCGGCCACCCTGACACGGTTGAAGCGTTTGCCAAGCGTCTGTTTCTGGCTGGGCTTTCGCGTAATCAACTGCTGGCGGACGCTTTTTTGACCCGCAGTTAACCCCATTACGGGAGAGAGCATGACCCAAGCCATCGTGGTTGAACGAGAGGGCGCGGTGCTGACCCTGCGTCTGAATCGCCCTGACAAGAAAAACGCCCTGACCCGTGAGATGTACAGCGCTCTGGCGCAGGCCCTGGAGCAGGCAGATGCCGATGTTGGCGTGCATGCCGTGCTGATCTGCGGCAGCACTGAGTGCTTTACCAGTGGCAACGACATTGCCGACTTTCTTGAGCAGCCGCCGCAGGACATGCAAAGCCCGGTGTTTTGTTTTATGCGTAGCGTGCTGGAGTGCCGCAAACCCGTGGTGGCGGCCGTCGCGGGCGCTGCGGTGGGGATTGGCACAACCCTGTTGCTGCACTGTGATCTGGTTTATGTGAGCCACGATGCACGCTTGCGTATGCCGTTCGTCAATTTGGGGCTGAGCCCGGAATTTGGTTCGAGCCTGCTGTTGGCGCAGTTAGTGGGGCAGGCGAGGGCGGCAGCGCTGTTACTGCTGGGCGAAGGGTTCAGTGGCGAGCAGGCGGCGGCGTGGGGGCTGGCGAATCAAGCCATGCCAAGTGGGGCGGCTGCCTTGGAAAAAGCCCGTGAGGCGGCGCATCGGCTGGCTGGATTGGCGCCAGCTGCGGTGCAAGACAGCAAGCGGCTTATGAAAGCGCCGGATCGTGAGCAACTGCGCCAGGTGATTGAGGATGAAAGCAGGTTGTTTATTCAGCGTCTTGGTTCGCCGGAGGCCGTGGCGGCGTTGTCCGGGTTTATCAACAAGGCGCGTGACTGATTTCAGCTCTTGTAGGAGCGAGCTTGTCTCGCGATCTTTTGATCTTAAAAGATCGCGAGCAAGCTCGCTCCTACAAGGGGCTTTGGGTGTAGGCCTTGTAAGGCTTAAACCATTTTGTCGCCGACATGCAGGATCTTCATGCCGTTGGTGCCACCGATGGTGTGGTAGCTGTCGCCCTTGGTCAGGATGACCCAGTCGCCTTTTTCGACGACGCCACGCTTGAGCAGTTCGTCGATCGCGGCTTGGCTGACTTGTTCTGGCGGCAGCGAAGCCGGGTCGAACGGTACGGTGTAGACGCCACGGAACATGGCTGCGCGGGCCTGGGTTTCGCGGTGCGGGGAGAACGCGTAGATCGGCACCGAAGAACGGATGCGCGACATGATCAACGGCGTGTAACCGCTTTCAGTCAGGGCGATGATCGCTTTGACGCCAGGGAAGTGGTTGGCGGTGTACATGGCCGCCAGTGCAATGCTCTGGTCACAGCTTTCGAAGGTTTTACCGATGCGGTGGCTGGACGTTTTGCTGGTCGGGTGCTTTTCGGCGCCGACGCAAATACGCGCCATGGCCTGCACGGCTTCCAGTGGGTAAGCACCGGCAGCACTTTCAGCCGACAGCATCACGGCGTCGGTGTAGTCGAGAACGGCGTTGGCAACGTCGGACACTTCGGCGCGCGTTGGCATCGGGTTCTGGATCATCGACTCCATCATCTGGGTCGCTACGATCACGGCTTTGTTGTGGCGACGTGCGTGCAGAATGATTTTCTTCTGAATGCCCACCAGCTCGGCATCGCCGATTTCAACGCCCAGGTCGCCACGAGCAACCATGACCGCGTCACTGGCTTTGATCAGTGCGTCGAGGGTTTCGTCGTCGGCAACGGCTTCGGCACGTTCAATTTTCGCCACCAGCCAAGCGGTACCGCCGGCTTCGTCGCGCAGTTGACGGGCGTACTCCATGTCGGCAGCGTCACGCGGGAACGACACAGCAAGGTAGTCGACTTCCATTTCGGCAGCGAGCTTGATGTCAGCCTTGTCTTTTTCAGTCAGGGCCGGTGCAGTCAGACCGCCGCCACGACGGTTGATGCCTTTGTGATCCGACAGCGGGCCGCCGATCAGCACGGTGCAGTGCAGGGCGTCGCCAGTGGCGGTATCAACACGCATCACGACACGGCCGTCATCGAGCAGCAGTTCGTCGCCGACGCCGCAATCCTTGACCAGATCCGGGTAGTCGATGCCGACGATTTGCTGGGTGCCTTCCGTCAGCGGGTGGCTGGTGGAGAAGGTAAACGTGTCACCGATTTTCAGCTCGATGCGTTTGTTGGCAAATTTGGCGATACGAATTTTCGGGCCTTGCAGGTCACCCAGCAACGCAACGAAACGGCCATGCTTGGCTGCGATGTCACGCACCAGCTTGGCGCGAGCCTTGTGCTCATCGGGAGTGCCGTGGGAAAAGTTCAGACGGGCGACGTCCAGGCCAGCGAGGATCAGCTGTTCAAGCATCTCCGGTGAATTGCTGGCAGGGCCAAGTGTGGCAACGATTTTAGTTCGACGAACGGACATGCAAAGACTCCTGAGTTCAAGCGCTGCCAAAGGCTACTATGGTCTTTGGCTGTAGTCATTGTTCCTCTGCACTACTTTCGACTTAAGTTGTGGTGCACAGGATGTGAAGAATTTAGCCCAGGGGTCGATACACTGTTGAGAACAGGAGATACCCATGCGCTTTTTGCTTATTTTAGTGTTAGCCAGCAGTGTGGTCGGTTGCACCCGCTGGTCGATGAACCACCACCTGAACAGTGCTTATCGGGCGTATGATCGCGGAAACTGCGAAGCGGTGATGCTGGAGTTGTCCGAAGTTGATCGCGACAGCCGCAGTCGCCCGTACATCTGGCCGCAGACGGCGATGCTGCGAGGGTTGTGTCTGGAGCGTACAAAGTTTTACCTGGATGCGGCCCAGACCTATCAATACATCATTAATGAATTCCCGAAGAGCGAGTATGCCTACAGGGCCAAGGCGCGAATTGAGACCTTGCGTATTCTTAAATTCATCCCGGGCCCTGGCACTGCTCAAGCGCTTCCAGCCACGCTCTAGGCTCTGTACGAAATGTATCTGCGCTCGCGCCCAACCTTCGCTCAACTCGTGTCGTAGAGGCCTTGGCGTTTTATGATGACTGAAATGGATGCTGGCTGTTTGCTATCTTTTTGCTACCCTTTCCAAGCGTTTGAACGGTTTTGATCAAACAAGAAAGAGTCTCAGTGTTCGGTTGGCAGTGTTTTAGCGTGTGGCTTTCCGAACGGTTACACCGAACTCTGGATCGCTCCAGGGTATTTGAGGTGTTAACACCGTCGTGTTAAACGGCCTTATACAGTGAAATTCGACATGGTTATCGAACGCCGCATCCAGCGTCACCAATTGACGTGTTTTTTAAGAGTCTTCAACCGGTTCACGGATAAACCCATGGGCTATTTGGGCAATGTATCCGAGGGCGGTTTGATGCTGATCAGTCAACTGCCCCTGTTGATCGATGCCGATTTTGAGCTACGGCTCAAGCTTCCAGGTGCCGATGGGCGTGTGCAATGGATCGACCTCACGGCGCGATGCCTGTGGTGCCGTGAAGATGTGACGCCCAATTACTACGACTCCGGTTTTATCCTGTACCAACCGCCTGCCGAGTACCTCAAGCTGATCAGCGATTTGAGCCAATACTTCAGCTTCCATCCCTTGCAAACCTCTGCTTGATGCATCTGCGCAGGGTGTGAGGCCTTGGCTTCGGGGCTGGTGCTGTCCGGGTTTGAGCGCCTAGACTGAGCGCGAATACTGCTCAGGAACACCCCGTGACCTCTATTTTTTGGTACGACTACGAAACTACCGGCATTAACCCGCGCTGCGATCGAGCTGTGCAGGTTGCCGGTATCCGCACCGATCTAGAACTCAATGAGATCGATCAGCCGCTCAATCTGTACTGCCAGCCCAGTGACGACATTCTTCCGCATCCCATGGCGTGCCTGATCACCGGGATTACGCCGAGTCGACTCGAAGACAAAGGGTTGGGGGAGGCCGAGTTTATGACTCGCACCCATGCACAACTGGCTCTGCCTGGAACGTGCGCCGCGGGTTACAACACGTTGCGTTTCGATGACGAGGTCACGCGCTACAGTCTGTACCGAAACTTCTTTGATCCTTACGCCCGCGAGTGGCAAGGCGGCAACAGTCGCTGGGACCTGATTGACGTTGTGCGCACAGCCTATGCCCTGCGTCCTGAAGGCATTGTCTGGCCCGAGGAAGAGGGGCGGGTGACGCTCAAGCTTGAGCGTTTGACGGCGGCCAACGGGATTGACCATGGCCAGGCGCACGATGCCTTGTCCGACGTGCGTGCAACCATTGCCTTGGCGCGTTTGATTCGCGAAAAGCAGCCGAAGTTATATGACTGGTTATTCCAGTTGCGTACTAAGCAGCGAGTGTTGGATCAAGTTCGTTTATTGCAACCGATGCTGCACATTTCTGGACGTTTCTCGGCGGCGCGACATTATGCCGGGGTGGTATTGCCGCTGGGCTGGCATCCTAAAAACCGTAATGCACTGATTGTGTGCGACCTGCACTTTGATCCACAGCCCTTGTTGGACATGGACGCCGACTCTTTGCGTGCGTTGCTTTATACGCGACGTGAGGATTTGCCCGAAGGCCAACTGCCAATTGGCCTTAAGCTGATTCACGTTAATCGTTGTCCGGTGATCGCGCCATTAAATGTAGTGCGTGCTCAGGACCAACAGCGTTTGCAGTTGAACATGGCTGAATATCAGGCGCGAGCCCGCGTGCTGATTGATGCGCAGGAAGTTTGGAAGCAAAAGTTATCGGATATTTATGCCCGTGAAGACTTCACGCCCAGTGATGATCCTGAGCAGCAGTTGTATGACGGTTTTCTCGGTGATCGTGATCGCCGGTTGTGCGAACAAGTGCGCATGAGTGACCCGGAACAATTGGCCAAAGATGCATGGCCATTTGATGATGAGCGCTTGCCTGAATTATTGTTTCGTTACCGCGCGCGAAACTTTGCGTATACCTTGAGCGCAGAAGAGCAGGCACGCTGGCAATTGTTCTGTCAGCAGCGATTGACGGATCCCGCGTTGGGTGCACCTCTGACCCTGAGCCAATTCACCGAGGCGGCAGATGCCCTGTCACGCAGCGCCACGCCCGCCGAGCTGAAGCTGTTGAACGAATGGCAGCGTTATGCGCAAGGGCTGAGTCAGCGTGTGGGCTTGGTGTCGCAGGCGAACGATCAGGATTAAAATCCAGGCAATAAAAAACGCCAGCGAGCTGGCGTTTTTATTAGAGTTGCAGAAAAGTCTGCGCGTCCGGTATCACTTAGCCGAGCAAAGTTGCCCAACCTTCAACCACGTCGCTGCCCCACTTGGCTTTCCACTCTTTCAGAGTTTTGTGGTTGCCACCTTTGGTTTCAATCACTTCACCGTTGTGCGGGTTTTTGTATTGTTTAACCTTGCGGGCACGTTTGGTGCCGGTGGTTTTAACAACACCGCGTGGTGCTTTGCTTGCCTTGGCTTCCGGATCCAGCAAGGCGATGATGTCGCGCAGCGACTTTTGGTATTCGCCCATCAGCGTACGCAGTTTGCCTTCAAATTCCAGCTCGGTTTGAAGTTTGTCGTCTTCCGACAGGTTCTTCAGGCGGGCTTGCAGTTCTTTGATGGCTTCTTCTGTTGCGCGATATTCGTTGATCAAGGACATGAGGATAACCTTATGCTGAAGAGGTGACAGGGATACAGTGGCGCAATAATAGTCAGACAGTTACAGCAAGTAAATATCCAATCTCGGATTAATTTAAATTTTTATTCATTAACTTTCGCTCGTTTGCAATAAGTCAGCTTTTAAATAGGGCTGATACCTTGGCTTTATCAATGTCATTAATAAACAATATCAATGCCGCGCAAATTCAATGCAGGCCGCGGCGCTGTTGGCGTCGACGCTTTGCCAGCGCGACCCGGTGCCTCAGGCAATAAGGCTCACGCAATACTGTAGTTTTGCTGCGCACTCGCTAGAATGGCGGCCTTAGTAAAGTTTTGGAGTTTTCCCCTCATGCGCACTTTTCGGTTGGTGATTGCCTGCCCCGACGGCGTCGGCATTGTCGCCAAGGTCAGTAATTTCCTGGCCTCCCACAATGGCTGGATCACTGAAGCGAGCCACCACTCGGACGATCAAAGCGGTTGGTTCTTTATGCGTCACGAAATTCGTGCCGACTCCCTGCCATTTGGGCTAGAGGCTTTTCGTGAGGCATTTGCCCCGATTGCCGACGAGTTTTCGATGGTGTGGCATATCACGGATACCGCGCAAAAGAAGCGTGTGGTCCTGATGGCCAGCCGCGAGTCTCACTGCCTGGCAGACTTGCTGCACCGCTGGCACAGCGATGAACTCGATTGCGATATTTCTTGCGTGATTTCCAATCACAACGACTTGCGCAGCATGGTCGAGTGGCACGGCATTCCGTTTTACCACGTGCCGGTTGACCCGAAAGACAAAGAGCCAGCCTTCGCTGAAGTCTCGCGTCTGGTCAAGCACCATGACGCTGAAGTCGTGGTGTTGGCGCGCTACATGCAAATCCTGCCGCCTGATCTATGCCGCGAGTACGCAGGCAAGGTGATCAACATTCACCACAGCTTCTTGCCGTCATTTGTCGGTGCCAAGCCTTACCATCAGGCGTCGATGCGCGGTGTGAAGCTGATCGGCGCAACGTGCCATTACGTCACCGAAGAGCTGGACGCGGGGCCGATCATCGAGCAGGACGTGGTGCGCGTGAGCCACAGTGACAGCATTGAAGACATGGTGCGTTTCGGTCGTGATGTCGAGAAGATGGTACTGGCCCGTGGCCTGCGCTATCACCTCGAAGACCGTGTGCTGGTCCACGGCAACAAAACCGTGGTGTTCTGATCTGATTGGCCTGTGTAGCCGCTGCCGCAGGCTGCGATAAGGCCCGCAGGACTTTCGCTTTAAAGCGCGATCGCTGCGCAATCCTGCGGCAGCGGCTACAGAGGGTTCGTCATGACTGATCCACTCGACAAGGCCACGTCCAGCGCCCCTGCAACCTTGGGTGAGGGCTGTTTGAGTCGTTACGACCCGGACGCCCTCAGCCCCGAGGATGGAACCGATTTTCCTGACGCCGCCAGGCTTTGGGAACAATTACAGCCAGACGCTGAAACAGACCCCGATCTGTAAGGTCATCGGTAGGAGCGAGCTTGCCTCGCGATCTTTTAAACGATCAAAAGATCGCGAGGCAAGCTCGCTCCTACAAATATTGCGATCTGAAGCCTACTTAAATACGGAAACTGCCCACCAGTTGCTTGAGGCGAGCCGCTTGCTGTTCCAGATCATTGCAGGCGCGCAAGGTGGATTGCAGGTTTTCGACGCCTTCCTGATTCAGTGTATTGATCTCGGTAATGTCCATATTGATCGACTCAACCACTGAGGTTTGTTCCTCGGTCGCAGTGGCGACGGACTGATTCATGCCATCAATCTCGCCGATGCGCTCAGTCACACTGATCAGACGCTCACCCGCGCGGTTAGCGATTTCAACGCTGTCTTCGCTGTGACGCTGGCTTTCCTCCATGGTGCTCACCGACGCGCGGGCGCTGACTTGCAACTCTTCGATCATGGTTTGCACTTGCTGCGCAGACTCTTGAGTGCGGTGCGCCAGGTTGCGCACTTCATCGGCAACCACGGCAAAGCCGCGGCCAGCCTCGCCAGCGCGGGCCGCTTCAATCGCCGCGTTGAGCGCCAGCAGGTTGGTTTGCTGCGAGATGCTGGTGATCACTTCCAGGATCTGGCCAATGTTGACGGTCTTGTCATTCAGTGACTCGATATGGCCACTGGAAGTGCCAAGCATTTGCGACAGATGTTGCATCGAGCTGATGCTGCGCTCGACCACCTGCTGGCCTTCCTCTGCCAACCCGCGTGCATCACTGGCCTGGTGCGAGGCCTGGGCCGCGTTACGGGCAATCTCCTGAGCGGCGGCGCCCAGTTCGTTGATCGCTGCCGCAACGCTGTTGGTGCGGCTGGCTTGTTCGTCAGAGTTGAGCATTGAGGAGTTCGAGGCGCTGACAACCCGCAGCGCCACTTCGTTAACGTGCTCAGTGGCCGATGACACTTCTCGCATGGAGGTGTGAATACGCTCAACAAAGTGGTTAAAAGCACTGCCCAGCGTGCCGAATTCGTCGTTGGAGTTCACGGCCAGGCGGCGTGTCAAATCCCCTTCACCTTCGGCAATGTTCTGCATCGCACGGGTCATCACGTGCAGCGGTTGTAACAGCAGGCGAATCAGCAGGCCGAGAAGGGCGATGATTGAAATCACCGCAATCAAAGTTGCAATGACCGCCGAGGTGCGAAATGTGCTCAGCGTGGCAAAGGCTTTTTCTTTATCAACCGACAGGCCTACAGACCAATTGACCGTGCCCAGTCCTTTGACCGGGGTGAACGTCACAATCCGGGTTTTGCCGTCGACCTGGATCTCGCTGATCGCGGTACTGATGGTCGGGGTGTCTTGTGGGTAGATGTCCTTCAGGTACTTCGTGACCAGCGCTTTGTCCGGGTGCACCAGGATTTTGCCGTCACCACTGACCAGAAACGCATAGCCCAGGCCGTTAAAGTTCAAGGCGTTGATTGAGTCAGTGATGGTTTGCAGGCTCAGGTCGGCGCCGACGACGCCCAGCGTTTGCCCGGCTTTTTTCGCCGCGGTGCCAATCGAGATAATCATCTGCCCGGTGACCGCATCAATGTACGGTTCGGTCAGGCTGGCGCCACTGGCGTTGATGGCATCCTTGAACCAGGGGCGGGTGCGTGGGTCGAAACCGTCTGGCATCTTGCTGTCAGGGCGGATGGTGAAACCGCCCTGGTTGTCGCCAAAGTAATCGGCCATGAACGTGCTGGTCAGTGCTTTTTGCTCCAGCAGGCTGGCGATTTGAGAGGGTTCGGGATTGATGGCAATCGATTGTGCAAGGTTTTCAACCAGTAAAATCCGGCCTCCCAGCCATGTCTGAATGTTATTGGCCGTGACACTGCCCATTTCGTGGAGGTAATTGTCCAGATTGTTACGAATGGCATTGCGCTGAAGATAGTCGTTGTACAGCGTAAAGAGCGAGAACGCGGCGATGACGATCAGGGACGCGGCAAGCAGGATTTTGTGACTGAAACGCAGGTTTTTATTCATGGCTTGAAGGGTCCGCTAAGGTCTAAAAATGTGAGGCCTGTACGCTGTAAACACGCTCGCTCTGCACGTCACGGCTAGAGCAGGAGTGGTTTCTATATCTATTGGGGTAATTCCTACGCTAAATCAGGAGTTTTCTGGTCTAGCATTAAGAATGTATCGACGCGGGACCGCGAAAGATTAATGAATGGTGGAAAAATGCCTGACTCTTCTGCTCTTGTTCTCGGCGCTGACCTTGCCGGTCAGCCCATCGCCCAGTCATTGCGCCTGGCAAACCGCCACGGCTTAGTGGCAGGCGCCACGGGGACAGGTAAAACCGTCACCCTGCAACGTTTGGCCGAGCAATTCAGCGATGCGGGCGTGGCTGTATTTTCCGCCGACATCAAAGGCGATTTGTGCGGCTTGGGTGCCGCCGGCAATCCGCAAGGCAAAATTGCCGAGCGCATTGCCAGCATGCCGTGGCTGAATTATCAGCCCAAGGCTTATCCGGTCACCCTGTGGGACATACAGGGCAAAACCGGTCATCCGTTACGCACCACGTTGAGTGAGATGGGGCCGCTGTTACTGGGCAGTTTGCTTGAACTGACGGACAGTCAGCAGTCGGCCTTATACGCCGCGTTTAAAGTGGCAGACCGTGAAGGCTTGTTGCTGCTGGATTTAAAAGACCTCAAAGCCTTGCTTGGCTACCTGCGCGATAACCCCCAGGTGCTGGGCGATGACGCTGCCTTGATGACCACTGGCTCCAGCCAGGCACTGCTGCGCCGTCTGTCAACCCTGGAACAGCAGGGCGCCGAGGCATTATTTGGTGAGCCTGCGCTGCAACTCGAAGACATCTTGCAGCCTGCCAGCGATGGTCGTGGGCGGATTCATCTGCTGGATGCCAGTCGTTTGGTGCACGAAGCGCCCAAGGTCTATGCGACTTTCCTGCTGTGGTTACTGGCTGAGCTTTTTGAGCAGTTGCCGGAGCGTGGGGATGCCGACAAGCCGTTACTGGCACTGTTTTTCGACGAGGCGCATTTGCTGTTTGCCGGAACGCCCAAAGCGCTGCAAGACCGTTTGGAGCAAGTGGTTCGGCTGATTCGCTCCAAAGGTGTGGGTGTTTACTTTGTCACCCAGTCTCCGGCGGACTTGCCTGACACTGTCCTTGCCCAATTGGGTTTGCGTATCCAGCACGGGTTAAGGGCATTCACGGCCAAAGAGCAAAAATCCCTCAAAGCAGTGGCTGATGGATTCCGTCCGAACCCCGCTTTTAATGCGCTGGCGGTGCTGACAGAACTGGGGACGGGCGAAGCGTTGGTCGGCATGCTCGAAGAGAAAGGCACCCCGGCGATGGTTCAGCGGGTGTTTATTGCGCCGCCGCAGTCGCGTATCGGCCCGTTGACCGAGGCTGAGCGGGCGACCTTGATTGCCAGTTCACCGCTGCAGGGGCGATACGACAAGCCGATTGATCGCGAGTCTGCCTACGAAGTGTTGCTGGCCCGCAAAGGTCAGGCACCGGAGGCGCAAGCACAAGCGGCTCCCCATGAACCGGGCTTTCTTGATCAGGCGGGTGATTTTCTGGGTACTACGGCGGGCAAGGCCTTGCAATCCATGGCACGCCAGGCAGCGAGTCAAATGGGGCGTCAGTTGGTGCGCGGGTTATTGGGGTCGTTGCTCGGTGGGAGCAAACGCAAGTAAACAACCCGTAGTCGCTACCGCAGGCTGCGATAAGGGCCGAAGGACCTTCGCTTGGGATTTTAAGGAGTGCTCTGCTGCCCTAATGCCAGTCAGTTAACGCATACCCTTTGTGGGAGCGGGCTTGCCTGCGATGGGATCGACGCGGTTTAACAGAAAAACCGCATCGCCTGTATCGCTGGCAAGCCAGGCTCCCACAGAGAGTGCTAGCGGCTACACAACTTAGTCGGGCTTTGGCTTTGGCTTGGCGTGGCTTGCCAATCGCTCAAGCGCTGCCCGCAACGCCGGGTCGGTTATCCCGTCAGCCGTCGCTTGAATGGTTTGCGCGGCATCGATGGAAAGGTCAAGGGTGTGCCCGTTGACTTTGGCCAGCACGGTGGGCGGCTGAACCTTAAATAAAATCCGGGTCAGGCTGGCGAACTCGTCAAAGGCCTGTAATTGACGTTGCAGACGCTTTTGCTGGTAACGCAAACGCGTGGCCCAGTGGCCATCAGTGACGATTAACAACAAACTGCCTTCGCGCCATGACGCCACGTGACAATGTTCACGTGCGGCGGGCTGGAGCTGGCTTTCGAGCAGGCGTTGCAGGTGCGCCAAGCGCTTGGCGTGGCCAAAAATGGCTTTTAAGGGCTTGGCCTCGCGGAGCAGGACAGAGGGTGCCCGTGCCGGGTGTGGGCGAAATGCCATGTTCAAGCACCTTAAAAAACTGAGGGGCAATCTTAGCAGAAAGCGCCCATTTCACTCGACATAGTCCTGAATCGCTTCAGTTTATTTGCAAAATCAATGAGTAACTTATGCATCGCATGGGTTGAAGTTCCGCAAAAAGGCCTTATTTTAGTCAGGCCCCGTCACAACGCTGTACCAGTATCGTGGAATAACGCCACTTTCCTCACCGACGTTTCCGGGTAGAATGCTCGCTCGCATGCGGCCATCAGGGCTGCTCGGGCGACTCACGGGGCCGCCCTCCATCCCTATGTGTGGAAGATCCTGCCGATATGTTTGCGCCTTTGTTAAAGAAACTTTTTGGAAGCAAGAACGAGCGCGAAGTTAAACGCATGCTCAAGACGGTACAGGTCGTCAATGCCTTCGAAGAGCAAATGGTTGCTCTGAGCGATGAGCAATTGCGCGCCAAGACCGAAGAGTTCAAGGCCCGCATAGCTAAAGGTGAGACCCTCGATCAATTGCTGCCTGAAGCCTTCGCGGTCTGCCGTGAAGCGGGTAAGCGCGTCATGGGCATGCGCCACTTTGACGTACAGCTGATCGGTGGCATGACCTTGCACGAAGGCATGATCGCAGAAATGCGTACCGGTGAAGGCAAGACCTTGGTAGCAACCCTCGGGGTTTACCTCAATGCATTGTCCGGCAAGGGCGTGCATGTGGTAACCGTGAACGACTACCTGGCTCGTCGTGATGCCAACTGGATGCGTCCGCTCTACGAATTCCTGGGCCTGACGGTCGGCGTAGTCACGCCGTTCCAGCCGCCTCAAGAAAAACGTGAAGCCTACGCCGCCGACATCACATACGGCACCAACAACGAGTTCGGTTTCGATTACCTGCGCGACAACATGGCTTTCAGCATGGAAGAAAAATTCCAGCGCGAGCTTAACTTTGCAGTGATCGACGAAGTCGACTCCATCCTGATCGACGAAGCCCGTACGCCGTTGATCATCTCGGGTCAGGCTGAAGACAGCTCCAAGCTGTACACCGAAATCAACAAGCTGATCCCGCGTCTTGAACAGCACATCGAAGAAGTTGAAGGGGAGGTTACCAAACCTGGCCACTTCACCATCGACGAGAAGACCCGTCAGGTCGAACTGAACGAATCCGGTCACCAGTTTGTAGAAGACATGCTGACCCAGATCGGTCTGCTCGCAGAAGGCGAAAGCCTTTACTCCGCCCACAACCTGGGCCTGCTGACCCACGTTTACGCGGCACTGCGTGCGCACAAGCTGTTCCATCGCAACGTTGAATACATCGTTGAAGACGGTCAGGTATTGCTGGTCGACGAACACACCGGCCGTACCATGCCGGGTCGTCGTCTGTCCGAAGGCTTGCACCAGGCGATTGAAGCCAAAGAAGGCCTGAACATTCAGGCAGAGAGCCAGACCCTGGCATCGACTACCTTCCAGAACTACTTCCGTCTGTACAACAAGCTGTCCGGTATGACCGGTACTGCGGACACTGAAGCATTCGAATTCCACCAGATCTACGGTCTGTCGGTAATGGTCATCCCGCCGAACAAGCCGCTGGCGCGTAAAGACTACAACGATCTGGTGTTCCTGACCGCGGACGAGAAGTACGCGGCGATTGTGGCTGACATCAAAGACTGCATGGCCAAAGGCCGTCCAGTGCTGGTGGGTACAGCAACCATCGAGACCTCCGAGCACATGTCCAACCTGCTGAAGCAGGAAGGTATCGAGCACAAGGTTCTGAACGCCAAGTTCCACGAAAAAGAAGCTGAAATCATTGCTCAGGCCGGTCGTCCAGGCGCACTGACCATTGCTACCAACATGGCCGGTCGTGGTACAGACATCCTGTTGGGCGGTAACTGGGAAGTTGAAGTTGCCTCGCTTGAAAACCCGACCCCGGAGCAGATCGCTCAGATCAAGGCCGATTGGCAAAAACGTCACCAGCAAGTGCTGGAGTCGGGTGGTCTGCATGTGATTGCTTCCGAGCGTCATGAATCACGCCGTATCGACAACCAGTTGCGTGGTCGTGCCGGTCGTCAGGGCGATACGGGTTCGAGCCGTTTCTACCTGTCGCTTGAAGACAGCCTGATGCGCATCTTCGCTTCTGATCGAGTGAAGAACTTCATGAAGGCCTTGGGCATGCAGTCTGGCGAAGCGATTGAGCACCGCATGGTGACCAACGCGATCGAGAAGGCTCAGCGCAAGGTTGAAGGTCGTAACTTCGACATTCGCAAGCAATTGCTGGAGTTCGATGACGTTAACAACGAACAGCGTAAAGTGATTTATCACATGCGTAACACGTTGCTGGCGGCTGACAATATCGGCGAAACCATTGCTGACTTCCGCAAAGATGTGCTCGACAGCACCGTCAGCGCGCACATTCCGCCGCAGTCGTTGCCAGAGCAGTGGGACATTGCAGGTCTTGAGTCTGCAATCGAAAGCGGTTTTGGGGTGAAGCTGCCGATCCAGCAATGGCTCGACGAAGACGATCACCTGTACGAAGAAACCCTGCGCGAAAAACTGCTGAACGAGTTGCTGGCGGCGTACAACGAGAAAGAAGAGCAGGCGAGCCCGGAAGCCCTGCGCACGTTCGAGAAGCAAATTGTGCTGCGTGTTCTGGACGACCTTTGGAAAGACCACCTGTCGACCATGGACCACTTGCGTCACGGTATCCACTTGCGCGGTTATGCGCAGAAGAACCCGAAGCAAGAGTACAAGCGCGAGTCGTTCAACCTGTTCTCCGAGCTGCTTGACTCGATCAAGCGTGATTCGATCCGTGTACTGTCCCACGTACAGGTTCGTCGCGAAGATCCGATTGAAGAAGAAGCACGTTTGCGTCAAGAAGCTGAAAACCTGGCTGCCCGCATGCAGTTCCAGCACGCCGAAGCCCCGGGCCTTGATCAGCCTGAGGCGTTGGCAGAAGTGCTTGAAGGCGCCGATGTGTCTGACGTGGTAACGGCTACCGAGCCTGCACGTAACGACCAGAAACTGGGTCGCAACGAGCTGTGCTACTGCGGCTCGGGCAAGAAATACAAGCACTGTCACGGGCAAATCAACTAAAGCCCGCTTCAACTGCTGAAACACCTGCGCCGCGACCGGCATTAGCCGTCGCGGCGTTTTACCATTGAATTCCCGCCCATTGGCGGAACTGTCATCTCTATTTAGGAGCGCGTCATGGCTGTTGGTCTTGGTCCTTTGCCTACTTTGCACCCGGTGGCCGGTTTTGAGCTGGGCATCGCTTCAGCCGGTATCAAGCGTTCTGGGCGCAAGGATGTGGTGGTCATGCGCTGCGCTGAAGGTTCGAGCGTTGCCGGTGTGTTCACCTTGAATGCCTTTTGCGCCGCGCCGGTGATTTTGGCCAAGCAACGTGTTCAGGGGGCTGTGCGATACCTGCTGACCAACACCGGCAATGCCAACGCCGGGACTGGCGAGCCGGGCCTGGTCGCTGCTACCCGCACCTGCGCCAAGCTGGCTGAACTGACTGGAGTGGACGCCAGCGCTGTGCTGCCGTACTCCACCGGAGTGATTGGTGAGCCGCTGCCTGTTGAGAAAATCGAAGGTGCCCTGCAAGCGGCTCTGGACGATCTCTCTGAGCATCATTGGGCTGAGGCTGCCATCGGCATCATGACCACAGACACGTTGCCTAAAGGTGCCAGCCGTCAGTTCGAGCACGAAGGCGTGACCATCACCGTGACCGGCATCAGCAAAGGTGCAGGCATGATTCGTCCGAACATGGCCACCATGCTGGGTTACATCGCGACCGACGCCAAGGTTTCGCGTGATGTGCTGCAAAACCTGCTGCTTGATGGCGCGAACAAATCGTTTAACCGCATCACGATCGATGGCGATACCTCGACCAACGATTGCTGCATGCTGATTGCCACCGGTAAAGCCGATCTGCCGGAAATTACCGAAGCCAGCGGCCCACTGTTCGCGGCCCTGAAACAAGCCGTATTTGACGTGTGCATGGACGTGGCCCAGGCCATCGTGCGCGACGGCGAAGGCGCAACCAAGTTCGTGACCGTTGAAGTGAATGGCGGCGCCAACCACCAGGAATGCCTGGACGTGGGTTACACCGTGGCTCACTCGCCCCTGATCAAGACTGCATTGTTTGCCTCCGATCCAAACTGGGGCCGCATCCTGGCTGCCGTGGGCCGTGCCGGTGTACCTGATCTGGATGTGAGCAAGATTGACGTGTTCCTGGGCGAAGTGTGCATTGCCAGCGGCGGCGCGCGCTCGGCCACTTACACCGAAGAACAAGGTTCGGCAGTGATGGCGCGTGAGGAAATCACCATCCGTATCGAGCTGGGCCGTGGCACTGCCAGCGAGACCATCTGGACCACTGATTTGTCCCACGAGTACGTGAAAATCAACGCCGAATATCGTACCTAAGCTCGGTTCTGCGCGAGTGTGCTTGCCATGCTTGCGCAGATCATTGTGTGGTTTTGGCTGAAAGAGTCAGGCCATATACCAAGGGCCGGCGTTTAAAGCCTGGCAACAGGCCGGATTAGAGGAAGTACAAAGGTGAAACGAGTTCATGTGGCTGCGGCCGTTATTCGTGGCGAAGGCGCCAAGGTGTTGATCGCTCGTCGTGCCGATACTCAGCATCAGGGCGGGCTCTGGGAGTTCCCTGGCGGCAAGGTCGAGGCAGGAGAGACGGTCGAGGCTGCATTAAATCGTGAGCTGCAAGAAGAACTGGGGATTGTGGTTAACGCCGCCCGCCCACTGATCAAGGTTCAGCACGATTACCCGGACAAACAGGTGCTGCTGGATGTATGGGAAGTCTCGGCGTTCAGTGGTGAGCCCCATGGCGCAGAAGGCCAGCCCTTGGCCTGGGTGTCGTCGCGCGATCTGATTAATTACCAATTTCCGGCGGCCAATGCACCGATTGTTGCGGCGGCACGCTTGCCGGATCAGTACCTGATTACTCCGGACGGGCTGGAGACCCCAGAACTGTTGCGCGGGTTGCAGAAGGCTATTGCAGGCGGTATCAAACTGGTTTCATTGCGTGCCCCCAATGGCTATGACCCTAAATACCGCGACTTGGCGGTGGATGCGGCCGGGCTATGCGCGGGTAAGGCGCAATTGATGCTCAAAGGTCCGCTGGAATGGCTTGGGGATTTTCCTTCGGCGGGTTGGCATTTAACGGCTGCGCAATTGCGCAAATACGCATCTAAAGGTCGACCGTTGCCGAAAGATCGCTGGTTGGCCGCCTCGTGCCATAACGCTGAAGAACTGGCGTTGGCTGAGCAGATGGATGTGGACTTCGTGACCTTGTCGCCTGTGCTGCCGACTCAGACTCACCCGGATACACCCCCTTTGGGGTGGGAACAGGCACAGCAGTTGATCGCCAACTTCAGCAAACCGGTGTTTCTGTTGGGTGGTCTGGGGGCGGATGATCGTCAACAGGCATGGAGCATCGGTGCGCAAGGCGTCGCGGGCATTCGTGCGTTCTGGCCGCAGGACTGATTTGCCGGCCTGTAGTCGCTGTCGAGGTACGAAGGCTGCGATCGACGACGAAGCCTTCGTAAATTCCGGCACTGCTGTGTGTCGACCAAACCTTTTACAATGCGGGCAATCGATCGCAGCCTTCGTGCCTCGTCAGCGACTACGTGCGCTCTTGGGTAGGCTTTGCCGCCGCCTGCCACAAAATCTCGGCAATCCCCTGACGCTTGGCAATCAAGCGCGCAGCGACAAACAGCACATCTGACAGTCGATTGATGTAAGCCAATCCCACACCCGCCAACGGTTCCAGTGCATTCAGTTGCTGGCAGCGCCGCTCAGCGCTGCGGGCCAGGCTGCGGCACACGTGGGCTTGGGCGATCAGCGTTGAGCCGCCGGGCAGGATGAAGTTCTCCAGCGGGCCCAACTCTTCGTTCCAGACATCAATTGCCGCTTCGAGCCTTTCGACTTCAGCACTGTCGAGCGCCTGATACACCGGCATCGCCAGTTCTCCGCCCAGATCGAACAGTCGATGCTGGCACGGCTCAAGCACTGTAATCAGTTCATTGAGCCCCGGGCACTCAGGGCTGTGCTCAATGAGCCCGGCCAACAACAGACCAAGCTGACTATTGAGGGTGTCAACTTCGCCGATGGCCTCCACGCGGGGATGATCCTTGGGCACGCGTCGACCATCGCCCAGGCCGGTTTCGCCTTTGTCGCCCGTTCGGGTGTAGATCTTTGATAAGCGAAAACCCATGTTTACAGTTCCATCGTGGTTGATTCGTGAGAGGGCAAAAGGTTGCTGGCCAAGGGCAGGCGCAAGGTAAAGCAGGTGCCTTGGCCGAGTGTTGAATGCACTTCCATCTGCCCTTTGTGGTTGTTGGTGATGATGAAGTACGACACCGAGAGGCCGAGCCCTGTGCCCTGGCCGACTTCTTTGGTGGTGAAAAATGGCTCGAAAATGCGTTTGCGTACGTGTTCCGGCATGCCAACGCCATTGTCTTCAACCTGGATTTCAGCCCAGGGCGGACTGAGCTTGGTGCGCAAAATGATGCGCCCTGGCTCCCTGTTGGCTGAGCGCTGGTTAATCGCCTGGGCCGCATTTTTCAGCAAGTTGAGCAGCACTTGCTCCAGTTCGTTGGGAATGCCGGGGACCGGGCCCAGTTGCGGGTCGAACTGGCGAATGATGGCGTGGCCCTTAAAGTCAAAGCCCAGCGCCAGATCAAAGTCATTGTTGGCAATATCCACCGCCTGTTCGATAAGTGCCGACAAATCGCAGGGGCTCATTTGGCGATTGCTGCGCCGGCTGAAACTGAGCATGTGGGTGACGATTTTTGCGGCGCGGGCGCCGGCTTGTTGTATGCCGTCGAGCAACTGGGGGATTTCGCGGGCCTGTAAATAGTGGCTGATGGCATCCAGCGTGATACCGATCTGTTCTGCTGTCTCGATGTTTTTCGGCAGTTCGTTCGACAAGCGTCGGCGAATATTCTGCACGTTGTGCAGGATGGCGCCCAAGGGGTTGTTGATTTCGTGGGCCATGCCGGCAGCCAGTCCACCCACCGAGAGCATTTTTTCTGACTGCACCATCATGTCTTCCAGTGACAGGCGCTGAGTAATGTCATCGATGCGAATCACCACGCCACGTCCACCGCTGCCCGTCAGGGGGTAAAAGGTCAGGGCGTAGTGGCGGGCGTCTTCGCCCTGGCCCCAGGTCACGCGCTCGATCTTGACCACCTGATGGTTTTCGATGGTGTCTTTGAGCTGTGGCAGAAAGGGCTTGAGGGGCTCGAAGGCGAGGTAGATCGGCTGATTCAGGGCCTCGTCCAGTTTTGTCCCTGATAGAGCGCTGGCTTCCTGGTTCCATTGCGTCACGTAGAGTTGCTCATCCAGGGCGATCAAGGCGGATGGCATGGAGTCGATAATGCTGTTGAGGTAATTCTGAAAGCCGGTCAGTTTTTTCTCGATTTTGCCGCGAACCTGCACTTCCAATTCCAGTTTGCGATTGGTGTGACGGGTTTCTTCGGCCAGCGCCTGGGCTTGATCGTAGGCCGCCTGCGCTTCATCTCTGGCGCGCTTGAGTTCTTGTTCGCGAACTTCGATGCGCGACAGCATGGTGTTGAAGGCTTCGGCCAGGCTGCCGATTTCGTCGTTGTTGCCCGGTGCTGCGCGCAAGGCGTAGTTTTCTTCGCGGGTTACCTGGCGAGACAACTCTTCAAGGCGGTGGATGGGGTGGGTGACCAGTCGCTTGATTTGCCGTGAAACCACTAGCCACAGTAAAACGCTAAACACCAGAATCCCCAGGCTGGCCGTGAAGGTGCCGGTGTAAAACGCCGTGGGCAGTTCGCTGCTGGCCACGAGCAACAAATGCCCGAGAGGTTGATCGCCATGGTGCAAGCGTGTGACTTGATGGCTGCGCAGCTCCGTCAGGCTCCAGGCTTCAATCTGGCGATAATGTTCTGGCAGCGGCAGGTGCTCGCCGTGTTGCAGTTGCGCGATCAGGTTGCCGGAGCTGTCGTAAATGGCAGCGGCCCGTAATGGTGCGTAGCTGCCTATTTCATTGAGCAAGGCTTCGGCTTTTTCTGGGGAGTCGAGTGCCTGAACAATAAGGTCGGGGTTTGAGGTCAGGCGCCCCAGTGTCTGCAAGGCTTGTGGCGCTGTGCTCTCGTGGGAGATCCAGTAGGCGGCGCTGATGAACGTTAAGTTGGCCACCAGCAAAACAGTCGCCAATAACATGAGAAGGGCGGCCAGCAACTTTTGGCCGACCGGAAGGTTTTCTAGGCGCTGGCGCAAGGGCATGGGATGACCGCATAAAGAAGAACGAGCCCGCAGGGTAGCGCGGGCCTCAGTTGCAGGGCAATCCATGCTGCTTCAGGTGGTCGGTGAGTCGTTGATGCAATGCCTGTAAATGCGGTACAGCGAACGACTGCTGTCGAGCCGCTTCGCAAGCGTAGCCGAGCAGGTAGCTGATTTCGGTGCGCCGGCCTTGAGTGACATCTTGATTCATGGAGGAATAGTTGCTGGCCGTGGCGTGGATGACACGATTGACTTCAGCCGTCAAATCGACAGCCGCTTCGGGCTGATCGCACTGTTCTAGCAGGGCACAGAGTTCGGTACACAAGGTGTTGACCTCATCGCTGTGCGCTTGCAAACCGCCATTTCGGCAATTGTGCAGAACAGTCAGCGGATTGATTGCGCAGTTCAGGGCCAGCTTGCGCCACAGGCGGCTGAGGATACTTGCGCTCCACTCGTGGGCAATGCCGCTGCGCTGCAGTTCTTCGAGCCAGTGCGGCGCCTCGCCTACATGGATGTCGCCCAGCCAGGTGTGGCCACGTCCCGCAAACACCACGCGCCAGTCGCCATCACGAAATGCACCCTCGGTGCTGGACGCAAAAATGCAGCGCGCGTGTGGCACGCGTGCCGCGACGGCTTGCTGGCTGCCGAGGCCGTTCTGCAACAGGATCACGTCGGCGTCGGGGCTGAGTCGGTGGGCAATATGCGCGACGGCTTGCTCGGCGTCATAAGCCTTGCAGGTGACCAGCAAGCGCTGAATCGGCTCGTCGGTCTCGGGCAACTGTGCCGTGACGTTTAAACGTTGTGAGTGTTCGCCTTCAACTAGAGTTAGACCTCGTGCGGCTTCATAGGCGTGTAGGCGCATTGGATTTCGCAGTATCAGCGTCACGGGCAAACCCGCTCTCGCCAGCCGTGCGGCCCACAGGGTACCCATGCTTCCAGCGCCGAGAATGTGCCAGCGTGTGGAGGTTTGTCCGCCGTTCGAGTGTGGCATGTGTGCTCGCAAGTGAATGAAGTCGAAGAATCGCTATAATGCCCGCGCATTTTAACTGTCAGGCCAGGCGCGCTCCATCTGTGTTGTGCGCGCCCTTTATCAAGTGGAGAAATTACATGCCGTCGTTCGACGTGGTATCCGAACTGGACAAGCACGAAGTCACCAACGCAGTCGAGAACGCCGTCAAGGAGTTGGATCGCCGTTATGACCTCAAGGGCAAAGGCAGTTTTGAGTTCAAAGAAAAAGACCTCACGGTGAATATGACCGCAGAAGCGGATTTTCAGCTCGAAGCCATGATTGAGATCCTCAAGCTGGCGCTGGTCAAGCGCAAGATCGACGCGCAGTGCCTTGAAATCAAGGATGCCTACGCGTCGGGCAAGTTGATGAAGCAGGAAGTCGTGCTCAAGGAAGGCATTGATAAAGAGCTGGCGAAGAAAATCGTTGCTCACGTCAAGGACGCCAAACTTAAGGTTCAAGCTGCCATTCAGGGTGAGCAGGTTCGCATCACTGGCAAGAAGCGTGATGACCTGCAAGAAGCAATTGCGGCCTTGCGCGCCAAGAGTTTTGATTTGCCGCTGCAGTTCAATAACTTCCGCGACTGATTACCGCCCAGGGAACCTGTGGCGATCATCGACGTCCGATTTTTCTGGGCATTGCGTAAACGATTGAGCTGCTACGCTTGTTTTATCGTTTTTACAGAATAAATGACGTTGTCGTCAGGAGAAATAAATGGACTTGAACGCTGAAGTTGATCACTTGATCAAGGCCTCGCAGGCTTGGATTCCAATGATCATGGAATACGGCAGCCGTGTGCTGCTTGCGCTTGTGACGCTGGCCATCGGCTGGTGGTTGATTAACCGGTTGACGGTGAAGCTGGGCCAATTGCTGGCATTGAGAAAGGCAGACCTGGCGCTGCAAGGTTTTATCAGCAGCCTGGTCAATATCATTCTCAAGGTGCTGCTGGTTGTCAGTGTCGCTTCAATGATCGGGATCCAGACCACTTCATTCGTGGCAGCCATCGGTGCGGCGGGTCTGGCAATCGGTCTGGCGTTGCAGGGCAGCCTTGCCAACTTCGCGGGTGGCGTACTGATTCTGCTTTTCCGCCCGTTCAAGATCGGTGACTGGATCGAAGCGCAAAGCGTGAGCGGGACTGTCGACAGCATTCAGATCTTCCACACAGTGCTTCGTACCAGCGACAACAAAACCGTTATCGTGCCTAACGGCAATCTGTCCAACGGCATCATCACCAACTACAACCGTCAACCGACGCGCAAGGTGGTGTTTGATGTCGGTGTGGATTACGAAGCGGATTTGCAAAAGGTGCGTGAGGTTTTGCTGGCGCTGGCCGATGATCCGCGCGTCTTGAAAGAGCCTGCCCCGGTCGTTGTCGTGACTACGCTGGGCGACAGCGCAATTACCATGTCGCTGCGTGTTTGGGTGAACACTCCAGACTACTGGGATGTCTTGTTCATGTTTAACGAGCATGCCCGTGACCGTTTAAAAGCAGAAGGTGTTGATATTCCTTTTCCGCAACGAGTGATTCGTGTTGTTCAGGAAGTGTCTGCGCAGTAAGTGTTAATTCGATAGCCTGCTATTAAAGAGGCATAAACATACAATTAAAGGGGCTTAGGCCTCTTTAATTGTTTTTGTGCTTTGAGTCGGGTTGGTAGTGATGAATCGTAGCGTTGCGTGAGGCAAGTGATAATTACTTGCATTGGTGTTTGTTAGTTAGCTTGCTATACATAAGGCTTTATTGTGGGCAATAAAAAACCACGCACCTGTAGCAGGTGCGTGGTTCTTACTAAACAACGTGTTTGTAAAGCTGCCCTAAGGCTGCAATTACAAGATGTTCAGTGGGTATTCAACGATGATACGAACGTCGTTGTTATCTGTGTTGCCGCTGGCTACGTTGTAGTTGCCGTTGTTGCGGTACACAGCGCTACGCAGGCGGAAGGACAGGTCTTTGGCCGGGCCTTCTTGCATGACGTATTTGCTCTCGAAGTTGAACTCGTGTTCTTTACCTTCGCCAGTGTCGGTGCTGATGTTGTCACCCGTAACGTAACGAGCCATGAAGCTCAGGCCTGGTACGCCATAGGTTGCCATGTTCAGGTCGTAGCGAGCCTGCCACGAACGCTCGTCTTTGCCGTTAAAGTCGGAGTATTGCACGGAGTTGGCGAGGAAAATGGTGCCGCCGCCGTCTACGCCGTAGTAGTAACCGCTGTCACCGGTGGAGCGCTGGTGAGCCAGGGTGAATTTGTGAGCGCCGATGCTGTAGGCAGCTGCCAAGCTCCAGATTTTGTTGTCAACGTTGCCAGCCAGTTCCTGGCCTTGGCTCGAGGTTCTGTAGCCGTTGAAATCGAAGTTCAGGGCTTGCGAGTCATTGATAGGGAACGTGTAGTTCAGGTTGATGTACTGCTTCTTGAAGTAGTCATCAACGTCCGAAGCTGCCACGCCGCCGACGAAATTGTCGGTGAACTGGTAGGTTGCACCTGCGATGTCAGCAGACGGCAAGTGCAGGCTGTCATGGTACATGCCAGTCTGCGAGCTGTTCGCTGTGAAGCGACCAGCGCTCAGCTCCAGGCCTTTGATTTCGTGGGAGGTGATCAAAGTACCGGTAGCCACTTCAGGCAGCAAACGGCTGTCATCGGTAGAGAAAACCGGGCTGGCAACAAACTGGTTGCCGTACTTCAGAACGGTGTCCGACAAGCGGAACTTAACCGCGCCGCCCGCTTTTGATTGAGTGTCTTCCGGAGAACCGTCGCTCTTGGTAGCGAACAGACCGTTACCTTGACGGCCAGCGCCGCCGTCCAGACGCACAGTACCCATGGCGAATGCATCAACACCAACGCCGATAGTGCCTTGGGTGAAGCCAGAGCTGTAGTTCAAGAGCTCGCTCAGGCCCCAATCTTCACGGTAACCGCTTTTGAAGCCACCACCTGGCTTGGCAATGTTGCCAGCGCCGTTTTTGAAGTCGCGGTTCATATACAGCATGCGGGTTTTGGAAGTCAGCGTGCTGTCTTCAATGAAACCTTTGGAATCGTCCTGGGACGAAGCCATTGCGAACTGAGTAGTACCGGCTGAAACAGCCAGGGCGATCATGCTCCACTTCATCACGCGCATCGTGATTTGCTCCTTTGGTTTTAGGAAGAGTACTGCCGTCCCACCTGAATTATTATCTGGGCGGCTCTTTCTTTTTGTGTCGGCGCAAACTTATATCACGCCGGCAATATTGGCGATACTTGCTCTCATAAGCTTTCAGCTTCTTTACAGCTATGTCGCAAAATGCACTCTACATGTCGCAAAGACGTAGCTGTGTGCGGTATTTCGCATGTTTTCCCTATTGTTTCAATAACTGCCGCCGCAAAAAACGGCTGCACTACGTATTGAAAACGCCCATTTCCTATAGCTCAGCTATTGTTATCTATCGTAAGGCCGCTGCACCCCCGCGACGCCCTTGACGACTCTGTCAGTACGTAATGCAACAAGCATGCTCAAACTGTAGTCGCAGCTAAAATAAAATTTATATGGCCGCTTTTGGGCCGAAACCCCTTGTGCTGCGCGGGTAGAACGGTAGTTGATGTGCGCGGGCTGTCGAGTTTTTTGCTGGGAGGAGCAGCGCTTACGGAAAAAAGACGCACAAAGCGTTACCGGTTCCCACTGGCTGGGGTAGCAGGTGACGTTTCGGTGCACTAAAACCATTCGTCCTGTGCTGTTTTGGTGCGTCGGTGTCCACGGGCAACGGGTTGGGTGTTTAGCAGGTGCAACGCGAATGCAGGTAGCTGCATTCCAGCGAGGGAACTGTGGTTGCTGACGTGATGTGAGCATCAATCAAGGGTATCCTGCGTCCATGCTGCTCAATACCTGATGGTTCTGATCAGGCAGCTGTACTGAGCTGAAAATTTCCGTTTAACAGGAGAGCACCCAGTGTTCGTTTTGGATACACGCCTTCAAGAGGATACCTGGCTAATAGGGGATTTCCCCTTGTGCCGTTTACTGCTTTCCAATGACTCGAATTATCCCTGGTTTGTCCTGGTTCCTAGATGTGAGGGTATCAGCGAGCTGTTTCAGTTGAGTGACGAAGAGCAACAGTTGATGTGGCGTGAAACCACGGAGTTGGCTCAGGTGCTGAAAGCGCTTTTTGGTGCAGACAAAATGAACGTTGCCACGTTGGGTAATGTGGTCAGTCAGTTGCACATGCATGTGATTGTTCGTTATCAGGCTGATGTCGCATGGCCCGGCCCGGTCTGGGGCAAGCACCCTGCCAAGCCTTACAGTCAGGCTGAGGTGCACGTTATTCGGGACAAGCTTAAATCTGTTCTGGGTGCTGGGTTCACTTTTGGGGAGGGCGAGCTGTGACGCTCGAAGCGCGGGTAATGGATCTGGAGAGCCGTTTGGCTTTTCAGGATGACACCATTCAGGCACTGAATGATGTGCTGGTCTCACAGCAGAACGCAGTGGACCGACTGCAATTGCAGATGGCGGCCTTGCTCAAGCGCCAGGATGAAATGGGCGGCCAGTTTGAGTCATTTGAAGAGCAAACTCCACCGCCGCACTACTGAATCTTTTTGGCAGGCCATAAAAAAACCGCGATGCAGTCAGGCTGCTCGCGGTTTTTTTTCAGGCTGAAATTAGCGGCGCGGGAGCGCTGCGATCACATCTTCAGCTTGAAGGCCTTTGTCGCGGTTCATCACCGAGAACTCAACACGTTGCCCTTCCACCAGCACGCGGTGGCCTTCGCCACGGATGGCGCGAAAATGGACAAAAATATCATCGCCGGAATCTCGGGAGATAAAGCCGAACCCCTTGGAGGTGTTAAACCACTTTACGGTGCCTGTATCGCGGTTGGTCATGTCGTAGCTTTGTGAAGCCGACGAAGAAGGTGATGATTTGTAGAAGCTGACAACCAGATGCAGCAATACGGCAATGACAGCAGGCACCAGGCTGATCAGGATCGCTGGTTGGTCGCCGATTGGCAGCAGCAAGCCAAACAGAGTGAGCGTTTGTAGAACAACAGAAAGCACCAGCAGGGCGCTTACCAGGTTTTGCAGTTGATGACGTGGACCTTTATTCCAGAATGGAATGACAGGAGCCAGTGTCAGGTTGAGCAGGCCAAGAAAAGCCAGGTAAAGAGCATCAGCGTGAAGCAGGTAAGGTACAGCGTCAGATTGCAGGCTGGGAATGAAGGACAGCAGCAAAGCAGCTGCGCCCGTTAGTAGGTGAACGATTTTCAACATTTCAATTAACTCACGTTAAGACGGATCGCAAGGAAGAGCTGATTGCGCACGGTTCGCTTCTGAAAAAATGGAGGCGCTGGACACGTGCGAGGTATCAGCCTATGCACCGTCGCCAGAGGCTTGGCGAAGGCGGCACGCTGCCTATTTAACAGCAAAGCATGGGCCTTCTCAAATTAAGTGCTTTGAGGTACCTGTTGCTGTGATTGCCAGAGGCGGTCCAAATAATGCGTGTTTTTTATGAAATCCTTGTCCTAGAGCCTTGTAGGCTGTTTCTCAAGGCTGAGAAGCGTGCAGTTGATGACGCTTGTTATCGTGCTCTGAGTGCAATCTTGACCGTTGGTCGTATTTTATTGTTTGGCGCGCAACGCTGTTCGAATGACTGGGTGTATGGCTGAGTGATGCATGTATTGGTTTATTTTTTTGTTTGCTTGATTCGATTTTTAATTATGTAAATGTGGCGTGGCTTTGCTGTGGTTTTTTAAGGCTGTAAAAACAATGTGTCAATTTTCAGCGTTATATAAAAACTTTAAATGTGTCTTTCTCGTTGAAGGAAGAGGGGGGTGTCGGCGTGCCTTTATGTTGGCGGTGTTATGTCGTATTGGTCTGTGAGATGTTTCTTCGTGGCTTGATCGGTATTTTTTTTGCGCTCGGCGAGGTTTTCATTTTCAGGCGGTCGAGGCGCTGAGAGGCCGTGGCTTCTGGGCTTTGTACCGGGGGGTAAGTGCCCATATTCAGCTCTCGTACCGAGAGCACTCCTACAGCGTTGCGGGTGAAGTCTGCTGGATTAGAAGTTTTACATAATGTTTTATGGGGCGTGTTTTTTGGAAAAAGTATTAATTGATCTTAATGGCTCTGTAATAAGGGATTTTGAATATGGAACGATTGGCCCGGCAGGAAAGTATTGGGGGGCGACTCTTGCAAAGAGCCAGGATTGATCCTGTTGTTCTTGATTTTGGTATGGGGTTGGCGCAACCGTTGTCGAAGTCTGTCAGGTTAAATGGCTTTGCAACGTGTTTGCGGCTGGAAGAGGTGTATTGGGATGTGTTGTCTGATATTTCACAGGGCAATGACTGTTCAATTAATGCATTGCTGTCGTATATCGACAGAGAGATTCACTTGCGTCATGGCGGTGTGAAAAACTTCAGCGGCCTCATCCGGGTTGTCTGTGTGATGCACCTGCTGAAAGCCGAGCCGGCTTCTCGCAGCTTGGCCTCGAAGCAGTTATTGGTAGGGTAAGGCACCGATCGAGTTGTAGTCGGGCGTTCGCAGGCTTGCAATCTTTTGAGATTCAGGGCTCTTTGGGGTGTTATGGCTGCTCATGCGGCTGCAATGGCTCGATTTACCAGATATAATCTCGCGCTTTGCTGTGTGGCCCCTTAAGGGTTGCCGCTAACGGATTGTCGAGACGCGCCAATGCCCATGTACGATTACCAATGCGCTTCCTGTGGTCATCAACTGGAAGCCATTCAAAAGATCAGTGACTCGCCACTGGTTGATTGTCCTGCCTGTCAGGCACCTGAGCTGAAGAAAATGTTGTCCATGCCAGGCTTTCGCCTAAGCGGCACAGGCTGGTATGAAACAGACTTCAAGACAGGCTCGAAAAAGAATCTGGCAGGCGGCGACAAGTCCGACTGAGGTTGAGCGAAAGCAGTCTGAACACAAGCGGGCTCTTGCAGTGTTATCAGCACCGACGGTGCGCAAGACCTCCACCGATTTTCGAATTACGAGAAGTGAAACCACTACCATGATGCGCAGCCATTATTGCGGCCAACTGAACGAAAGCCTGGACGGCCAGGAAATTACCCTTTGCGGATGGGTTCACCGTCGCCGTGACCACGGTGGGGTGATTTTCCTCGATATCCGTGATCGTGATGGTCTGGCCCAGGTTGTGTTCGATCCGGATCGTGCTGAAACCTTTGCTGCTGCCGACCGCGTGCGCAGTGAGTATGTTGTCAAGGTGACCGGTAAGGTACGCCTGCGTCCGGCCGGTGCTGGCAACGCCAACATGGCGTCTGGCATGATCGAAGTGCTGGGTTACGAACTGGAAGTCCTGAACGAAGCAGAGACGCCTCCGTTCCCGCTTAACGAATTCTCTGACGTTGGCGAAGAAACCCGCCTGCGTTATCGCTTTATCGACCTGCGTCGTCCAGAAATGCTTGAGAAGCTGCGTCTGCGTTCGCGCATGACCACCAGCATTCGTCGGTTCCTGGATGAGAACGGCTTCCTGGACGTCGAAACGCCAATCCTGACCCGTGCCACCCCTGAAGGTGCGCGTGACTACCTGGTGCCAAGCCGTACTCACGCGGGCTCTTTCTTTGCCTTGCCGCAATCGCCACAACTCTTCAAACAGTTGTTGATGGTTGCCGGTTTTGACCGTTACTACCAGATCGCCAAGTGCTTCCGTGATGAAGACCTGCGTGCCGACCGTCAGCCTGAGTTCACTCAGATCGACATCGAAACCAGCTTCATGAACGAAACCGAGATCATGGGCATCACCGAAAGCATGATCCGCAACCTGTTCAAGGAAGTGCTGGATCTGGAGTTCGGCGAGTTCCCGCACATGACCTGGGAAGAGGCCATGCGCCGTTACGGCTCCGACAAGCCAGACCTGCGTAACCCGCTGGAACTGGTTGACGTTGCCGACCAGCTTAAAGATGTTGAATTCAAAGTGTTCAGCGGCCCGGCCAATGATCCGAAATGCCGTATTGCCGCCCTGCGTGTGCCGGGTGCTGCGAGCATGCCGCGCAAGCAGATCGACGACTACACCAAGTTCGTCAGCATCTACGGTGCCAAAGGCCTGGCGTACATCAAGGTCAACGAGCGCGCCAAAGGTGTTGAGGGTCTGCAATCGCCGATCGTTAAAAACATCCCGGAAGCGAACCTCAATGTGATCCTGGATCGCGTTGGTGCAGTTGATGGCGACATCGTGTTCTTCGGCGCCGACAAGGCCAAGATCGTTAGCGAAGCGCTGGGTGCATTGCGGATCAAGGTCGGTAACGATCTTGACTTGCTGACGTGCCAGTGGGCACCGATGTGGGTTGTCGACTTCCCGATGTTCGAAGAGAACGACGACGGTAGCTTCAGCGCCTTGCACCACCCGTTCACCGCTCCAAAATGCTCGCCGGAAGAGTTGGAGGCCAATCCGGCAACCGCTCTGTCCCGCGCCTATGACATGGTGCTGAACGGCACTGAGTTGGGTGGTGGTTCGATCCGTATCCACCGCAAAGAAATGCAGCAGGCGGTGTTCCGTCTGTTGGGCATCAGCGAAACTGAGCAAGAAGAGAAGTTCGGCTTCTTGCTCGATGCCCTGAAGTACGGTGCACCGCCGCACGGTGGTCTGGCCTTCGGTCTGGATCGTCTGGTCATGCTGATGACTGGCGCACAGTCTATTCGTGAAGTGATTGCCTTCCCGAAAACCCAGAGTGCTGCGTGTGTGATGACTCAGGCCCCTGGCGTGGTCGACGGCAAAGCGTTGCGCGAACTGCACATTCGTTTGCGCGAACAGCCTAAGGCAGAGTAAGTCTGACCTTCAAAGGCGCATCTTCGGATGCGCCTTTGTCATTGGGTCGAGAATTTTTATTGTGGGTCTGTGGTCAGGTGCCCGGACCGGCAAGGTTTCATCAAGGATTCGGAGTGGGTTATGGCAGGTCATTCTAAGTGGGCGAACATCAAGCACCGCAAAGAGCGTCAGGATGCCAAAAAAGGCAAGATTTTCACCAAGTGGATTCGTGAGCTGACCGTCGCAGCCCGTCAGGGTGGCGGTGATCCGGGTTCGAACCCGCGCTTGCGTCTGGCGCTGGATAAAGCGCTGGGTGCGAACATGAGCCGCGACATCATTGATCGTGCGGTTGCTCGTGGTGCCGGAGCGGCAGATACCGACGATATGGTCGAGCTGAGCTACGAGGGCTACGGTCCGGGTGGCGTTGCTGTCATGGTTGAATGCATGACCGACAATCGTAATCGTACGGCGGCTGCGGTGCGTCACGCGTTCAGCAAATGCGGCGGCAACCTGGGGACTGATGGCTCTGTGGCTTATCTGTTCGAGCGCAAGGGGCAAATCTCCTATGCGGCAGGCGTTGATGAAGATGCCTTGATGGAAGCTGCGATGGAGGCTGATGCCGACGACGTGGTAACCAACAATGATGGCTCTATCGATGTCTTCACCTCGTTCTCGAGCTTTTACGCGGTTCGCAATGCTCTGGAAGCAGCGGGTTTTGCCCCGGCTGATGCAGAAATCGTGATGCTGCCGACCACCAGTGCCGAACTGGGTCTGGAAGAGGCTGAAAAGGTGCTCAAGCTGATCGACATGCTTGAAGACCTCGATGATGTGCAAAACGTCTACTCCAACGCTGAAATCCCTGATGAGGTGCTGGAAAAGCTAGCCTGATACTTGCTGCCTATCCTGGAAGCCGGAGGTGCAACGTTGCGATGATCGCGGCGCTGTGCACCTCCGGCTTCTGCCTTTAAGCTGTCCGGGTATGTGCCGGTGGGCGTCACTTCATAAGCTGCAGGCGTTATGACTCTTATTCTTGGTATTGACCCAGGTTCGCGAATCACCGGTTATGGCGTAGTGCGAGACACTGGGCGTGGCTGTGTGTACGTGGCTTCTGGTTGTATTCGCACAGGTAGCGGTGAACTGCATGAGCGTTTGCAGATCGTCTATCGCGGGGTGCGGGAGGTCATTCAGACCTACGGCCCAGTCACGATGGGCATCGAAAAGGTATTTATGGCCCGCAATGCCGACTCGGCCTTGAAGCTGGGGCAGGCCAGGGGCGCGGCCATTGTGGCGGGAGCTGAAGAAAGCCTGGAGATTGCCGAATATTCTGCGACCCAGGTCAAGCAGGCGGTGGCAGGCACCGGCGGGGCGAATAAAGAGCAGGTGATGATGATGGTCATGCATTTGCTCAAGCTGACGACCAAGCCGCAAATCGATGCTTCCGATGCGCTGGCGATTGCTTTGTGCCATGCGCACACCCGTTCAAGCCTGTTGCCCCATGGCTTGGGGGCGGCGCGCAGCCGGGGTGGGCGTTTGCGCCTTTAACCTGATTAAACATGCTGACACAGTTGTATCTGCAAATGATGCGGCTTTGTCGTTCTACTTGTCAGCCATTGATCTGGCCAGAGAAAGGATCTTAAACGTGATTGGACGCTTGCGCGGGACTCTGGTTGAAAAACAGCCTCCGCACCTGATTCTTGATGTAAATGGCTTGGGTTATGAGCTCGAAGTGCCCATGACCACGCTCTATCGTTTGCCTTCGATTGGCGAACCGCTGACCTTGCACACGCACTTGGTGGTTCGCGAAGATGCTCAGTTGCTCTATGGTTTCAGTAGCAAGCGTGAGCGGGACTTTTTTCGTGAGCTGATCCGCCTTAATGGCGTGGGTCCCAAGCTGGCGCTGGCATTAATGTCCAGTTTGGAAGTTGATGAGCTGGTGCGTTGCGTGCAGGCTCAGGATACTTCTGCCTTGACCAAGGTGCCGGGCGTCGGCAAGAAGACCGCGGAACGTCTGCTGGTCGAGCTCAAGGATCGCTTCAAGGCCTGGGAGCAAGTGCCGAGCATGTTTGCGTTGGTGCCTAACCAGCCAGATGCGCCAGTGCAGGTGGCGAGTGCAGAAAGTGATGCCGTCAGCGCTTTGATTTCCTTGGGCTACAAGCCGCAGGAAGCAAGCAAGGCGGTTTCGGCTATCAAGGATAAAACGTTGAGCAGTGAAGACATGATTCGCCGTGCCCTTAAGGGAATGATTTAAGTGATTGAAGCTGATCGTTTGATAACCGCCTCCAGTGGGCGTGACCGCGAAGAGGTTCAGGATCGTGCTATCCGTCCTCTGAGCCTGGCGGACTATATTGGTCAGCCTACGGTGCGTGAGCAAATGGAGCTGTTTATCCAGGCGGCTCGCGGGCGTGCGGAATCGCTGGATCACACGCTGATTTTCGGCCCGCCCGGCTTGGGCAAGACGACGTTGGCCAACATCATTGCCCAGGAAATGGGCGTGTCGATCAAAAGTACGTCGGGACCTGTGCTAGAGCGGCCGGGTGATCTGGCGGCGTTGTTGACCAACCTCGAACCTCATGACGTGCTGTTTATCGATGAAATTCATCGACTGTCGCCGATTGTGGAGGAGGTGCTGTACCCGGCCATGGAAGACTTTCAGCTCGACATTATGATTGGTGAAGGGCCGGCCGCTCGTTCGATCAAGCTCGATCTGCCGCCGTTCACGCTGGTCGGTGCAACGACTCGTGCCGGGATGCTGACCAACCCATTGCGTGATCGTTTCGGGATTGTTCAGCGTCTGGAGTTTTATAGTACCGATGACCTGGCAACGATTGTCAGTCGCTCGGCCGGTATCTTCGGTTTGCCGCTTGACCCGGAAGGGGCTTATGAAATCGCCCGGCGTGCGCGTGGAACCCCGCGAATCGCCAATCGCCTGCTGCGACGGGTGCGCGATTTTGCCGAAGTGCGGGCCAAGGGCCATATCACCAAGCCGGTGGCGGATCTTGCGCTGAACCTGCTGGATGTTGATGAGCACGGTTTTGATCATCAGGACCGGCGTTTGCTGCTGACCATGATCGAGAAGTTCGATGGCGGGCCGGTGGGTGTCGATAGTCTTGCTGCGGCTATCAGCGAAGAGCGTCACACCATTGAAGATGTACTTGAGCCGTATTTGATTCAGCAGGGGTACATCATGCGTACGCCACGGGGGCGAGTCGTGACCCGACATGCCTATTTACACTTTGGTTTGAATATTCCATCACGCTTGGGCGATATGCCCGTGGTGGACGAATTTCTGAATGCTGTAGACGATTAATAAGCCGTCGTCGGCCGATTTTTTTAAGGTTTTTGCTGTCTCAAGGGCTGGCGCTGAAAATCTTGGGTATTAAAGTCTAAGAAGCGTAAAAAACAGTGGTTTGGCGGATTGGCAACCTGAGGAGTAAGCACTAGAGTATGCGCGCGCAAAACAGGCTTGAGCCGTTCGCACATCGCTGTCGCGTTTATTACGAGGACACCGATGCGGGTGGCGTCGTGTATTACGTAAATTATCTAAAGTTTATGGAGCGGGCTCGAACCGAAAGGCTGCGGGAGCTGGGCTTTGCCCAATCCGAGCTTGCGGGTGAGAACCTGTTATTTGTCGTGCATTCCAGCGAGGCGCGCTACCACGCACCGGCGCGACTGGACGACGAACTGTTGATAAGCGCACAAGTGATAGAACTCAACCGTGCCAGCCTGCGTTTCAAGCAGCAGGTCTGGCGGGCTGCGGATGCAACATTGCTGTGCGAAGGGCAATTTTTGGTGGCCTGTGTGCGCGCCGATAGTTTTAAACCCCGGGCCATTCCCGAAGCTTTACGTACGGCCTTTGCCGACGTGAGCGGCGCGGGTAAACATTTAGAGCAGGAGATAAAGCGTGGAAGCTAACGTCGTCGACCATTCCTCCATGTGGAGCTTGGTCAGCAATGCCAGCATTGTTGTGCAGTTGGTAATGTTGATCCTGCTGGCCGCATCGGTTACCTCGTGGGTCATGATTTTTCAGCGCAGCACTATGCTGCGCGCCGGTCGACGTGCCCTGGATAGCTTTGAGGAGCGTTTCTGGTCGGGTATCGACTTGTCGAAGCTGTACCGTCAGGCCGGCAGCAACCCGGATCCGGATTCCGGTGTTGAGCAAATTTTCCGTGCTGGTTTCAAAGAGTTCTCGCGCCTGCGTCAGCAGCCGGGCGTTGACCCTGAAGCGGTCATGGAAGGCGTTGCACGTGCCATGCGCGTAGCGATTTCTCGTGAAGAGGAAAAACTTGAGCAAAGCCTCCCATTCTTGGCAACCGTCGGTTCTGTCAGCCCGTACATCGGTCTGTTCGGTACGGTATGGGGCATCATGAACTCTTTCCGCGGTCTGGCGACTGCGCAACAAGCCACTCTGGCGACTGTTGCGCCAGGTATTGCCGAAGCCTTGGTTGCAACGGCGATTGGTCTGTTTGCGGCGATTCCAGCGGTAATTGCCTACAACCGTTTTGCTGCGCGTAGCGAAACCCTGATCAGCCGCTACTACACCTTCGCCGACGAGTTCCAGGCGATCCTGCACCGTAAAGTGCACACCAGCGAAGAATAAGCAGGTATTTCCAATGGCTTTAATCGCTCGAGCTCGCAAGAAGCGCAAGCCGGTTGCCGAGATGAACGTGGTGCCATACATCGACGTGATGCTGGTGCTGCTGGTCATTTTCATGGTGACTGCACCGATGCTCAATCAGGGTGTGAAGGTTGATTTGCCCAAAGTCTCCAGCGAGGCTTTGCCGCAAGACAACAACACTCAGGTTTTGACTATTTCGATCAAGGCTGACAAGACCTATTTCTGGAACCTTGGCAGTGAAGTCGACACCGAAAAGCAGATGGACAAGGCAATGACCCTGCCTCAGATGACTGACGCCGTGACTAAAATCATTCGCGCAGGCAATGAGGGTGGCAAGCACACCCAAGTCTTTATTCGCGGCGATAAAACCGTGGATTACGGCGCGGTAATGGGTGCGATGGGTGGCCTGCAGAAAGCCGGGGTCGGTAACGTTGGCTTGATTACCGAGGCTCCCTGATGCGCGAACAGCGGGAGCCGTCCGCCTCTGAAAATTATTTTTGGCCTACAGTTTGGGCGGTAGGGCTGCACATCCTGATTTTTGGCATGCTGTTCGCCAGCTTTGCCATGACTCCCGAGCTGCCGCCTTCAAAACCGATTGTTCAAGCTACTTTGTATCAACTGAAGTCTAAAAGTCAGGCGACAACCCAGACCAATCAAAAGATTGCGGGTGAGGCAAAGAAATCTGCCGCACGTCAGACCGAAGTCGAACAGATGGAACAAAAGAAGGTTGAGCAGGAAGCTGTAAAAGCTGCGGAACAAAAGAAAGAAGAGGCTGCCGAAAAGGCAGCGCAGGCCAAGAAAGCTGACGAAGCCAAGGCGAGCGAAGCTAAAAAGGCAGATGAGGCGAAGAAGGCTGATGAAGCCAAGAAAGCCGACGATGCCAAAAAGGCCACGGAAGCTAAAAAGGCCGAAGAGAAAAAGCTGGCTGACATAGCCAAGAAAAAATCTGAGGAAGAGGCCAAGAAAGCCGCTGAAGAAGAGGCGAAGAAAAAGGCCGCCGAAGAAGCCAAGAAGAAGATTGTTGAAGATGCGAAAAAGAAAGCTGCTGAAGATGCCAAGAAACAGGCCGTAGCTGACGAGGCGAAGAAGAAAACCGCCGAGGATGCGAAGAAAAAAGCGGCTGCCGATGCTGCCAAGAAAAAGGCAGTAGAAGCAGCGCGTAAATCGACTGAAGAGAAAAAGGCTCAGGCCTTGGCAGATTTGCTTTCTGATACGCCACAACGGCAACAAGCCTTGGCAGATGAAAGGGGTGATGAGGTCGCCGGCAGTTTTGATGACCTGATTCGTGCCCGGGCAGCAGAAGGATGGGCTCGTCCGCCTTCCGCTCGCAAGAACATGACAGTGGTGCTGCAAATCGGCATGTTGCCAGATGGTACGGTAACGTCGGTGACGGTAGCCAAGTCCAGTGGTGATGGGCCGTTTGATAGCTCGGCTGTGGCAGCGGTCAAGAACATTGGCCGTTTAACGGAAATGCAGGGCATGAAGCCTAGCGATTTTAATCCTTATCGATCGTTCAAGATGACATTCACACCTGAGGATCTAGCCTTGTGATTAACTTTTTTCGAGGACTGCTAGTTGTCGTTTGCTGCTTGGCAGGGATGGCAGTGGCAGATGAAAAGAACATTCTGGTCACCAGCGGTAGCGACCGGGCAACGCCCATTGCCGTAGTACCGTTCGGCTGGCAGGGCGGCACCGTCCTGCCTGACGATATGGCTGAAATCATTGGTAACGACCTGCGTAACTCAGGTTATTACGCGCCGATTCCAAAGCAGAACATGATCAGCCAGCCTACCCAGGCCAGCGAAGTCATTTTCCGTGACTGGAAAGCCTTGGGCGCTCAGTACGTCATGGTGGGTAATATCGTGCCGGCGGGTGGTCGCCTGCAGGTGCAATATGCCTTGTTCAACGTTGCCACCGAGCAACCAGTGCTGACCGGCAGCGTGTCGGGCACCGCTGAGCAATTGCGGGACATGGCGCACTACATCTCTGACCAGTCGTTTGAAAAGCTGACCGGTATTAAAGGTGCATTCTCGACTCGTCTGCTTTATGTGACGGCGGAACGTGCCAGCGCAACCAATACCCGCTACACCTTGCAGCGTTCGGACTATGATGGCGCCCGTGCAGTTACCTTGTTGCAGTCGCGTGAGCCGATCCTGTCGCCGCGCTTTGCTCCAGATGGCAAGCGCATTGCTTATGTATCGTTCGAGCAAAAACGTCCGCGCATCTTTGTTCAGAACATTGATACCGGCCGTCGTGAGCAGATCACCAACTTTGAAGGCCTTAACGGCGCACCAGCCTGGTCGCCAGATGGTTCCAGGCTGGCATTCGTATTGTCGAAAGATGGTAACGCCGAAATCTACGTGATGGATTTGGCTTCGCGTGGTCTGACCCGCGTGACCAATAACCCGGCAATCGATACCGAACCGTTCTGGGGTAAAGATGGCAACACCATCTATTTCACCTCTGACCGTGGCGGCAAACCACAGATTTACAAAACCACAGTCGGTGGCGGTAACGCCGAACGCGTGACATTTATCGGGAACTACAACGCCAGTCCGAAGCTTTCGGCTGACGAAAAGACCCTGGTAATGATTCATCGTCAGGATGGTTTCACCAATTTCCGGGTTGCAGCGCAAGATTTGCAACGCGGAACCGTGAAAATACTCACAGATACCAACCTAGATGAGTCAGCTACTGTTGCGCCCAACGGCACCATGGTAATCTACGCCACCCGCCAGCAGGGCCGGGGAGTCTTGATGCTCGTGTCTATCAATGGACGCGTAAGGCTCCCTCTTCCTACCGCTCAAGGCGAAGTCAGAGAACCTTCCTGGTCCCCTTACCTGAACTGACGTGGTGATAGCTTTACGTTGCACATAACACTTGGGGTTCATTAGGAGTTTTACGATGGAAATGCTGAAGTTTGGTAAATTCGCTGCGCTGGCCCTGGCCATGGCTGTAGCTGTAGGTTGCTCGTCTAAAGGCGGCGACAATGCCGGTGAAGGCGCGGCTGTTGATCCAAACGCTGGTTACGGCGCAAACACTGGCGCTGTTGATGGTTCCCTGAGCGAAGAAGCTGCTCTGCGCGCTATCACTGTTTTCTACTTCGAATACGATTCTTCGGACCTGAAACCAGAAGCAATGCGCGCTCTGGACGTTCACGCTAAAGACCTGAAAGCTAACGGCGCTCGCGTTGTTCTGGAAGGTAACACTGACGCCCGTGGTACTCGTGAGTACAACATGGCACTGGGCGAGCGTCGTGCGAAAGCCGTTCAGCGCTACCTGGTACTGCAAGGTGTTTCTCCAGCACAACTGGAGCTGGTGTCCTACGGTAAAGAGCGTCCAATCGCTACTGGCAACGACGAACAGTCGTGGGCTCAAAACCGTCGCGTCGAACTGCGTAAGTAATTCGTCATGCGAACGTGCCGCCGTGCTGTAACTATTCTGGCTCTCAGCCTCATGCCGCTCGCGGTATGGGCTGCGGTTCCTGTGGTCGATGACAACTCTGGCTATAACAATAGCGGGGGGAGTTATCCGTCACCGGGTTATGGTGCGAGCGGCGCCTATGCCGGGGGAGGGGTTTCGGCCCCTGTCTCGGCACAGGGCGAGCTGTTCAACCAACTGCAACAAATGCAGGACCAGATTGCGCGCCAACAGGGCGTGATCGAAGTTTTGCAAAATGATATTTCACGCATGAAACAAGAAAGCCTGGAGCGATACCAGGAACTTGATCGGCGTATTGGTGCTGGCATTGCTCCTGCTGCCGCTCCTGACAATTCTGCTGCGGGTGGTGCTCCTGCCGCCGGCAATACAGCAGCGCCTGCACCTCAGGCTGCTGCCAGTTCGGAACCGGGTGATCCGGCGAAAGAAAAGCTCTATTACGATGCTGCTTTCGACCTGATCAAGGCCAAGGATTTCGACAAGGCCAGTCAGGCGTTTACCGCCTTTCTGCGCAAATACCCAAACAGCCAATATGCGGGCAATGCTCAATACTGGCTGGGTGAGGTGAATCTGGCCAAAGGCGATCTGCAAGCTGCAGGTCAGGCCTTTGCCAAAGTGAGTCAGCTGTATCCCAAGCACGCCAAAGTGCCGGATTCGCTGTACAAGCTGGCTGATGTAGAACGTCGTCTGGGTCACACCGACAAGGTTAAAGGCATTCTGCAGCAAGTCGTTGCTCAGTATCCTGGAACGTCGGCGGCACAGTTGGCACAGCGCGATTTACAGCGCATGTAAGCCATACGATGCTTTCATCGAGAAACCCGCGCTTGTCGCGGGTTTTTTCGTTAGAATCCACGCCCTTTTATGAAATACGCTCTTCTGAGTCCTGCGTAGGCAGATTCTTTGGAGTGCCTGACGGAGGCGGACAGCCTGTTTAGCTGTTACGCCCGTGGCGGATATGCAAGACACATTGAGAATTACCGAAGTTTTTTACTCTTTACAGGGTGAAACGCGAACGGCTGGCCTGCCCACCGTTTTTGTACGCCTGACCGGCTGCCCTTTGCGCTGC